>JANXCS010000002.1 GCA_025060105.1 Pseudothermotoga sp. | reverse complement strand
TTTCCAGCGTACATCACGTGTACCTTATCGGCGATCTCTGCGACGATTCCAAGATCGTGGGTGATGAAGATTACAGACATACGAAACTGCCCTTGAAGATCTTTGAACAAATTGAGTACCTGTGCTTGTATGGTCACGTCCAAAGCTGTGGTGGGTTCATCCGCAATCACGATGTCAGGATTCGTCAGCAAGGCCATAAGCTATCATTATCCTTTGAAGCATCCCCCCACTCATTTGATGAGGATATTGATTGAAACGTTGCTCTGGAAGAGGAATTTGAACTTTTTTCAGCATCTCGAGGCAAAGATTCCTCGCTTCTTCTTCAGAAGTGTTTAAATGTTTCATCGCAACTTCCATCATTTGTTTTCCAATACTATAGAGAGGATCGAAAGAAGCCATCGGTTCTTGAAAAATCATAGAGATTCTTTTACCACGTATATTTCGAAACTCCTCCTCAGAAAGTTTCGTCAGTTCGACCCCACGAAAAGTTATGCTACCTTCAACGAAGGCTCTTTTGACTAAACCCAAAATCGCGAGCGCGGTCACGGTCTTACCACAACCCGATTCACCAACGATCGCGAGGGTCTCTTCCTCGTTGAGTGTGAACGAAACACCATCTACAGCTTTCACAAGTCCGTCGAGTGTGTTGAAATAAACTTTCAGGTTCATTATCTCGAGTAATTTCATATCTTCTCAACCGTCCTGTATGGATCCAAGGCATCCCTCAGGGCATCACCAACGAAGTTGAACGCCAAGACTGAGATCATGATGAAAAAACCGGGTATCAAAAGCCAAGGACTTGTAGAAAGTGCTGTCAATGATTGGGCCTGGTTCAGTAACAAACCCCAGCTGGTCATAGGTTCCTTTATTCCCAGTCCAAGGAAACTTATGGCGCTCTCGCCCAGTATCATGCCAGGCACAGAGAGTGTCGAAACCACAATGAGATAACTCATCATGTTTGGGATCAGATGCTTCGTAATGATCTTGAAATTCGACACGCCAGCGACTTTTGCCGCTAGCACGAACTCCTTCTCTCTCAAACTGAGTGTCATACCTCTCACTACACGTGCTATACCCATCCAACCTATCAATGACAACACGACCACGATACCAAAATAAACCCACGTGCTCGGCCAGCTCGGTGGTAGTATCACAGAGAGAGCAAGCCACAGAGGAATTCTTGGAAAAGATCTGAGTAGTTCTATGAATCTTTGTATGAGCACATCTATCCAACCACCGTAATAACCTGATATCGAACCAACGATTGAACCTATCAAAACGCTGATGAACGTGCCCACGAGCCCCACCGTCAGAGAAACCCTACCACCGTGGATGATCCTCGAGAATAGATCTCGGCCGAACCTGTCTGCCCCAAAAAGAAGTAGCATCATCTCGTTCGAATCGACCTCTATGCCAAACAGATGAAGATTTGTTTCAAACAAACCCCAGAATTTGTATTTTTCCCCTTGCACGAACAATTTCACCGGATAGATTTTTGATCTGTCTTCTTGATACTTCACCATGAATGTCACCGGATCTCTAGTTCTCTTCAAGGCGTACACGAAAGGTCCTCTAAATTTTCCTTGGTGAAAGAACCTGATCTTCGTTGGGGGTGCGTAGGTGAATCTGCTGTGCGATTCGGTAAAGTTGTACGGTGATATGAAGTCTGCAAGGATGATCAGAATGTATAAAAACACGAGTATCCACAATCCCACAAGACCAAGTTTGTGCTTTTTGAATTGATAGAAAACTCTCTGCCACGTGTTCATGATCTCACCTCAACTGATGTTTATCCTTGGATCAAGCAAAGCAAGTGCGATGTCAGCAAGTAAGTTCCCAATTTGCGTGATGATCGCTATGAACATGAGGAAGGTCATTACTAAATATTGATCGTGGTTCAGCAGGGCGTTGTAAAAAAATGGACCTATCGTGGGAAGATTTAGAACGATCGAAGCGATGATCGTTCCACTGAACACGTTTGGAAGTTCCATACCTGCAATACTCACTAACGGGTTCAACGCGTTTTTTATTACATGCCTTCTGATCGTTTTCTCGTCCAAACCTCGAGCTCTCAGAGCCGTTACGAAAGGTGAGCCTAGCACGTCCAGCATGTTACCACGCATGATCCTCATCAATCCCGCGAGCCCGCTCAAACCTATAACAACTATGGGAAGCCACAGATGTTTCAAAAGATCGATGAACTTTGCCCAACTCATCGGAGATCCTATAAACTGTGGTGAAAACAGCCCACCGACTGTTGTACCACCGAGCTTCAGTGTAAGGTACATTAAAACCAGTGCGAGGAAAAACTCCGGTATGGAAAGACCTACGAACCCCAAAATGGAGAGAGTGTAATCACCCGCTCTGTATGGATGTAAAGCTGAATAGATCCCCATGAGTGTTGCGAAGAGCCACTGAAAACCTATCGTTAAAATCGAAATTGCAACGGTCCAACCAAGTCTTTCCCAAATCAATTCGACAACGGGACGCTGATAGGAAAAAGAGTATCCAAAATCCCCCTTGGTAACGATGTTCTTTATCCATATTAAATACCTCTGATGAGCAGGTTTATCGAGAGCCAATTCCCTTCTCAATGTCTCAATTTGTTGAGGCGATATCCTTGGATTTTCCAAATACTGTGAAAGAAAATCTCCCGGTTGAAGTTCAGTTACAATGAAACATATAACTGAGATGAAGAACATCATAGGTATCATGATCAGAATTCTTCTCAATACGAAGGACCACACGTTGAATCACCCTGAAGGAAGGCTCCCCCTAACGGGGAGCCTCAGTTCACTTCCTGTAACTTGTCCAGACCGTGAAGCGTAACATGCCTTCTTTCGTTAAGCCTGCATTACCCAAATTTTTGTTGAAACCCCAAATGTTCATGCCTTTACACACGAAAATCACAGGTAGATAGATGTGATACAGTTCCTGCCATTCGTCGTAGTAAGCTTTTCTTTTAACTGGATCCATCTCCACTTGACCTTTTTCAAACAATTCCCATATCCTCTTTTCCCAGTCGAACATGTTTTCGAACACAGGTTGTGGGGGTGTTTTAGTCTTGTCCATCGTTGAGTAATGCCAATAGTACAGCTGAGTCCCAGGTTGCCAGATCGCTTTTCTCAATTGTGGGTCTGGTTGATTCCCGAACGCTCTGATTCCAGCTTGGAAATTCCCCGCGCCGAACATCTGGCCAACCAACGAAGCATCCAGTATTTGTAGGTTCACCTTTATACCTATTTTTCTGAGATCCTCAGCGAAGATGAGTGCAACATCTTGGTATTCTTTCGGAGAACTCTGCACAAGCAAATTGAACTCGACTCTCTTCCCAGTCGTGAAGAGCCTGTAACCTTCTCTGTCTCTCCTCGTCAATCCTATCTTATCCAGTAATTCATTAGCTTTTTTTAGATCATAAGGTCTGAGGAGTTGTTCTATCTTGGGGTTGTAGAAAGCCTTGTTCGATGGAAGCATCAAACCTGCATCTGGTATAGCGAGGCCCGCGAATACCTCTTCTATGATCCTTTGCCTGTTGAGAGCATATTCCATAGCTTCTCTGAATTCAAGTTTTCTGAACAGTTCTTTCAACTCGGGATCATCCACATCGAAGTTGAAGGAGATGTGTATCGGACTTGGTGTAGGTTGATTGGGTTGTGTAGCGTAAACCACGTACGGTGTCTTGCCAGCCAATTCCTGTTCCTTCAGCATCGGATAGTCCCTCGAAGATATCGCCATGAAGTCTATCTCTCCAGCCATGAACTTGGCGAGCCTCACTTGTTCGTCCCTGATGATCAAATACTCAATTTTGTCAAAGTATGGTAGTCTGTATCCATACTTGTCGACTTTCCAGAAGTTGGGATTTCTCTCTAAAATGAGTTTTTGATCGGTGATGAGTTGAACAGGTTTGAACGGTCCGTTCACAACGATCTCTTTGGGATCGGTGTTGGACAGCCAGATTTTATTGACGGATCCAAGGTCGTTTTTGTCAATGAGAGGTTCAAGTTTGTGTTTTGGATAGATGTAAACGTGGGACAGCACAGTATAGAATGCTCCGTAAGGAGAGGGAAGTAATGCTTTCACTGTTTTGTCGTCGATCTTGATCCACTCAATCATTTTGTTGACACCTTTCTCATCGGGTATAGTGAATCTGTCTATCGAGTTACCGCGTGCAAACTGGTTCATCACGAAATACTTGAACGTAAAGATCACATCGTCTGACGTGATGGGTTTTCCGTCCGACCAGTAAGCTTCTCGCAGATGAAATGTCACCTCTTTACCATCGGATGAAACTGTCCAAGACTTTGCAAGGGCTGGCTTGATTTCGTTCGTTACAGGATGCATCTCCACCAGTGGTGAAAACATAGGTCCCATCGTGATACTGTAAGTTGAAGAATCGAGCGTACCATACATCAAGAAAGATTCCGGTGTAGAAGGCAAAACAAGTCTGAGAGTTCCACCCCATTTTGGCGAAGGCTCCGGTGTCAAAAGTTCATCTTCCACAAGGAACTCTGCTGAGAGTGCGATGGAAATCGATAGCAAAAGCAACGAAAGTAAGAACCTTTTCATGAGAACACCCCCTCTCAGAAATGTCATTACAATATTTCACATACCCCAACTATGATAGCACAAGCAAGACCAGAGAATGTTAACTGATAGTTTTCGAAGTCCCCAGCATTCATTTTGAAGTAAGATGACCATATGGATTTCACGATCACACTCCATGCAGTCAGGAGGCTTCAAATCTTCCAAAAAAGTGCTACACTTAACTTCTTGGAGGAGGCGATATCGTGCCGAAAGCTGAGGGAAGGATTTTCAACTTTGAAGGGTACGAAGCGATAAGAACTGATTTTTTGGAAACCATAGAATTTGATGGAAAAGACGAATACATCAAGATTGAAACTGATGAGTTCTCCGCCGTGTGTCCTTTCTCTGGTTTACCGGATATAGGAAGAGTCATCATAGAGTACTATCCAGACGGCGGTAAAATCGTCGAGCTCAAATCTCTCAAATACTACTTCGTTAGCTTCAGAAATGTTGGAATATATCAAGAAGAAGTCACCAAGAGGATATATGAGGATCTGAAAAAAATTCTTAAAACCAATAGGCTAAGGGTGACCGTGATATACAATATTCGTGGAGGTATCAAAACAACTACGCAAATGGGAGATCTGGGAGGGTACGAGCGTGGAACGATTGAATGAAAAGCTCATAGTGTTGACAAGTATTTTCATCTTCGCGATAGTTGCATCGAATATAACTGCTTCGAAACTGGTGAATCTCGGTCCGTTCGTCGTTCCAATTGCAGTGTTGTGTTATCCCATCACCTTTTCTATCACAGATATTGTAACCGAAGTTTATGGCAAAAAGGTGGCTCAGAAGATCGTATGGTCTGGTTTCTTTGTTTCCGTAGTATTAGTTCTTTATTCAAAAATCGTCACAGTTTATCCACCGGCGAGTCTCTTTGAGCAAAATGAAGCTTTCGTGAAAGTGTTTTCTTCTACACCAAGGATAGTTCTTGCCAGCATGATCGCTTATGTTCTCTCACAGACTCATGATGTTTGGGCTTTCCATTTGTGGAAGAGAATCACTGAAGGGAGATACTTGTGGATGAGGAACAACTTTTCCACTATCGTTTCACAATTCATAGACACGTGTGTGTTCATAACGATAGCTTTCTTTAATGTTGTACCAGGGAACGTACTTTTGAGGATGATTTTCTCTCAATATGTGGTGAAATTCATAATTGCGTTGATCGATACACCGTTCGTTTATCTTGGAGTCAAACTGGTCAGTGGTAAATGGATCGTCAGGGAAACAGTTTAATTTCTCTAATAGCAACGTGAGAGATGAATCCTCTCTAGATTGCTTTTTGTAACACTGCTCATTTTGTGATCATTTTGTTGTGTTGAAATTTCTTACCAACAGCGGCACTGAGTATCGTAACGTAACAGAAGAAAGAACAATGATACCACCAAGCAACGCCCAACTTCCTGGTTTCTCACCGAATGCAAGGAACACCCAGATTGGATTGAGTATCGGTTCGATTATTGGAATCAGTATCGCTTCAAGTGCTTCGACGTATTTTATCGCTATGGAGTAAAGTATGTAAGAAAGACCGAGCTGCACGGTTCCAAGAAGGACGATCCCTAGAACGTTTTGAAATTCAAAGCTTTGACTGAATATGAATGGAAGTCCAACCAACGCTGTCAAAATATTTCCTAATAGCGTTGAATCTATGGGCGAAGCATCTTTCTGTTTTCTCATAAAGATGATGTACAAGGCGAATGAAACACCACTTGCGACGGCGATGACTATACCAAACAAATTCTTGACCTCAAGTTCGTCGAAAAAGAACAGAGTCATTCCAAACAGAGCGAAAGCTATAGCGATCCAATCGGCAGTTTTCGTTTTCTCTTTCAGAATTAATGGTGCGAAAATGGCAACGTAGACTGGGGCACCGTACTGTAAGAGTATGGCATTCGCAGCAGTGGTGAACTTGTTTGCTGTCACAAATAGTGTGACTGTACCGAAGTAAAAAAGGGCGGCAAGTATTTGATCACGACTCCAGTTAAACTTAGGTTTTCTCACGTAGGCGAGCATCAGAAGAGCAGATATGATGCTTCGACCTGCAGCTATGGCGATGGGATTCCAGTTCACAAGTTTTATGAGTAACCCTCCTAAACTCCACAATATTGCAGTAATGATGAGGAAGAGTATAGCTATCTTTCGATTCAATTCCTCTCACCCCAATTTGAATTTTAACTTCCCGAGTTTACAATAAAACCGTGGGGGTGGTGAATTTGCAACGAATCAAGCTTTCAAAGAAAAAAAGAATAGCACTGGTTGCACACGATCGAATGAAGAAAGATTTGATTGAGTGGGTTGAGTTCAACAAAGGTACTCTATCCAAACACGAACTGTATGCCACCGGTACGACAGGTACCTTGATTGAGGAGAGAACGGGGTTGAAAGTGTACAAGTTCAAAAGTGGACCCCTTGGGGGCGATCAACAAATAGGGGCGAAGATCGCTGAAGGTGAGATAGATGTCCTCATATTCTTTTGGGATCCACTCGAACCACTCGCGCACGACGTCGATATCAAAGCTTTGATAAGGCTCGCCACAGTTTACAATATTCCAGTGGCTATCAACCGTTCGAGTGCCGATTTTTTGATCTCTTCACCCTTGTTCGAGCAAGAGTACGAAAAAATACAGCCGGATTATGAAACACAACTGCGCGAACGTATAATGAAGATAGTCAAGGAGTAATGATCAAATGCTATCGTGTGCGATCTTCAGTGTGAGATCAAAAGAAGATTTAAGCCACATTATTGTATCTCTCAACGAGTCTTCTATAGGTCTTGGTATGTAGCTAAGCTCTCTTGCTGCTTTTGCATGTGAGTAGATATAGTTCCTACTGAGCGTGAACACTGCATAGGGTGTGAGAGGCACTTTTTTATCGAAGAAACGACCAAGTGTTGTGAAATAGGAGATGATTCTAGCAAGCCAAATCGGCAAAAACAATTTCACAGAATGCTTCGGTTCAATCTTATCGAGCAATTGGATCAGAGCGCGCACAGTTATGTATGTGCCACCAATTATGAAAATTTCTCCACTCTTTGCCTTTTTGGAAGCAACTATCAAAGCGTTTGCGACATCTCGCACATCCACAAAATCGAAGCCACCTTCCATTAGGACTCTCAATTTTCCGCTCAAATGGAGTAACAACAAATTACCCATTTCAGATATGCGCCAATCGTACGGGCCTATGATGCCAGTTGGACACATTATCACGGCATCGAGACCACGTTTGGTTGCTTCTAAGACTAAGTTGGTTGCAATCGCTTTGGATTTCGCATACGTCCCTGTCACCCTATTGGGATCTATCGGTACGGTTTCATCGATGAGAGAACCTTTAGGGAGCTCTGCAAAAGCGTGAACTGAACTCACATAGACCAGTCTTGAGCGATGTCTCAAGCAGGAATCTATAACGTTTCTGGTCCCGTTCACGTTCACGTCGTAGACCAAATTATTCTTGCCAAAGATCGATATGACTGCTGCTAGGTGGAAAACGATACTTGCTCCTTCACAAAAATTGTTGATTAAGTTTCGATCCCTTATATCGCCTCTTGCAATTTCTACGTTCAAACCTTCCAACGGTTTGATGTCCTCAAAAGGTGCTACCAAAACTCTCACTCTTTCACCAGTTTCGACCAGTTTTCGAACGAGCACATTTCCAAGATGCCCTGTGCCACCAGTCACAGCGATCATTTTGTTCCCCCCTTAGAACCAGAAAATTCTGCGAGGAATTTTTCGAAGCCTCGTGAAATGATGACTAAATCTGCCGGTTTCAATTTAGAAGCGACATTTTCGACTAGCTTAGACAACTCTTCTATCAATTCATCGTAAATCTTCTTCCCATAATTTGTTACATAAACATGAACGATCCTCCTATCCAAATCGTTCAAGATTCTTTGAACAAAACCTTTCCGTTCGAGAGCATCCACCAAATGTGTAATGTTCGCTTTCGTCATGGAGAGGGCTTGGGCGAGATCTTTCATTTTGCATGGACCATGTCTGAGCAAATAGAACAATGTGTAAAGCTCTACTGCACGCAATTTTTCTAGTTCTGGATGAAACTTGATCATTTTCGAAAAAGTCAAGGTCAACTCGATAATGGCTTCCACAATTTTTCTTCCTTCCACATTCATCACCAAAGCTATTATACAGTTAAAACATTGAACAGTCAAATAATTAAACAAAATGACCATAACTTGCTCCAATCGTTGATAAAATCACGATAGGTCGAACATCTATTTAGATCGAACATCTACTTGTTGGGGGTGTTGATTTTGGCAAGGGCTTGTTTCTTGCTCATTTTTTGTTTGATTTTAGCGGTCACTTCATGTACTTTTTCGTTGCGCGAGGAAACAGGGACTCTCGTTGTCAAGATTTCCATGCCTAAAGCTATACCAGAAGTGGGACCAAGTCACGGTGTCATAATACTCAGCAAAGGTTCAAGGATTATTTCCCGAACTTTTGAGTTTCCAAGCCAGAGTGATATTAGTTTTCAATCCATCGAGAAAGGTGTTTGGAGTGTTTCGGTTACACTGAAAGACGATCAAGACCACGTTCTATACGTCGGCCAAACGCAGGTGGAAGTGCTTCCAAACGTGGAAAATACGGTGAATGTACCTATGCTTTTGAATACCGCTGGCTTACAAATCAATATTTCTGTTGTTTCAACTGAAGTTGCTCGTGTGAAATTGGAACTGAGTTATTCTAACGATATACGGATCGAGGAGAGAAATTTTCAGAATGGAATCGCCACTTTTCAGTTTGAGAACCTTTCGAGTGCCGTATGGAACGCGAAGTTCACTTTGTATGATCAAATGGAAAGACAGATGCTCGTCTGGCCAGAGAAAGGTTTCTTCGGGATTGAGCTACAACCAGGAAGGTTGAACAAGTATTCTTTCACTGTGAATCATTTTGGGAATATAAAGGTGATAATCGAAGCAGACTTTATAAAGACAGTTTCTTCAGCTACGTTAACGAACGTTGAAGAAGGCATTCTGATTTCCTGGGAGCCTGTGGAAGGCGCTTCTCTGTATCAAATCTATAAAGGAGAAGAAGATCATTGGATAAGGATCTTTGAAGGAACAGAAACTTTTTATCTGGACAGAGACGTTGTTGAGAATGCTGAGTACAATTACGTGTTCAATGTTGTGAGCTTTGAAGGAAAGCACAGTGGTTTTTCAAAGATGTTCACTGTCGTAAGAGATATCCCACGTATCTTTGTAGCTTTGCAGGATGGAAATGTGATTAGATGTGGGCTCAACGGATCACGCGTTGAACAAAAAGTTTCAAACTACGTTTCAAGAGATATAAAGGCTGTTCGAGCGGTAGGGAATGACCTGTTTGTTGTTACGAATAATTCGGTGGTGAGATTGAGTACCGAGGATCTGAAGATAACTAGTTCACAGAGACACGATCTTTTGTTGTTCTCCTCCAACTTTGACTTGAATGACAGATACCTCGCTCAAATCGCATCCAATGTGGTGAGAAGGGTCAATCTGTACAACTTAGCCGATGCTACCTCAACTCAGATGAGTGGAACCTATATCAGTCTCGACCGTCATTTGTTAGTTCTCAGTGGTACAACAGTGCGAATACTAAACCCTGAAACTCTACAACTGATCGATACAAAAAACATCGATGGCGCGCAAAGGATATTCGCACGTGGTGGCTTGGTTTTCGTGTCTTGTTACAGGAATAACAACTACCTCGTTGAAATTCATGGATGTGATCAAAATGGTCTTAACCCTATTCGAAGCATAATCGTTCAAAACGATGTGAGGTTAGTTGATGCTTCAGGAGACCTCTTTTGCTTGGGAATATTTGGTAAAGGAGTCTATCTTGGAAGAACTGATAGTAACCAGCTAAGTCAAGTCAGTTCCAACCTTCCAGTAGCGATGAAAATTGTAGGCCAGAATCTTTATATTCTCTACAGTAACAGGTTGGAAGTCCATTCCGTGAACCTGAGTTCTTTGACCACAACGTTAGTAGCTTTCTGTACTTTCAACCAAAATTGTTTAGCTCTCTTTGCGGATTAAAATGTAATGTGCGGGGGGTGAAAAAATGTGGCTCATAATCTCTGACACACACGATAATTTGCACAACATCGACAAGTTCTTGGAAGAAGCAAGAAAACGTGACGTGACACACATTTTTCACTGCGGTGACATAGTTTCTCCGTTCTCTCTGAATAAGTTTCTGAAATTCAATGCTGAATTCTATGGGGTTTTTGGAAACAACGACGGAGAAATACTTCTTCTCAGCCAAAGGTCCTCAGGTCGGATCGTGAAAGGTCCAATTGAGTTCTTGGTTGGCGAGAGAAGAATAGCAATGATGCATGAACCTTTTGCACTGGATGCCTTATTGCAATCTCAACATTATGATTTCATCTTCTATGGTCACACACATAAAACCGATATCAAGGAGGTCGGTAAGTGCCTTTTGATAAACCCTGGCGATGGTAGTGGGTACATCGCTGAGAAAGCGAGTGTTGTTTTCCTTGAACCATGTTCTCGGAAAGTGGAGGTTTATCAGATATGAAGAAAAAATGTATTTAGTGTAAACTAAGGAAGCATAATCCTCTGTAGTTTTGTTCAAAACCTCATCGTCGAACAGCAGAGAAGGTGAGGTAAAAGGTTTATAGACCATAAAAACTGAAGTTCATTGTTTGACTCCAGGTGTATGAAAAGGCGTTTCAATGGATTATTTGGGAATAAGCTTTCGTTGTGTTAAAAAAACAAGATCATATTTTTTCATTCTAAAAGGGCCACTTTGACGGCCCTTTTCTTTGCTCAATATAATTCGCATGGAACTAAGTACAAATCAAAGGAGTGATCGATATGAGACGCGTTGTGGTCACGGGAATGGGAATAGTCTGTCCGTTGGGGATTGGTAAGGAAGAAGTGACAATGAATATGAAGAGATCCGTTGTAGCTGTTGAACGAATCAGCAGCTTTGATGCGAGCAATCTCCCTGTTAAAATTGCCGCCGAAGTTAGGCATTTCGATCCTGAGAAATATATGGATAAAAAACTTGCGCGTAGAACTGATAGGTTTGTCCATTTTGCTCTTGCCGCTTTCAAAGAAGCTTTAGAACAATCAAGAATAGATCTATCTGTCTTTTCTGAGAAGACGGCGGTACTCGTAAGCTCAGGTATGGGAGGATTCATCACTTTAGATGTAGAGAACAACAAATTCCTCGCAGGTGGGGCTTCGAAAGTGAGTCCATTTTTGATACCTATGTTGCTCATAAATATGGCGTCTGGAATCATCTCAATTGAGTACGGACTGAAGGGTATCAACTTCGCACCGGTGAGCGCATGTGCCTCTTCGGGACATTCCATAGCTCTTGGAGCCATGCTGATCAAACATGGTTATGCAGATGTAGCTATCGTGGGAGGCGCTGAAGCGACCATTGCTCCTCTTCCCTTGGCTGGGTTTGCAAGTATGCGCGCTCTCTCGATGAGGAACGATGAACCTCAAAAAGCTTCTAGACCGTTCGATGTTCAACGCGATGGTTTCGTCATGGGAGAGGGAGGAGCTATTCTCATCCTCGAATCGGAAGAGATAGCGCTCGAGAGAAAAGCAAACATAATCGCTGAGATAAAAGGATTTGGAATGAACGATGATGCATATCACATGAGTGCCCCAGATCCTGATGGAGTTGGTGCAGAAAAAGCTATGAGGCTTGCCTTGGAAGATGCGAAGATTTCACCGAGAGATGTTCAATATGTGAGTTGTCACGCTACGAGTACTCCTGCAGGAGATGTTTCAGAAGCAAAAGCGATAGAAAGAGTTTTTGGAAGTAACGTTTTTGTGAACAGTGCCAAAGCGCTCATGGGGCACTTGCTTGGTGCGGCGGCTGCTGCAGAGACAGTTATTGGGATTCTAGAAATGCAAGAAAATTTTCTCCACGCTATGCCGAACTTGGATGAAAAGGATCCCGACGTGAAAATCAATGTTGTTGGAAAGGAGCCGTTGAGTTTGAACATCAAAAATTTCGTTAAGAACTCTTTCGGTTTTGGGGGGCACAATGTTTCCATCGTCATTGGGAGGTATGAAGGTTGAATGTGAATGAAATACTCCGTATCCTGCCACACAGGTTCCCTATATTACTGGTTGACAAAGTGATAGAAAAAGATGAAAAGCGAATCGTGGCAGTCAAGAACATCACTGTTTCTGAAATATTTTTTCTGGGTCACTTCCCAAACTACCCCATTTATCCAGGTGTAATGATCATAGAGGGCATGGCGCAGACCGCAGGGTTGTTATTGTTGAAACCTGAGGAAAAATTGATACCGCTCTTTCTAGGAATAGACAACGCTAGGTTCAAATTGCCAGTTCAACCAGGTGATGTTCTAAGGTACGAGATCGAGATAATCGAAAAAAAGTTGAATGTGGTGAAGGTGAAAGCTAAAGCTGTGGTGAATGACAGAACCGTGGCCGTCGCAGAACTTTTATTGGGAGTGAAAAAGTATGAAGAACAGGGTGACTGAACTGTTTGAAATCGACTATCCCATCGTCATGGGTGGAATGGCTTGGGCTGGAACAGCGAAATTGGCTGCTGCTGTTTCTAACGCTGGAGGTTTGGGGGTGATAGGTTCTGGAGCTATGAGAGCAGAACAGTTGAGGGATGAAATCGAAAAGATCAAATCTTTGACGAACAAACCGTTTGGTGTGAATATAATGCTCGCTTCCCCGTACGTAGAAGAACTCTTGGAAACCGTTGTAGAAGAGAAAGTACCCGTGGTCACATTCGGGGCTGGTAATCCTACAAAGTTCATACAAAAGCTGAAAGAACATGGTATCAAAGTTGCAGTTGTTGTGGCTTCAGATTCTCTAGCAAAACTAGTTGAAAGAGCTGGTGCTGATACTGTTGTGGCGGAAGGCATGGAATCTGGTGGGCACATAGGAGAAGTCAGTACGATCGTGCTAGTAAACAAGGTTGCTAGATCCGTGAAAATACCAGTTATTGCAGCCGGTGGAATTGCGGATGGGCGAGCCATGGCGGCTGCATTCGCGCTAGGTGCTGAAGGTATCCAAATGGGAACAAGATTTCTCGCTACAGTTGAATCCGAAGTGCATGAAAATTACAAGAAAAGGATTCTGAGTGCATCGATACGTGACACGGTCGTAACGGGAGCAAAGCTTGGTCACCCGGCACGCGTTCTCAAGACGCCATTTGCGAGACAAGTATGTGATCTGGAAGTGAAGAGCCCAGAAGAGGCAGAAATGATTTTGGTGGGTAGTTTGAAAAGAGCGGTGATCGACGGGGACATCGATTCTGGTTCCTTCATGGCAGGCCAAGTGTGTGGTTTGATAGAGGATGTACCAACGGTGAAAGAGTTGATCGAACGGATTATGAAAGAGTTCTTTGAAACTGTTGAAAAGCTCTGTAGGGAGGTGATATCATGTTAGCTTTCATATTTCCCGGCCAGGGATCTCAATATTCTGGAATGGGGAAAGAATTCATGACTTATCCGAGAGCTCAATACTTCTTTGAGAGAGCGAAAGAAGTTTTGGGAATAGACATGTATCAGTTGATGAACACAGATGATGATGTTTTGAAACTTACGGAGAACGCTCAACCTGCGATATATCTTGCCAGTTATGTGGCCTTCGATGAATTGATCAGGAGAAGTATAGTACCAAGTATCGTGGCTGGGCACAGTCTGGGTGAGTACACAGCACTGGCTGCAGCGGACGTTTACGACTTCGAGTTGGGATTGTACCTGGTGAGAAAAAGAGGAGAGTATATCTCGCAGGCGGTTCCACCTGGTCTTGGTAGCATGATCGCTGTGATAGGTCTCGATGTTGCGAAAGTGGAGGAAATCATCTCCGATATGGAAGGGGTTTGGATAGCAAACTATAACGCGCTAGACCAGACAGTTATAAGTGGCACAGTCGAATCAGTGAGAAAAGCACAAGAAAAATTGAGGAATATTGCAAAACGTGTGATCGAGTTGAAAGTTAGTGGACCATTTCACACGCCATTGCTTGAGTCAGCAAGAGAAAAAATGGCCAGAGAGATAAGAGGTGTAAAGTTTAGAAGACCGAGATGGCCAATCGTGATGAACAGTACTGCGAAGGAAACCACAGATCCTGAAGAGATCAAAGAGAATATACTCAACCAAATAAGCGGATCCGTGAAGTGGTACCAATCGGTGGAAAGAATGATTGTGCTTGGTGTCAACAACTTTATAGAGGTAGGACCGCAGAAAATTTTGACGAATCTCATCAAAAAAATTAAACCAGAAAGTTGCAGGCACTTTTCGGAGGTTCTCTCAGAAGAAAGGAAATTGGTCTCGCAAATTGTTTGAAAAATCAGTCGAAAAGATCGAGGGGCGGAATTTTCCGCCCTTCTTTCTTTTTTTAGTTATAATTCAAATTAAGGGAAAGCTAATGATTGGGACAATTGTCGGAGGGATCTGTCCAGGTGTTGAAGAGCTGTTCAAGGAATTGAACAGAAGTGGTTTGATGTTGTTGAATTTCAATGAGAACATTCAAGATCTTTCACAAATGTTGGAGTCGTCCCTGAGTAATGTGAGAAAAGAAATCATTAAGATTGCTCAACGTGAATCTGTGCAGAAAATTTTGGTAATAGGAAACGATGATGCTTTACGATTGGCTTACAGTTTTTGTTCTGTAGGAATGAATGTAGCTTATGTCCCTTCTGCTGATTCGAGTATAACGTGTCGGGGTTTGGGAATTCACACTGTGTTGAATTATCTGATGCGTATGCTTGTTTTGACAAAAGAAATTCATCCTCAACGGTTGGTCACAGTTTTATTACCGAGATCCCTAGGTAAAGTCCTTGAGAGATTTGGATTTTTGTTCAACATATGTACAAGCGAAAATTCTTTCTCTTTAAAATTACCAGGAGTAGGTGATACGTGTATAGTTCAGTTACAAAAAATTTTGAATTGCCTCACGGTTGAAGAGCAAGATAAGGTATGTTACCTTAAGGTGGCTCGAGAATTGGTTCAGGTTTTCACACATGAGTCTAAAATTTGCCATGCCTTCTCTTGCGATGTTGATCCAGTGCCGATTTCTAAGGTGTATGAACTTCTGAAGAAGGTGAAAGTGGATGAGAGGCAACCATCCATTCGTAAAGTGGGCGATCAAGAGTATTGAGAATTATATTAAAGACGGAAAAATAGCAGATCCGATTCGAGATGGCGCGCCCGAAGCGCTCTTATTACGCAGGGCAGGAGCTTTCGTTAGTCTCCATCTACTCGATGGTTCTTTGAGAGGATGTATCGGTACCTTTATGCCCACGAAAGCGAATCTGGCAATTGAAGTGAGGGATAATGCAATCGCTGCGGCAACGGAAGATCCCAGGTTTCCGCCAGTGGCTGAGGATGAGCTCGATCAAATAGATGTAACGGTAGATATCTTGAGCGAACCTGAGAAAGTTAAAGATTTGAGTCAGCTCGATCCAAAGAAATATGGTGTGATCGTCGTGAGTGGTTACAAAAGGGGGCTTCTGTTGCCAGATCTACCAGGGGTGGACACCGTCGAACAGCAGATTCAAATAGCTTTGAGGAAGGCAGGTATCTCCGAACGCGAGAGATTCGATGTGTACAGATTCACAGTTGAGAGGTATCATTGAGAGGTGGTCAAGTGCAAAGGATGGCACTTTATTTTTCTACATTAGAGAATAACCGAATTAAGTGTGAACTTTGTCCCCATCATTGTGTGCTGGACGAAGGACAAATTGGCTTTTGCCTTGCGAGACGAAATCAAGACGGAGTTATGGAAACCTTAAATTATGGTCAAATAACTTCAATAGCCCTAGATCCCATAGAAAAGAAACCTCTGTACCATTTCAATCCTGCTGAACTCATACTCTCCGTCGGTACCTTTGGGTGCAATATGAAATGTTTCTACTGTCAAAACTGGGAAATCTCCCAGCAAGTTGCACCAACGAAGCGTGTATCTCCTCAGCAGTTGGTTTCCATAGCTCAAAGTAGAGGCTCAAGGGGTATAGCTTACACGTACAATGAACCGTTCATCTGGTACGAGTTTGTACTGGACACTTCAAGGGTTGCAGCTAAGGAGGGACTCTATAACGTTCTCGTTACGAACGGTATGATTGAGAAAGAACCTCTTAAATTGTTACTTCAATCAATTCACGCATTGAACATTGATTTGAAAGCTTTCGATGATCGTGTTTATGCCAAGCTTGGGGGAAAATTGAAAGCAGTGCAAACCACAATTGAAATGTGTGTGAAAGCCAACGTTCACGTAGAGCTCACGACATTGATCGTACCTGGTTTGAACGATGATTTGGGTATGTTGGAGGAAGAATTCAAATGGATCGCAAGTTTAGACAAATCCATTCCCTTACACCTGTCTAGATACTATCCGAACTATAAATCTTATGCACCAGCAACCTCGGTTAACTTCTTGATAGAAGCCTACCAACTCGCAAAAAAATACTTGGATTTTGTCTATATAGGAAATCTCTGGGACCCTGAGTATGAAAAAACGGTGTGCCCTGATTGTGGTGCGTTGTCGATCGTTCGAAGAGGTTACGATGTAAAAATCGTGGGATTGGATCCAGAAGGAAGGTGCAGTAAATGCGGCAGAAAAATAGTAAGAATGTTCTGAAATTTGACAAAAGATTAGCATTCATTTCACTCTCGCTTTTGACGATCCTTTTGATCATTTTTCTGACATCGTTCTTCAGAGCTACTCCAAGCTATCATGAACTGAATGGCTTCACCCTTGGTACTTATTGTCGAATAGTTGTCTCATCGAAGAAAAATTCAAAAGTCTTAGCTGAAATCATATTCAACGAACTCGATAGAGTGTACAAGAAATACAATCCTAACGACCCAGCAAGCGTGGTGAGTAGGATCAATGGTTCTACAGATTGGATCGATGTGGACGAAGAAACTTTCGTTCTTTTGGATGTATCAATACGGTTTAGCAAGATAACGAACGGTGCGTTTGATCCTGCTCTGGGTAATCTCATACAATTGTGGGGATTCGATAAAATCGCAGAGAAAATACCTAATAGAATCCCAACTCTGGATGAAATCAACCGTGCTCTTCAGCGTTCTGGTGTTGACAAGGTGGAGCTCGATCATCAGCGTAGAAGAATTAGGCTTCTAAATGGTGCGAAATTAGATCTCGGTGGGATAGCGAAAGGTTACGCGTTGGATAGAGCATACCAAGTAGCCAAAGAAGTCGATAAAGACTGTACAGGTTTCGTTGAGGCAGGAGGAGATATCAGGATACTTGGACCAAAATTTGGTTCAAGGCCATGGGTCATCGGTGTTCGCGATCCGAGAAAACCAGATACAGCAATTTCTTATCTATACCTTACTTCAGGTGCTGTTGCGACCTCGGGTGATTATGAAAGATATTTCGAGCTCAACGGGATCCGGTACCACCACATTCTCAACCCCAAAACGGGTTTTCCAGCTAAAGGAGCCATATCTGTCACAGTCGTGGCAGACAACGCTGTTACAGCTGACGCGTTATCAACTGCCGGATTTGTCATGGGTCAAGACTGGGAATTTGTCGTGCTTGAATTCCCAAAATTCGGTGGAAGTGTATTGTTGGTGGAAGAAAACGGGACGATCCGAAAATCGTCGACAATGGTAGTTTATGAACAACCAAAATAGAGTTCTGAGAAAACTCGATATCTTGCTAATAACTGCTCTTACATTTATTTTCCTTGTTTTTTATCTGCGAGGAGCGAGTGTAAATCAGTCCGTTGAGGTTCTCGTTGAAGGTAAAACGATCATGCAAATAAAGGCGCCTGGTTCTTACGAACTTCGAAATGGTGATAAATACCTCATGAAGATCGTTTTTGATGGATACAAGGTTCATGTTGAGGATTCCAACTGCCCTTTGAAGATTTGTGAGAAAACTGGCAGTGTAAAATCTGGTGGAACCATCATATGCGTTCCTAACAGAGTATTAATAAAGTTCAAAAAATCGACTAACGCTGGCGTGGATGTGATGACTTGGTGAAATCACAAAAATTGGCTTTAATTTCTTCATTAGCTTCGTTTGGTGCGGTGGTATATTTTCTCGAGACGTTCATTCCGTTTCCCTTACCGTTCGGTCGTTGGGGATTGTCGAACTTGGTTGTCCTCATTGCTGTGACTCTTTTCGACTGGGGAACAGTTTTAATGGTTGCTCTTTTGAAAAGTGTTCTTGGTTCTTTAATCACCGGACGATTGTTCAATGTAATTTCCCTTATGTCAATCGCGGGATCTACAACGTCAGCTTTAGTGGAAGTTCTGGTTTATAGAACATTCATCTTCGGTTTGGTAGGTGTGAGTATCATTGGCAGCGTTGTGAACAACATAACTCAGTCAATGATCGGTGCTTTGCTAATAAAAAGTTGGACTTTTTTGGTAGTTTTACCCCAGATGCTGATCTTCGGTGTACCTGGTGCGATTCTGAATGCGTATCTGACAGAAAGAGTGGTGAAACGTGCGAAGAATAGTTTTGGCTTCGACATCACCAAGAAGAATACAAATACTGAGAACGATGGTGAACGAGTTTGAAATCGTTGATCCGAACATAGAAGAACCAAATTTCACAACACCGCAAGAGACAGCTGAAAAACTTGCTTTGATGAAGGCAACAAAGGTTTTTGAAGTTAGAGAAAATGCCATCGTTATAGCAGCTGACACAGTTGTTGACCTAGATGGCGAGACCATCGGTAAACCTGCCAGTGTGGATGAAGCTCAACAGCAACTTTGCAAATTGATGGGAAAATGGCATCAAGTTCACACTGCTGTTGCCATCGTGAGTGAGCACGAGGTGTGGATGAAGCTGAAATCTGCCAAGGTCAAGTTCAGAGAGGTCTCCATGGATTTCGTTTCCTTTTATGCTTCGAAGTTTTCCTCTGGGAAGGCGGGTTCGTATGGTCTACAGGATATTGGAGCGGTTTTCGTGGAGTCGATCATCGGTGATCCATATGTAGTAATAGGTTTACCAATTTACGATGTTTGGAATTATCTTTACTCAAGGGGGTTATGGTGTGTTGAGGCCTCGAGAGCGTATGAAACTTGCTGGATCTGAAGGACTATCTAATGCTGAACTGATAGCGATCATATTGAGAACAGGTAAGAAAGGTAAGGAAGTCAATGAACTCGCAAAGGAAGTTCTAGACAAATTTGACAATTCATTGAGATCTTTGTCGAACGCTTCATTGGATGAGATAGCCTCTCTGGGAGGCATCGGCTTGGCAAAGGCAGCGAGCATCAAGGCCGCCTTTGAGCTTGGCAAGCGACTTTACGCGGAGTTATCCAAACCTCGCATAGTGCTTGACAATCCTTCTAGCGTCTTCGAATTTTGCCACGACATGAGACTTTGCGAGAAAGAAATTGCACGAGTGATCTTGCTTGACAGCAGACTTTCATTGATAACTTATAAAGATGTAACTGTGGGTACGAACAATCTAACTCTATTTCATCCACGCGATATCTTCAGACTGGCCGTGAGAACCAATGCGATTGGGGTGATTTTGGTTCACAATCATCCGTCTGGTGATCCATCACCGAGCAAGGATGACGAACGGGTGACAACTAGTGTGGTTGAAGCTGGAAAGATTTTAGGAATCAAAGTTATAGATCACATCATAGTTGGTAAAAGTAATTATTACAGTTTCAGAGCGAATGGAAAGATCAGAGAAGTTGATTAAGCTGTGGTAGAATTTCAAAAGAGGAAAAAATTACTCTCCTGGAGTGAGAAAGTTTGCAGGAATATGATGAAAGAATTTTGAATCTCCTCCGTTTGAAAGATGAATTAGAAAAGGATCTCAAGAAAAAGGGGCTCCTGCGTGAGCGCCGGCCCGAAGAACGGAAGCATCTTCAACCGAGAATCGAGATCGAACTTGAAATAGACCTACCTATCGAAGAAATCTGGTCCATTCACGATTTGAATCATTTTGCTTACGGGGTGCCTGATGAAATCATTCAAAAGTCACTGCAAAAGAAACTTCACTTAGTGAAAGACGAAACACACAGAAATGTTCTACTCAATTTGATCAGATTTCTGAGAAGAGAAAAGATAGATTCAAGCAGAATTGGTTCCATCTATGTGGAATCCCTGAAGATTTTGAGTGAGCTCTATACATTCAACGAGAGTGTCATCAAAGATACCATACAGTTACTCAAGAATTATCCAGGACAGACATTGGCCTATTTGACGGCAGCTGAAGTTTTCTTAGCTTTTGGGAGGTTCAATGAAGCTTGCAAACTCTTTCAAGTCTATTCAGAGTTGACGAATGATCCTTACACGTTATTATTGCTCGAAGCTTATCGAGACGGTCGGTTCAACCCATCAACTTTCGCCAATTGTGTATCTAAAGATGGATACAAATCTATGCTTCTCATAGTCTCTGCTTTGGTTGAGTCCGAAGACAAGCTCGCAAAGGTGGCACCAGCCTTGGAAAAGAGGGGTTTTGCATGCGCACAATATGTTTTTGCAAAGTATAGAGGCACGATAGGAAAAATTTATCCTTATTGTCCGAGAATGATAGTACTCAACGAATCGTTGAGACTCATCCAAGGTGAGACGGTGAACGAACCTTTGCTCGAGGAAGTTGCCGTGAAGGATCCTCTGGCACGACTCGTACTTGTGAGCTTCAATTTGAATAGAAATTTTGTTAGAGCTTTTGAGCATATGAAGTGTTTCATGACGAATGTTGGGGAAGTTTTGTACACGGAGACCGAGCTGAGTGACAAGCCTCCTTTGATCAGAAATGTACTCGGGTCTCATAGAATTTCTAAAAATTTCAGGATCATTTCTAACGAAGAAGATCTCGAGCGATTCCTCAAGATGCTTTCAAATCAGGATGCTTGGATTTTCTTCAAAGATCCTGAGTACCTCAGGTTGTACTTCGGAGAAAGACACTGCAAAAATACGTGTCTTTGGGAGGTTTGAGCGGATGTTGGAAAGAGAGAAAGCTTTGGAGCTTTTATATGAACATGTGAAGACAAAAAACCTAATAAAACATTGTCTTGCGGTGGAAGCTATCATGAAAGCTTTGGCACGAAAGTTCGCGCAAGATGAGAAACTCTGGGGATTGGCAGGTTTGCTTCATGATCTAGACTACGATTACACCAAAGACAAACCTGATTTACACGGACTGAAAACGATCGAGATTCTGAGATCTTACGAGATTCCAAAAGAAGTTTTGGATGCAGTGTTAGCACACTGTGAAAAAAAGGAACGTGAAACACTTCTAGAAAAGGCTATTTATGTTGCAGACCCAACGTCTGGTTTTATAGTGGCTGCAGCGTTAATAACACCGGAAAAATCTCTGGAAGTCATAGATGTGGACTTTTTGATTCGGCGTTTCAAAGAAAAGCTCTTCGCCAAAGGCGCTAACAGGCAACAAATGATGAAGTGCGAGGAAATGGGACTCTCGTTGGAAGAGTTCTTGGGAATATCTCTCGAAGCGA
Source organism: Pseudothermotoga sp. (assembly GCA_025060105.1). Classification (NCBI taxonomy): domain Bacteria; kingdom Thermotogati; phylum Thermotogota; class Thermotogae; order Thermotogales; family Thermotogaceae; genus Pseudothermotoga; species Pseudothermotoga sp. Next base: position 296,402 of record JANXCS010000002.1, on the reverse strand, counting down.
TGAAATCGATAAGAGCTGAACTAGGTTTGTGAGGGGATATGACATGAATAGCATTGAGGAGCTTGTTGAAAGAAAATTGATTGAATATCAGAAGAGCTACAAATTCGAATTGCCATCGCGGAATTTTTCTGTTAATGAAGTAATTTCGGCGATAGAACACACACTTTTAAGGCCAACAGCTACTGAGGAAGAGATAGACAAACTATGTGATGAAGCCATTCAATATGGATTCTGCGGAGTTTGTGTTAATCCGGTGCACGTAAAACGTGCAATCCATAGACTGAAAAATTCCAACGTCAAAGTGGTGAGCGTGGTTGGTTTTCCGCTCGGTGCGAATACTCAGTATTGCAAAGCGAGGGAAACGGAGGAACTTGTGGAACTTGGTGTTGATGAAATCGACATGGTGATCAATCTCTCGAAATTGAAATCGAGAGATTACAAGTATGTCTACGAGGATATCAAATCGGTTGTTGAGTCGAGCCGTGGGAAGCCAGTGAAAGTGATAATCGAAACATGCTACTTAAACCTGGAAGAAAAGATAGCTGCGTGTGTGATAGCGGAACTAGCTGGTGCAAAGTTCGTTAAAACTTCTACGGGCTTTGGTTCAAGCGGTGCGACTGTTGAGGATGTTCATCTCATGAAGTGGTGTGCACCAAGGTTGAATGTAAAAGCATCTGGAGGTATTCGGAGTTACCAGCAAGCTGTACAAATGCTGTTGGCTGGTGCCAGTCGAATTGGGACCAGCTCGAGCATTCAAATAGTGAAAGAGGGGGTTTCGAGATGAGCTTTGAAAAAATGCAAATAAGAGACTTCGTTGAAAAAGTGGCCGACAAGAGTCCCACACCTGGGGGAGGAGCTGTAAGTGCCATCGTTGCTTGTTTTGGTGCCGCTCTTAACGAGATGGTAGCACAACTGACTTTGAGTAGGCAAGATTATGCAGAATGGCACGCTGAAATGGAACGTGTGGTGGAAGAGATGGAAGAACTTAGACATATGTTGATTGAACTTTCGGAGTCAGATGCGAGGGCTTTCGATGAAGTCATGGAAGCTTACAAATTACCGAAAGAAACTGAAGAGGAAAAGGAAAGGCGGAAGAAATCAATACAAGATGCTTTGAAGCGAGCAGCACATATCCCATACGAGATATGCAGGTACTCGAGGGATGTGATCAAAGCAGCTCAAATCGTAGCGCGGTGGGGGAATGTCAATGCAATATCAGATGCCATAAGTGCTGCAGAATTGGCTGCTGGTGCGTTTCGCTCCGCTAAAGCAAATGTGTTGATTAACCTCAAATCCATCAAGGATGAAACATTCGTGAGAGACATGATGCATGAGCTGAAAACTCTCACAGGTGAAATAGAAGGGGCTTTGAGAGATGTCAGAGAGATCGCCAAACAACGTGCCGGAATCGAGGTTTGAAATAATCTGTCAACATGGTTCTGCGCGGCTTGGCAGGTTGTTTACCGCACATGGTGTCTTTGAAACACCGATCTTTATGCCAGTTGGTACCAACGCCAATGTGAAGTTGATGAGGAGTGATGAACTAAAGAAGATCGGTGCTGGTATCATTCTATCCAATGCTTACCATGTTGCAGTAAGACCCGGTTTAGAAGTGATAGAACTTCATGGTGGCTTACACGAATTCATGGCTTGGAGCGGTGGTATCCTTACAGATAGCGGGGGTTTCCAGCTGTTCAGTTTGAAGGAGTTCAGAAAAATTAGTGATGATGGGGTTTTGTTTGTTTCACCTTACGATGGTTCGAAGTTGTTCTTGACACCAGAAATGTCTATGGAAATTCAAAAGGTGCTCGGTTCTGATATAGTGATGGTCCTAGACCATTGTCTACCCATCGAATCGAGCTATAAAGAAGCCTTAGATGCGATGAGGAGAACTCATGAATGGGCGAAGAGGTGTTTGAAGCATGGCGTCAAAGAACAGCAAATGCTGTTTGCAATCGCTCAGGGTGGAGCATTCGAGGATTTAAGGAAAGCAAGTGCACAGTTCTTATCGCAGTTAGCATTCGATGGTTTTGCGATAGGTGGTTTAAGCTTGGGAGAACCTTTTGAAAAAACTCTCCAACTTACGCATGTAACGGTTTCGGAGTTGCCTTGGGAGAAACCGAGATATTTTATGGGCGGTGGTTCTCCAAAAACGATAATTGAATTGGTCACACTGGGAGTTGATATGTTCGATAGCGTTTATCCAACCAGATTGGCTCGTCACGGAGGAGCTTTAACCTCCCTTGGTAGGTTGAACATAAAATCAGCTCGTTATAAAAAGGATCTATCACCGATCGACGAGAGATGCGATTGTTTAGTATGCCAAAACTATACGCGAGCTTACATACATCATCTTTTGAACAGAGGAGAAGCTCTAGCCGGAATGTTGTTGACACACCATAACCTTTACTACATGTTCAAGTTCATGGAATTTGTGAGAAAATCAATAAAGGAAGGTAAAGTGGAAGAAATGAGGAAGGAGGTGGTTAAAACTTATGAAGAACGTCGGGGGAACTGTGTTGATCCTTCTACTTTTGATGTCGATATGTCTTGCCGACGTTGTTGATTTTTCTGCAGATGGTCGTTCTGCCACTTCTTCTGGACCTTGGGCTTTCAGAACAAATCCTGCTGGAATCGTTGAGAACGAAGTGAGACAAATTCTCCTCTCGAATACTTTGCGCATCTCTAGAGATCGTAATGTGAGATCCTTCACTTTCGCTTTGATCGAACCTCCTATTGATACATTAGCAGGTGTTGTAGCAATATCTGCAGAATTCAGCGATTTCAACCAGGAGAGGTTGTCGTTCATTTATGGAGTGGCTGGGACCGCAGGTCTGGGATCTTTAGGTTTGAATTTTGGTATCGAAAGGGTTGTTCAAAATGCAGTTGTTAATACTTCGGTGGTTCTCGATCTTGGAGCAAAGGGAAAATTCAGTGAGGGTGGTGCTCTAGGGTATGGGTTAACGGTTAAAAATTTCAGGATTTGGTCTTCAAATCCTAACTTAGTGAATCAAGCAAGTGTAGGAGCAGGTGTTTGTCTCGATTACGATCAGATGAAATTCGCTTTGGACGTGATGTATGGTTTCAATGATCTTTGGACAGTCTGTCCAGGTGCTCAACTGAGCATAGAGCCTTTAAATCTGTACGTGACTGTACCTTTGTTCTACACGGTGGATAAAGACTCAGTTCTGGCAGTTGATATTGGTGGTTCCTTCAAGGTGGGGAATTTGAACATTCAACTTTCACTTTTCTATCCATTCTCAAAAGTTGACAGTTCGGATTTCTTCAAAGAACTAAATTATGACTATCACATTGATTTTCGTATAGGCGTGAGATGGTGAAGCGAGTAAAAGTTTTAAGTGAGGATGAAATTCGAAGGTCTTTGTTGAGAATCGCTCACGAGATTCTTGAGCGAAATCGCGGTTTGGAAAACGTAGCCTTACTTGGGATCATGACCAGAGGAGTCTACTTGGCGTTGCGATTGGCAAACTTTCTTCGTGATATAGAGAACAAACCAGTTTTAGTTGGAAAACTCGATGTGAGTCCATTCAGGGACGATGAAAGAAAAAGAGATCTGGACCTGAGCGAAATACCGTTTGAGTTGAAAGACAAAGTTTTAATCTTGGTGGATGATGTTTTGTTTACCGGTAGAACTGTGCGTGCCGCGCTCGATGCTATTTCGAAGCGCGGTAGGCCGAAAGAAGTTCAGCTAGCTGTTCTGGTCGATAGAGGCCATAGAGAATTACCGATAAGGGCCGATTTTGTGGGTAAAAACCTGCCCACTTCCAAAGCGAGAGAAAGAGTCAAAGTTTGCTTGAAAGAGATCGACGGAGAAGATGCTGTTTACATAGTTCATTTGGAGGAGTGAAAATGGACCTAGAGAAATACATACGAGCCATAGAAAGAAGTCTCATGCAAATGGTCGCACGCGAAATGTCCAGCGTTGATGTGTCCGAGATATGGTTGGACACATCTATTCCTGTTGATCTCATCATTGAGATTTTCAAGTCCGGTCAGGTCAAGGTGCCACAAGAATTACAATCTATAGTGGACGGCAAGAAAGTGATCTGGACAAAGGAAGCTTGAGGACTTTTGAACAATGGTGTACGATCTGGCCATCTCAAAAATCCCGCTCCGTTGTCTCTTTTCCTACAAAAGCGAAGAACCGCTCGAATTGGGTGAACGAGTTGTAGTCGATTTTCACGGCAAGAAAACTTTAGGTTATGTGACAAGGATTTCAGAAAAAACAGCTGAGCGCAACCTCAAAAAAGTTTTGGAAAGGTTGGACCGTACGAGTTTCATACCTCCTGAAGATGTTGAATCGATAAGATTGCTCTCAGAGAAATTCTTTTCTCCACCGGGGTTGCTGTTCGATTTAGCTTTTCCATCTTTCATTGACAATTATGCAGAGAGTGTGGTTGAAGCTTGCTCGCCTTTGGTCGGTTTTGACTCACTCCCACTAGAGGATTTCCTCGACAAGTATGGATCGGAGAGTTTTAGGAACTACTTGAGCAAAGGTTATATAAGGGTGAAAAAAATCTTTGGTGGTAAGATCCCGAAACCTCGTTTGTTGAAATCATACGTGGTTCTCAAAGGGGGATTCAAAGTATTATCGCGCGCAAACGATGATATTGAATACGAAGTGATAAGTTATCTTTTAATGAATAGTTATGCGACAGTTGAGCAATTGATCGAACTGTTTGGAATTAACACTCGAAAAATCAAGCAATTGGAACAAAAAGGCGTGATCGAGTTGACGCAGTTTCTACCGATGAAAATAGAGCATGACAGAATACAAAAAGTAAGTTTGGATATAATTGCAAATACTAAAACAGTTTTGGTGGGCTCTAGCATAGAGCACCGTGTGTATAAAATTGTTGACATGATAGAGAGAACTATCCGCGAGAGTAAAACCGTGCTCTTCTTGGTGCCGCTTTCTTCACTCGCTTACGCTGTAGCAGGTTTAATCAGAAAATTTCTAGATGTAAACGTACAAGTTTATCACTCACGTATGTCGAAATCTCAAAGGGCTAAGGTTTGGATTGATTCAGTTAGTGGAAAATCTCAAATAGTGATTGGTACAAGAATCTCTGCATTTCTTCCGATCAAGAATCTTGGTTTGATAGTTGTAGAAGAGAGTGAGGACGATGCCTACTATCAATTCGATGACCCAGTGTACGACGCATTGGAAATGGTTGAAATGAAGGCAAGGTTTAGAAATATTCCACTCGTCGTTTCGTCTTGTGAACCTCGCTTGGTTGATTTCCATAGGAAACAACATTTGGTCTGGCTGAAAGCTCAAAAAGAAGAGCAAAGATCAAACATTGCAGTGCTAGAAGTAGAAAGAAATAAACCAATTTTATCGGAAGAATTAGTGAAAAATTTGAGAGAAACTCTTGCTGAAGGACACGCAGCTGTAATTTTAGTTCGAAGGAAAGGGTTTTCGCCATATGTCATATGCTTCGTTTGTAATCATTTGCTTAAATGTCCGAATTGTGACGTCGCACTCAGCTTTCACAAATCTCAGAACATCTTCAAATGTCATCAATGTGGGCATACGGAAGACGCTCGATCTGTTTGTCCTAATTGTGGTGCGAAAGCTCTCTACCCTAGGGGGGCTGGGACTGAGAGAATTGAGAAACTTTTGAAGTATTACATACCTAGCGCGAAAATCGTAAGGTTAGAGGCCGAAGAATTTGATCCTTTCGAAGTTCAAGAACAATTCCTGAAGCTGCAATCTGGGGATATCGATGTACTCGTGGGGAGCAGGCTTGTCGTTCAAGGTATTGGTTTAGACAGGGTCGGATTGATCTGCGTCTTAGACTACGACGGTTTACTCGCTCAGCCAGATTACAACACCAATCTTAGGATGTTCCAATTTTTGAGAAAATTTTGTAGTTACTTCGGTAAAGCTAAAGTATTGATCCAAACTTTTCATCCAGAAGATGATCTCTTGAGATTTGTGTTCACTTCAAATACAGAAGAATTTTACATACTGGAGTTAGAAAAAAGGAAGGGATTAGGATATCCTCCTTTTTGTGATCTGGTTCAAGTGGTTCTCGAAAGTGATCTTCCGCAAGTTGGGTGGGAAATGGTGAACTACTGTGCGAATTTGTTTGAAACTGAAACCTTACTAGGCCCAGTTGAACATCCAATTTTCAAACTGAAAGGTAAATTCAGATACCACTTTTTGATAAAGACGAGCGATCTTAGAGGGACACTCAATAAGCTCAGCAATATTCTGGCCAAGGTGGGAAAAGTGGGTTGGAGAGTGTTTGTCAATCCACCGAGACTTTGGTGAGGTGGTGAGAAAGTGCGTGTTGTGGTGTTGGCAGCCGGAAAAGGAATAAGAATGAAATCAAAATTGCCCAAGGTGTTGCATCCTATTTGTGGAAAGGCCATGTTGCTGTGGGTTTTAGATGTCGCAAAATTGATGAGTGAGCGTGTGTGCATCGTATTAGGATATTCCGCGGATACAGTCAGAGAGATCCTCCCGCCTGAGATTGAGGTTCGGATTCAACAAGAGCAACTTGGCACCGCACATGCTGTTATGAGTGCAAAAGATTTCATTGATCCGGATGATGATGTCCTGATACTCTACGGTGATATGCCATTGATAAAGGTTGAAACGTTGAGAAAAGTTGCAAATCAACACAAAGAAGATGAAAATGATGTGACGATCGTCTCAACTGTGATGGAGAACGCAACTGGTTATGGAAGAATTGTTAGGGATCTTAAGGGGAATTTTGTGAGAATAGTTGAAGAAGCTGATGCAACTGATGAGGAAAAGATGATAAGGGAAGTCAACACAGGAATTTACATATTCAAGGGAAAGCAATTGCTGAGTGCTCTGCCAAAGGTGAATTGTAACAACGCAAAAGGAGAGTATTACCTCACTGATGTGGTGGGGATGATGAGCAAAGTTGGTGTTCACAAGTCCGATGATTGGGGACAGTTCATGGGAATAAACGACAAAGTTCAGCTGGCCTTCGCACAAAGAAAAAAACGGTTTGAAATTTTAGAGAGGCTCATGTTACAGGGAGTTACCATCATCGATCCTGAAACTACATACGTGGATGCAGACGTTGAAATAGGTTGCGATACGATACTTTATCCAATGACTCTGCTGCTTGGTAAGACAAAGATTGGTGAAGATTGCGTTATAGGTCCTATGGCGAGACTTGAGAATTGTCTGATTGGTAACAGAGTACGTGTAATCAGTTCTGATTGTGTTGGAGCAACAATTGAAGATGATGTGTCCGTTGGGCCTTTCGCTAGGTTGAGGGAAGGTACGGTGTTGAAATCGGGTGTCAAGATTGGTAATTTTGTGGAGGTGAAAAATTCAAAAATAGGTTCTCGGAGCAAGGCTCAACATCTTGCATACCTTGGTGACGCCACTGTTGGAGAAGACGTCAATGTGGGAGCAGGTACAATAACATGTAACTTTGATGGGAAGAGGAAAAATCCCACATTTATAGATGATGGCGCTTTTGTAGGTAGTAACTGTTGCTTGATTGCTCCTTTGAAAATCGGTAAAGGTGCTTTCATTGCAGCTGGCTCTGTCATTACTGAAGATGTTCCAGAATGGAGTTTAGCCATCGCGCGATGCAGGCAAGTGGTGAAACCAGGATGGGTTATTAGGAAAAAGGAGGAAACTTGAGATGCCGTTTCAACGTAATGATTTAAAATTCTTTGCTGGAAATTCAAACCCTCCTCTTGCTCAAAAGGTCTCAGAATATCTCGGGCTCAGGTTAGGTGATTGTCAAGTGTCTCGTTTTTCGGACGGAGAGATAAACGTTCGAATAAACGAGACAGTTAGAGGACACGATGTGTTCGTTCTCCAGTCCTTCTCCCCCCCTGTCAACGAAAATATAATGGAACTCTTAGTGATGGTTGACGCTTTCAAACGAGCTTCTGCAAGCAGTATAGCAGTTGTCATCCCATATTTTGGTTATGCGAGACAAGACAGAAAAGCCAAAGGTAGAGATCCTATAACGGCAAAACTTGTAGCGAATATTATCACAGTTGCTGGTGCCACGCGTGTCCTCACGATAGACCTCCATGCAGAACAGATACAAGGTTTCTTCGATATTCCACTGGACAATCTTTACAGTTTTCCAGTTTTCATTGAGGAAATCACAAAACGTTATGCTGATATCAAGAAAGACATCACAGTTGTTGCTCCAGACGTTGGTTCTGTGAGACGCGCGAGCAAACTTGCGGAAAAGTTGCAAGTTCCTCTGGCGATATTGGATAAGCGCCGTCCGATGGATAACGTTGCTGAGGTTGTCAATATAATAGGAGATGTCAAAGGCAAAGTGGCGCTCATGTTTGATGACATAATCGATACTGGAGGAACGATGATCCAAGGCGCACAAGCTTTGAAAAAAGCCGGTGCAAAGCGCATACTTGCGTGTGCAACGCATGGGGTTCTCTCTGGTAACGCTGTAGAAAGGATTCAAAATAGCGAAATAGATGAAGTTTATGTAACAGACACGGTTTATCACAAGAATTTACCGGACAAATTTCATGTGATAAGTATCGCTAATCTCTTAGGTGAAGCAATCATGAGGATCAGAAAAAATCTATCTGTAAGCATCTTGTTCAAATGAGGAGGTGTTAAAATGCAGCTCGCAGCTGAGATCAGGATGGAGCGTGGAAAAAGGTCAGCTAGAAGGCTTAGAAAACAGGGTTTGATTCCAGCTGTTATTTACGGTCCTGAGAGCCAACCAATGCCTATCAAATTAAAGAAGCAAGAAGTTGAGAAATTCGTTCATACCTTTTCTGAAGCCAAACCAGTCACCCTGCAGATCAAGGTCGGTGAAGAAATTCAGATTATAGAAGCCTTCGTCAAGAAGATTCAAATTGATAAGGTGACCGATGAAGTCGTCCACGTCGACTTTTATAAGCCAGCGAAAGGGCATGCTATGAAGATCGAGATACCGTTACGCGTGATCGGTAAGCCCATTGGTGTTGAAAAGGGTGGCATCATGGAAATACTACGTACAGAGTTACCAGTAGAAACTTTGCCGACAGTTCTACTTGAGCACATAGAAATAGATGTCAGTGATTTGGATCTAGGTGAATCTTATCATGTTCGCAACTTAAAGTTACCAGCAGGTATGAAAGTATTGTTACCACCCGACGAGGCTCTTGTGACCGTGATTGTACCGAAGGGTCTCCAAGTTGAAGAGATCGCCGCAACAACTCCCACTGAAGTCGAGCCTGAAGTGATAAAGAAAGGCAAGAAAGTTGAAGAAACTGAAGAAGAGAAGGAATGAAACATTTCGTAATCGGATTGGGTAATCCAGGACCGCGTTATGCCTTGAATAGGCATAACGTGGGTTTTATATTTTTAGACAAATATATTGAAAAACTCGGATGCAACTCGAATTTTGTTCGAGAGGAAAGTTATGAATTGATGAATTGTGGTACAGTTTGCCTCGTCAAGCCTCTCACTTATATGAATGTCAGCGGAGAGGCCGTTAAGATGTTACTAGTCAGATACAATCTTTCGGTCGATGATATAATCATTGTGTACGATGATATCGATTTACCTCTCGGAAAGATCAGAATCAGGCAAAGGGGTAGTGCGGGAGGTCATAACGGTTTAAAGTCCATAATTGAAGCGCTTGAAACTGATGAGATCGTAAGGGTGAGAATTGGCATCGGACCGAAACCTGAGGGAATAGACCTTGCTCAATTTGTCCTCAGCAATTTTTCTAGTGAAGAACTAGTTATTTTGGATAAAGTTTTAGATGTGGCCGTTGAAGCTGTTCAAGTGATTTTATCAGAAGGTGTCCAAAAGGCGATGTCTTTGTACAACTCTTTAGAGGTGATCGTGTGAATTGTGACGTTTGTAAAACCAACGTGAACATCAAAATCTATAGGTTTCTCTTGGATGGTATATCTAAAGAAATCCATCTGTGTAGGAGTTGCTTGATAAAAGTTCTCAAAGAGGGCATGAAAATCCGTCGGAAGAATTTAAAGTACCTTATAGGTTATGTTCGTATTGTCCAAGATTCTGATATCGGGGAGTTGCACGTCGATAACCTTTTGCCGCGTGATTTCGTTTTCTCCATTGTGCCTATAGCTGTACTGAAAACCCTCTTTGGAAAGGAAGGGGAAAATCAGTTCGATCAGAAAGAAATAGCCTTAAGGCGTGTCTATGTTCTCAAGCACAGGTTGGAACAGGCTTTAAGGAAAGAAGATTATAGAACAGCCCATAAGATTAAAAACCAGATCAGCGCTATTGAAAAAAGCATCTTGGAGAAGTGAACAATGAAACGTTTTCTGATACCACTTGGTTTCTTATCATTTCTTGTGACCTTTTTAATTCTCACCTTTCAAGGTAAATTGATCCTTCCAAGATATCTTTTTAAGTTGGGCACTTTCGAGTTGAGGTTTTATTCCATTTTCATTCTCGCAGGTGTTCTTATCTCTTATTCGCTTGCTCGCCGGCAGGCCAAGCAAGAGAATGTGAACTTGGAGCAAGTGGATGAACTTGTTTTTTATTCTGTTGTGTTTGGCGTGATTGGTGCGAGAGTTTTGTATGTTTTTTCCAATTGGAAATTCTACTCTAGAAATCCCTCGGAAATTTTAAAAGTTTGGCACGGCGGTCTTTCGATTCAGGGGGCTATCTTAGCTGGTATAGCAACTTTCTTGATTTATTCGAATTTTAAAAAGGGTATCACCTTCAAACCACTTCAAGCATTGGACATCGGCGCAGCGTATCTTCCACTTGGCCAGTCCATTGGAAGGTGGGGTAATTTCTTCAATTATGAGGCTTTTGGTGAGCCAACAAATCTACCCTGGAAAATGTATGTCCCACCAACTATGCGACCGTTCGAATTCAAGTCGTATGATTATTTTCACCCGACTTTTTTGTATGAGTCGATTTGGAATTTTCTGACATTTTTGGTATTGAAACGTTATTTGGAACGATACAGAAAAAGATTTGGAGAAGTGTTCTCGCTTTATCTGTGTTTCTACTCACTGGGACGAATTTGCATAGAGAGATTCAGACTAGATAGCATGTACGTTGGACCGATCAGGCTTGCACAACTTCTCAGTTCAACGTTGATAATCGTTGGATTCACTCTGTATGTAGCGTTGCGGGGTGGAATGATTGACGTTTGTGATAGGTGATATACACGGATGCTCGAACAGCTTGATGAAACTTTTGGAAAGCTTACCACTGACTGCTGAATCAAAATTGATCTTTTTGGGTGACTATATAGACAGGGGTCCAGATAGTAAAGGTGTGCTTGAAATACTGCTGGACCTTTCAAAGAGTTATGAGTGCATCTTCATCAGGGGCAATCACGAGCAAATGCTGCTTGACTATATTTTGGAAGGTGAAAACTTCGATTTGTGGCTTATGAATGGTGCGGATGCGACACTGAGAAGTTATGGAGGTATAGATAAAATACCAAAGCAGCATATCGATTTCATTCAATCTACAGTCCTATACGCTATAAAAGGTAACGATTTGTTTGTTCATGCTGGAGTTAGGCCAAATATCCCGATTGAAAAACAAAACCCATTCGACCTACTTTGGATCAGATATGAGTTTATTTACAGCGAGGCACCTTTACCCAGCTATAGGATTTTCTTTGGTCACACACCTTTCCAAGAGGTTTTAATAATGAAAGACAAAATAGGTTTGGACACAGGATGTGTTTATGGGAACAAGCTATCGGCGATAGCTCTTGGGACTATGAAAGTTTACAGTTCAAAGTGTGGAGGTTAAATTGATGAAGGCTATGTATCCAGGCTCATTTGATCCAATCACTTATGGTCATTTGGATGTCATACACAGGGCTTTGAAGATATTCGATGAACTATGGGTCGTTGTCATGATCAATCCGAAGAAAAAAGCGCTTCTGCCCCTCGACAAAAGACTCGAATTGATAAAAGAGCTTCTAAAGGACGAGCCGAGAGTGCATGTTGATAGCCACAGAGGTTTGCTCGTCGATTATGCCAAAAGTAAGAATATCAAAACCATTGTACGAGGCTTGAGGGCTGTGACAGATTTCCAATACGAATTGGAAATGGCCATTGCAAACAAGCATCTGTGGCCAGAATTGGAGACAGTTTTCTTGATGACTGATGAGAAGTTTTCGTTCTTATCATCTGGATTGGTCAGGGAAGTAGCATCCATGGGAGGAGACGTGAGCAATTGGGTTCCATCGAATGTTTTGGATGTTTTGAAAGAGATGTACGGGAAAGGTATGCTATAATATCGCACGGTTTCTTGATAAATTTAATCTGAGGAGGTTCGAAGGATGGAAGTCAAGGCTGATATGGTGAAGAAGCTCAGAGAAATGACAGGTGCTGGTGTAATGGAGTGCAAAACAGCTTTGAGCGAAGCGAATGGTGATTTTGAAAAAGCAGTTGAAATACTAAGAAAGCGAGGAACAACTGTCGCTCAAAAGAAAGCATCTCGAGCCACTAAAGAAGGCATCGTAACCGCATACGTACACTTCAATGACAAAATAGGTGTACTCCTGGAACTCGGATGTGAAACAGACTTTGTGGCCCGAATGCCTGAATTCAAGGAACTTGCGTACAATCTAGCCAAACAGGTGGCAGCAATGAACCCGAGGTACGTTTCAAGGGAAGATGTGCCACAGGAGGTCATAGAGAAAGAGAAAGAAATTTACTTGGCGCAACTCAAAGATACTAACAAACCACCGCAAGTAATAGATAAAATTGTCCAAGGTAAGCTGGAGAAGTTTTTTGAAGATGTTTGTTTATACGATCAAAAGTATATATTCGATGATACGAAAACTGTGAAACAAATCATTGAAGAAGCTATCGCTAAAATTAGGGAAAACATCAGAGTTACCAGGTTCGTCAGGATGCAGGTAGGAGAAGAGTGAAGTTGAGAATCTCATAATACCCCGGCTGGGCCGGGGTTGTTTTCCGATTATGGTGGTTAGAAAGTTTTCTTGAAATCCCCGGAGTTTATTGATTGAATTAGGGCACACTTGACATAGGTTTCGTTGTAAAAGTACTGGTCTAGGTACCTCTCTAGAAATACCATGGGTAGTGTGTCTTCGGGAGCTCTCGGTATTAAACCACTGTCATCGCTTACTTTTATTAGGGTATCACAGACCCCTGCAAGGGTTGCAAAGACGTCGTTTTTGACACGTTCGAATCTATCTTTCTCGATCACAGTTTCAATGCGTACTAAACCTCTCAATCCTGGTGTGCTAGATAGCTTCAAGTAAGTCATGATTTTCAAATATTCTGTATCATGGCCGAGTTCTACCGCAATACATTTTGATCTTTGTCCTTTCTTCATTGAACTGAAGACCTTGAATTTATCACGGTCCACATAGGCTTTATGTATATTCTTCACCAAACCTATAGGGCCGTGTTCAACGAGGAAGGTTGGTGTCGCAAAATCTATCGCACCATCCTTGATAACGAGGGCATCTGGAAGGAATTTCTCCACGATTTTCTTCTCTATCCCTTGCATGTACAAATCGGTAGCATCCTTCGCATTGAGACCAACGGCCACATCGCAAACCAAGTTACCGATCATGACACGCTGATCGGATGACAAACCCCACAAGTTCGCTATGAATTCTGGCATACCGAGCACCAAATTTACCATGGGTGGATTATCTGGGGAAAACAATGGTACACAACGATCTTTCTCCAGCAAAACGGCACCAGTGACAACTTGTGAGAGCAAAATCACACACCCTTCCACTTCTATGGAAGCGTATCTTCTTCGCCTACTATCCACAAAGATCACTTTCTTTGGACATTGAGCTGTGATCAGATCTTCCTCAACTGGCCAAGAGGAAGGTACATACTCTATGTCCACAGGAAGCATTTCTTCTCGGTGTGATATAACTGTGATTCTCGCACTGGCATTTCGAATCATTCCAGCAAGATCTATCACAGAAAGACCTCCCTAGTAATCTTACCGTCCAACGAAATCAACGAAATCTTTATTGAATCACCAATTTCAAGAAGCACAAAACTAGGGTCAGTATGAAGCTTTGGTAAAGATAAACTTCCAGGGTTTATAACCAACTTCAGACCGAATTGGTCGAACCTCGGGACGTGTGAGTGTCCATAGAATAAAATTTGAGCTCTGTAATTTTCTAGAAAGCGAAGTGCATGCTGTTCATCAACGAAAAATTCCCCATGCGTTAGAACAGAATCAATGCCCCCAAAGCTCAATAGCAGCACTTTCGGTGCTTCCGATATGCCAAGGACGAGTAAATCGACATCTGCGTCGCAATTACCACGAACTAAGAAAAGATTCTCATGTTTCAACTCCTCCGCCAGTTTTGATGGATCGTAACCTTCCGGTAATGGGTTCCTTGGGCCATGATACAACACATCACCAAGATGATAAATCTCATCAACGCTTCCTACCAAGGCTTTTAACTTTTTCCAGCTTGTCAGTGAACCGTGAGTATCGGACACTATCAATATCCTTCTCAAATTCATTTCCTCCTCAATCTCATCGAACCTAGGACGATACACACCACGAATGAGATCAGTATGTATGAGAGAACCAATTTAACATCACTGCTGGGATTCATAGAAAATAGTTGTTTCTTTCTCAGTGCGTAGTTGATCAAGAATAAGGGGTAATTTCGTGCAATGCCTTGCAAAAGAAGGGGCATTGATGAAACGGGTACAACACTACCGCTGAAGTAAAAACTTATTGCAGCGACTGCAACACTCAAAAGTGCTGAGATTTGGGTATTTGGAGAAACTGCTGATAGAATTATTCCAAGGCATGCGTGGAATAAAGCATTGAGCACTATCAAATTGAGTGTGGTTGTCAGATCAAAAGGTATGTTCAAGAAAACAAACGCTAAAAAAGCAAGGAGGGAGATGATAGAACCTATAGTAGTGTATGTCAAAATCTTCGAAACCGTGTATGTGAAGCTGTTCACATTCATTGTGATATAGATTTCTGTTAATCGTGACTGCTCATCTAACTGAAAAGTGTTTGAGACTATGGCAAGTAAAACACACGCAGTTGAGAGAAAAACACCGATCGGCACAAGGATCGAAAGGAAACTTAAAGCTTCTTCTTTGTCAAGTACAGAAAGTTTTGGCGATGGATAACCTGGGGATGTGAATAGAAACCTGATAACTTGTGGATCGAAAAAAGGACTACCGTTCAAATCCTCAAGCAAAGAACGAAAGGTTCTATACATGATGGTAGAAACTTGTAAATCAACCGGGCTGGGGATAAAAATCAATTCAGTTTGCTGTCCCGCATAGAGTTTCTTAGAGAACTCTTTTGGTATCACGATAATCGCTTGTAGTTCACCATTCAACAGTTTTTGCTCGTAATTTGTGGACACATAGCTCACATTGCCGCCTTTGAACATAGACATGACAACACCCACTGTAAGGCGAGACAAAGGATCTGTATCGAGATTCAATATACCTATCCTTGCTTGGAGGAAACTGAAGCTGGAGAACAAAATGACAGCTACGGCTACAACAGCGAGTGGTATAGAAAGGATCAAAGTCAACATGTAAGGATTTTTCAGAGTTCTTTTCATCTCAACGAGAAACAAGTTAAATAGCATTTTGTTTTTTCCTCCTCTCGAATGTTTCAACGATGAAGTTGTGAATCGTCAGCTCATCTGCTTCACCGTTCACGAGAACGAATCTATCGGGTTCTTCTTCAATCAAATCCAGATAGGCCTTCCTAACCTTCCTAAAGAACTCCTTTCCTTCCTCCTCGATTCTATCGAGTTGTTTTTTTCGTGATAGAGCCGATTCAACTGGTATATCTATGTAGAATGTTAAATTTGGTTTCAAGCCGTCCGTCACGAAATTGTTCAACTCTTTCACAATGTTTACGCCTAAGCCACGGGCGAAACCTTGATATGCAACGCTTGAGTCAGCGAATCTATCAGCAACAACTAACTTTCCCTGAGCTAAGGCGGGTTTTATAATCGTCTCAACTAATTGAGCTCTGCTTGCGAGAAACAACAGCAACTCGGCTTTCGCGGTCAACGTTCGGTCAACCAGTAATATGTTTCTGATCTGTTCACCGAATGGTGTGCCACCCGGTTCTCTCACGTATATGAAATCCACGCCTTTCTTCCGAAGATAATCTGTGAACAGCTGAACTTGTGTTCCTTTACCACTCCCATCGATACCTTCGAAACTGATAAACACAGCACTCACCTCAGCGAATGATGTCGAAGTCCCTGTATCCTTCAATCGGGACTTCTTCTACTTGAACGTCGGTTACGATCGCCATCGTAGGGCCTCTACTTACTTCCGAAAGGAACTGCTCGAGCATTCGTTCATCTCCTTCGGCGTGTATTTCAACGGTACCATCCTCGGCGTTCCTCACATAACCTGTTATCCTGAGTTTTTTGGCTATTCTGTGCGTGAAGTATCTGAAGCCAACCCCCTGAACATGACCAAAAATTTTTATGAATACGGCTTTCAAGTTTTCACCTCTTTTTTCCACCAGGGTTTCAAATTATGTTACAGATATTTCTCTACATGATGGGAACGGAAGTGTCCAGTTGGATGTTATAATCCTAAAAAACATCATACCAAAAGGAGGTGTCCCATTTGAAGTATGAAGAAGCTCTCACGTTTGACGATGTGCTTTTGGTGCCACAATATAGCGAAGTCTTACCATCGGAAGTAAACGTCAGAACTAGGCTTGTGGCAGATATTTGGATCAATATACCTCTCGTCAGTGCTGCGATGGACACCGTTACGGAAGCCGCTTTGGCAAAAGCCTTGGCCCGGGAAGGCGGTGTCGGTGTCATACACAGAAACATGTCCATTGAAGAACAGGCGTACCAAGTCAGCTTGGTGAAAAGAGCAGAGAACGGTGTGATATATGATCCTATAACTATAAGACCGGATGAGACAGTAGAGCAAGCTTTAAAGCTAATGTCGATGTATAAAATAGGCGGCTTGCCTGTGGTCAACGAGGATATGAAGTTACTTGGTTTAATCACGAACAGAGACATCAGGTTCGAAACGAACCTCTCAAAATCGGTTAGTGAGCTCATGACTCCACGTTCTAAATTGATTGTGGCAAAGCCGAACATTACTCTAGAGGAAGCCAAGCATATTTTGCACAAATACAGGATCGAGAAACTGCCTTTAGTTGACGATAACGATAAATTAGTTGGAATCATAACGATCAAGGATATAATGAGTGTCATCGAACATCCGTTTGCGTCACGGGATACCAAGGGGAGGTTGGTCGTTGGAGCAGCTGTTGGAACCGGGGAAGACGTTTTCAAAAGAGTGCAAGCACTCAAAGATGCACAAGTTGACTTCGTAGTTGTTGATACCGCCCATGGTCATTCTAAACGAGTTATTGAAACTGTGAAGAAACTGAAGCAAAATTTTCCAGGTTTGCCAATCATAGCGGGCAATGTTGCTACAGCTGAAGGTGTGAAGGCCTTGATCGAGGCCGGTGCCGACGGGGTGAAAGTGGGGGTTGGACCTGGTTCGATTTGCACTACTCGTGTTGTTGCTGGTGTCGGAGTTCCCCAGTTCACAGCCATTGTTGAGTGCTCAAAAGTAGCTAGTGAGCATGGCATCACACTCATAGCTGATGGAGGAATCAGATATTCAGGAGATATAGTCAAAGCACTTGCTGCGGGGGCAGACTCTGTGATGATAGGTAGCATTTTTGCTGGGACGGAAGAGGCGCCTGGTGAAACAATTCTGTATCAAGGACGAAAATATAAAGCTTACCGCGGCATGGGTAGCGAATCAGCCATGAAAAGAGGGAGTGCAGATAGATATTTTCAGAGCGAGAATTCTAAGCTTGTACCAGAGGGTGTTGAAGGAATGGTTCCTTATAAAGGAACAATTAAGGATGTTGTTCATCAACTTGTCGGGGGTCTTAAGGCTGGTATGGGATACGTTGGCGCAAGAGACTTGCAAGAACTCAGACAAAAAGCAAAATTCATAAAGGTGACTCTGGCTGGATTAAGAGAGAGTCACCCACACGACATAATAATTACCAGGGAGGCTTCGAACTATTGGACATCCTCACCAAGAGAGTGAGAGCTATTCTTTTCTTATTAGCTGCGTTAGATCTCCAACGAGCATGAACAGTTCGTCTATGTTCTTGAGAAAGCCTAATCTATTGCGTCTTATGTCTTCTTGATCGACCATGACGAACACTTCGTCAAAATACTTGTCTATATAGGGTTTCAAAGATGAAAGATGTTTTATTGCATCTTCATAATCAAGCTTGGTTAAGCTTTCTTCCACTTTGGTTTTCAAAATGACAAACTGGTTCAGCAAATCTATTTCTGCTTGTTTTTCAAACAACGCTCCATCAAAGTGTTTGTCAAGATGATTCTTAGTTATGTTATGTACTCTTTCGAATCCTACAGCAATGTTGTTGAAATCTTCGCCATTGCGAGCTTTGGTCAAAGCTTGTGCAGACAAATATCCACGAAGTGGTCTTCTCCACAGGTGGTTAACGGCACGGGCGATGTCGAAGGAGAAATTCTTAGATAACAAAAAGGCGTAAAAACGAGCGTTCATGAAATCAAAAAGCTTCACTTCATCGAGTCCAATATTTAATAGCTCTTTAGCTTTCAATAGAAAATCAGCGAGATCAATATCCCAGTTGAAATGCACAATTGACCAGTAAACTGTATCAGCTTTGGTGCGCAAGCCGTAAGGATCCTTTGAGCCAGTAGGAATGTTGCCTAGGGCAATGTTACCAACTATAGTATCTACCCTATCACATATACCGATCAATGCTCCAAGTTCAGTCTTAGGTTCCTGAGAATACTGATCTTCAAGAGCTAGTGCAACGAGTTCATCTTCTCTATCCAAAGTGGCATAGACTCTACCCATGATACCTTGAAGCTCGGGAAATTCGTATACCACATGGGTTGCAGTATCTGCCTTGCTCAAGTAGGCCGCGCGTAAAGCTTTACTCATAATAGAATTTGCCGAAATTTTTTCCACCAGATATCGAGTGAGTGTGAGTATCCTTTGAACTTTGTCATAGAGTGTTCCTAGTTCTCTTTGAAAAACTATACCACGCAATTTTTCGTTGAAATCTTCAAGCTTGCGTTTTCTATCCATTTCAAAGTAATACCGTGCATCCTCAAGACGCGCATTCACAACATTTTCATAACCCTTTGTTATGATGGTCGAATCATCTTTTGGTCTATCTATGAACGCGACGAAATGGCACGTTAGACGATCGTCTCTGGTCGTCGAGAAAGCGCTGAGATGGTGTTTGACCGTTACTGTAATGAGTTCTCTCGGGAGCTTCAGATACTTCTCATCGAACTTTCCAACTATGGCTTGTGGCCATTCGGTGATCTTGCATATTTCCTCAATAAGTGATGAATCTTTTTCACAAACAATAAGATATTCTTTCTCCATCTGATCCAATTGTTCAAGAATCATTTTTCTTCTTGTCTCTTCATCAACAGCTACAAAGTTTTCCTTAAGAATTCGGACGTAATCATTTGGGTGGTTTATACTGATCCGTTTTCCCAAATATGGATGAGACATGGTGAATCTATCTGATTTTTTGTCGAAGAGCTCCAGTGGTATGATTTCATTGTTGAAAAGAGCCAAGACCCATTTCACAGGTCTGACAAATTCGTATCTCCCATCACCCCAACGCATTGGTTTCGAAAACTTGAGGCTAGTAATAACCCTAGTCAACACTTCTGGTAGAATTTCACGAACATCCTTGCCTTTCAAAATTTTTCTGACGTAAACATAACCATCTTTGAGAAATAAATCCTCAAAGTTTGCACCACACGATGATAGAAACCCAAGCAACGCTTTGGTAGGTTGTCCATCAGAAAAAGCCACTTTTTCCGATGGGCCACGTCTTTCCAATGTAACGTCTTCTTGTGTGTTTGCCACACCCTTTAAAAGAATGGCTATTCTGCGGTTCGTCACAAACGTGTCGAAAGAATCGAAAGGAATTCGGGCTTCACGGAACAAATTGGGTATCAATTCTTTGAGCTGATCTTTTATGGAATTCATTTCGCTCGCTGGTAAATCTTCGACA
The DNA here is from genome assembly GCA_025060105.1 of Pseudothermotoga sp. NCBI lineage: Bacteria > Thermotogati > Thermotogota > Thermotogae > Thermotogales > Thermotogaceae > Pseudothermotoga > Pseudothermotoga sp. The sequence continues at coordinate 276,364 of JANXCS010000002.1, read as the reverse complement.
CCGACTTCAAACAAGACGCAGTTCATCATTCAAATTCCCTCCCCTGAAGGCTTCAGCACAGCGCTTTGCCATAGACCTTATGGATTTTATGAATTCCTGTCTCTGCGTCACACTGAACGCGTTTCTTGCATCTAGAAGATTGAATATATGCGAACATTTTGCCATGTAATCATAGGCAACCAAGTAACAACCTTCTTTTATCTGAGACTCGAATTCGGATGCAAAGATATCGTAGAGAGTGAACAGTTTCTCCACGCTTGCTGTCTCAAAGTTGTGTTTTGAAAATTGTTTCTCGTTTTCTTTGTAAAGTTCACCATAGCTTATTTTCTCGTTCCACATCACGTCGAAAATGTTGTTTTTACCTTGTAGATACATCGCAATTCTTTCCAAACCGTAGGTAATTTCAAGCGGTATCGATCTGAGAGGAATTCCACCTATTTGTTGAAAGTAAGTAAATTGCGTGATTTCCATTCCGTCAAGCCAGACTTCCCATCCAACACCCCAGGCACCGAGTGTTGGTGATTCCCAGTTGTCTTCTATGAACCGCACGTCGTGTTTTTTGAGATTTATACCTAGTGCTACCAGTGAATCTAAATAAACTTTCTGTGAGTTTTCTGGGGAAGGCTTAATGATCACCTGATACTGAAAGTATCGTTGCAACCTGTTTGGATTTTCTCCGTATCTTCCGTCAGTTGGACGACGACTTGGTTGAACGAACGCAACTTTCCATTCGCTTTCTCGCAAGCATCCGAAGAAAGTTGAAGGATGAAATGTTCCAGCACCAACTTCCAAGTCGTAAGGTTGATCGATCATACAGCCGAGCGAGGACCAATATTCGTTCAACTTAGCGATCACATCTTGCAGGTACAAAATTTCACCTCCACTGCACTGATTATAAGCGAGTGTGTGGTAAAATTATCACGCGAAAAATTGATAAGGGGGCAAAGTGTATGATACTGAGAGTTAACCTCACAACAAAGAAAATCTCGAAAGATCCTATCAGTGAGAAAGTACTAGAACAGTTCATAGGTGGTCGTGGACTCGCTGCAAAAATTTTGTGGGATGAAGTGAGGGGAGTGGACCCCCTATCAGCAGAGAACAAGCTTGTGGTGGCGGCAGGCCCTTTCAATGGTCTTAGGACACCGAGCGGTGGAAAACTAGTGCTAGCCGCGAAGAGTCCACTCACCGGTGGTTACGGTGATGGCAATATTGGGACGATGGCTTCGGTATATTTGAGAAAAGCCGGTTACATGGCTATCGTCATCGAAGGAGCTGCAGATAAACCTGTCTATCTTTATATTGATGACGATGACGTTCACATAATGAGTGCTGAAGGGCTATGGGGGCTCTCAACATTCGAAACTGAAAAACGTTTGAAACAGGTACATGGTAATGTCGGTGTTCTAAGCATTGGCCCTGCCGGAGAAAATCTAGTTAGGTATGCTGTCGTAATATCTCAAGAAGGCAGGGCAGGTGGAAGACCAGGTATAGGAGCAGTTATGGGAAGTAAAAAGTTGAAAGCTATAGTGGTCAAGGGTACCAAGGATGTGGAAGTAAAAGATAAAGAAAGCTTTGAAAAATATACGCGTGAAGTTTTCAAATTAATACCAACTTTGCCAGCGTATAGTTTTTGGATACGTCAAGGAACTATGGCGACTGTGGAATGGGCAAACAAAAATAGAGCACTTCCAACAAGGAACTTTTCCCAAGTGAAATTCGAATATGCTAGGACTGTCGACGGTTACGCGATGGAAGCAATGAAAATCTCAAGAAGAGGTTGTCCTAACTGCAATATGATTTGTGGAAATGTGGTGCTCGATATCGAGGGAAAAGAAAGCGAAGTTGACTATGAAAACGTAGGTATGCTCGGTCCAAACACTGGTATAGCTTTCTTGAATCGAGTCGCACATCTCAATAGGTTAGCAGATGAATTTGGTATGGATACCATCTCGTTGGGTGCTGTCTTAGGATTCGCTATGGAAGCAGTTGAGCGCGGTGTACTGAAAGAAGGACCAAAATTTGGTGATTATGAAGGTGCTCTAGAGCTTATCAAAAAGATTGCATTTAAGCAAGGTGAGCTAGGTGCTCTTTTGGCTGAAGGCGTAAAGAGAGCTTCCGATCGGTTAGGGCTCGAGGAAATAGCTATGCACGTCAAAGGGCTCGAAGTTTCAGCTTACAATTGTTATATTTATCCAGCTATGGCGCTAGCCTATGGAACTTGTGCGATTGGAGCGCATCATAAAGAAGCATGGGTGATCGCTTGGGAAATCGGTTCCACTCCAATGGAAGAGTCAAAGAGCAAGGAGTACGTTGTTGATTACTCATTGGATAAAGCTGCTAAAGTTGTTGAACAACAAAGGATCAGAGGCGGTATGTTCGAAATGTTAACGGCGTGCAGATTACCATGGGTAGAACTTGGTTTGGATCTTGAGTGGTATGCGAAGATTCTCAGCAGCATTGTAGGGAAAAATTATACACTGGATGATATCTATCTAGCAGCTGATAGAGTTTATTCACTAATAAGAAGCTATTGGGTGAGAGAGTTCCAAGGTAATTGGAACAGAACGATGGATTATCCACCCAGGCGTTGGTTTGAAGATGGTGTGAATGGGCAACACTTGGATCGCGATCGTTACGACGATCTTTTGTCTGAATACTATAGAATTCGAGGCTGGGATGAGAGAGGTATACCCACTGTTGATACTCTAAAGAAACTTGATTTAGAATTCGTATTGAGCGAACTCGGTTCCATATTGAAGTGATTCGCAACGGTTAGATAACGAACATTTAATAGTAGGCACGTCACATTTGTAGTATTTTAATCAATGCGGTTGCTCATTGACAAAGATACGTATCGTCGCGTATAATTTACAGGGCCACGGGCCAGCGTAGCTCAACCGGCAGAGCGGCTGACTTGTAATCAGCAGGTTGGGGGTTCGAGTCCCTTCGCTGGCTCCAGGCCAATGGGGTGGTGAGGTGCCCGAGAGGCCTAAGGGGGCGGACTGTAAATCCGCTGGCGGATTGCCTTCGGAGGTTCGAATCCTCCCCTCACCACCATTTCGTATTCTGATCGAAAGAGGTGAAATTTATGAGAGTTAAAATAGCTCTGAAGTGTTCTGTTTGTGGAAACAAGAATTATTATACAGAGAAAAACAATACAAAGAAAACTAAACTGAGCCTGAGAAAGTATTGCCCAAATTGTAACAAGCATACAGAGCACGTTGAAACTAAATAGGAGCAGGGCCGTAGCTCAATTGGTAGAGCGCCGGTCTCCAAAATCGGCGGTTGCAGGTTCGAGACCTGCCGGCCCTGCCAATTTTTATGTTACACGGAGGGATATTTATGGAGAGAATAAGGAAGTTCTTTAGAGAAGTTTTTGGGGAAGCGAAGAAGACCCATTGGCCCAATAGGAAAGAATTGTTGGTATCGACCTCTGTTGTGATATTCATTCTGGTAGTCATGGGGGTATATTTCTTTCTGCTCGATTTGGTTCTCTCGGGTGGTATAAGAGCTATATTGCGCGCGCTCGGTATTGGGTGATTCGTGAATGAGGAAGAAGTGGTACATTCTAAGGACGATGGCAGGTCAAGAGGAAAGTGCAAAGGAAAATTTGGAAACTAAAATAAGGTCTGCTGGTTACGAAAGGTTCTTTGGCAGAATTGTTATTCCTGAGGAAACGATCATAGACGCAACGGGAAAATCTCTAAAAAGGCTCTCGGTATCGCCGAACGCCAAATTGCATGTTAAGACTGGTTCTGATGTTAAAAAAGGTGATCTGATTGCTGAGGAACCAGCTGTACATGTGAGGCACAGCGGCACAATAGTAACAACGAAGAATTACAGGAGGATAACTATAGAAACGATCGATAAAAAGTATTCTAAGACTTACCTCATCCCAGAAGGTTCAAAACTTGTAAATGGTATCAAAGTAGGTGCGAGAATAAGGCAAGGAATGCCTTTAACAAAAGATGGAGAGTATATTTGCGAGATAGATGGCAAAATCATTGAGAATGAGCGTGTCAAGCGTGTAGAAGTGCAGTTGGAAAATGGAGAGATTGATGTTTATCATATTCCATATGAGCTTTATGATCCGAGCAGAATATATAAAGGTAAGCAAGTGAGGAACGGAGAGTTACTTGCCGAAGGGAGAAAGGTACATTCTCCAGTGAATGGTCGTGTGGAGGTAGTCGATCTGGGTACGAGGAAGGAAATAAGAATAGCAAGGACTCAAAAAAGGAGGATGTTTCCAGGATATATATTTGCCGAGATGATGATGAACGACGATACCTGGCAGTTTGCTAGAACCGTCCCTGGGGTGATAGATTTTGTCGCCTCTGGTGGTCAACCTTTGGAACTTAAACCGAAAGAAGCTAGAGCTATCTTGAGACTCGCAGGTATTGAAACGTATGAAGAAAAAACAAAACCAGTTCGTGTCGAGATGGACATAAAAGTTGGAGATGTCGTGAAAATAACCACAGGACCATTTGAAGATTTTGCAGGTGTCGTGAAAGAAATAGATCCTGTCAAGCAGGAACTCAAAGTTGCTGTGACGATATTTGGAAGAGAAACCCCTGTAACAGTTAAGGTGTCTGAGGTGGAGAAAATCCAATGAGTGGGAGGGAGCTGATCCCATTTAACCACGGAGGAGGGAAACGCGATGGCTAAAAAGGTTGTAGCGCAGGTGAGACTGCAGTTACCTGCTGGGAAAGCAACTCCTGCACCTCCTGTTGGGCCTGCGCTGGGTCAACGCGGGATCAACATAATGGAATTCTGCAAGAGATTCAACGCAGAAACTGCGGATAAAGCAGGGATGATACTACCAGTCATAGTAACGGTCTATGAAGATCGGTCATTTAGCTTTGTTGTAAAAACACCTCCAGCATCCTTTTTGTTAAAGAAAGCTGCGAACATCGAAACAGGATCTGGTGAACCGAAAAGGAAGATCGTGGGTAAGGTAACGAGGAAGCAAATAGAGGAAATTGCTAAACTCAAGATGCCGGATTTAACAGCGAATGATCTCAAAGCCGCTGTGAAGATCATCGAAGGTACAGCGAAGAGTATGGGTATAGAGATTGTTGACTAAACATTTGAAAAGGAGGAGGCTTATGCCGAGACACTCCAAAAGGTACTTAGAGATCAGACAAAGAGTGGATAGAACAAAGTTTTACAGTATTGATGAGGCCATAGACCTTGTGAAGAAGAACGCGACAGCAAAATTTGATGAGACAATGGAATTACACCTTGCAACAAACATAGACCCCAAACGCCCTGAACAGCAAATCAGAGGTACTGTGATCTTACCACATGGCACAGGAAGAACAGTGAGAGTTTTGGTTTTTGCAAAGGGTGATAAAGCTGAGGAAGCCAAGAAAGCGGGAGCAGATGTAGTTGGAGGAGATGAGTTGGTCGAGAAAATCCTAAACGAGGGATTCACAGATTTCGATGTGGCCATAGCAACTCCAGATATGATGAAATCTGTAGGAAAGCTTGGAAAAATTTTAGGTCCTCGTGGGTTGATGCCTTCACCGAAATCCGGTACAGTAACTGATGATGTAGTATCTACTGTAAGAGAGTTCAAAATGGGAAGAGTCGAAGTGAGAAGTGACAAAACTGGTTCAGTCCACTTACCAATAGGAAAGTGTTCCTTCGACGCCCAAAAGCTCAAAGAGAACCTGATATCAGCTTATAAACAAATTGTGAGCATGAGACCAGGAGGCATCAAAGGTCAATTCATCAGAAAGGCTGTATTGACATCCACAATGGGAGTTGGTGTGAAACTTAATCTTTCTGAGCTGGAAGCGGCAAAAATTTAATACTGAACCAATCGTACGCTTCGCCGAAGAAAGTAGGTATCCTAAAGGGATGGTTCCCCGCCTACCGAGGCGAACAAGAAAGATGCTGCTTTGGTTGAGCGGGGTCTCTTGTAGAAGAGACCTTTTTTGTTGAAAGGAGGTGTTGTTGTTGATAACGAAAGAGAAGAAGCAACAAATTCTGGAGAATTTGATGCAGATTTTTCCAAGGGCGAATCTGTTGGTGTTTGTGAATTTCTTTGGGTTGGATGTTGCAACGCTCAGAGAATTGCGTAAAAGAATAGCTTCGAAATATGGAAAGGATGCCAAATTGACGGTTGTAAAAAATACGCTTGCTTCAATAACACTCGCTAAAGTTGGGTACAGTAAAGCAGATTACGAAAATTTCCTTAAAGGACCAACGGCTGTATTCTATGTCATGGCTGGCGATCCACTGGATGCTTTAAAGTTGCTAGTGAGTTTTGCGAAAGAGAAGAAACTTGAGAATTTCTTTAAAGGTGGTTTTCTAGAAGGAAAGGTGTTCAGCGCTGAACAGGTATCAGATTTGGCCAGCTTGCCTACCAAAAAAGAACTCTACGCGATGGTTGTTGGTAGGGTACAAGGACCTATCTACGGTCTTGTATTCACTTTGAACGGTGTACTCAGAAAACTTGTGTATGTCTTGAGTGCAATTGAGAACAAAAAGAAATCTGAGAGTACTGGAGGTGTGTAAAAATGACAGTGGAACAAATCGTTGAGGCGATCGAAAAATTGACGGTTGCAGAACTTGCACAACTAGTGAAGGCTCTGGAGGAAAAGTTTGGTGTCACGGCAGCAGCACCTGTAGCGGTAGCAGCCGTGGCAGCCCCAACGAGTGCTGCACCTGCTACGCAAGCAGCAGCCGAAGAAAAAACAGAATTCAGTGTGGTTCTTAAGAGTCACGGTGCGAATAAGATCAATGTAATCAAAGTTGTCAGGGAAATCACTGGCTTGGGACTCAAAGAAGCGAAAGATCTAGTTGAGAAAGCTGGTAGTCCCGATGCGATAGTCAAGAGTGGCATCCCAAAGAATGAAGCAGAGGAGATCAAGAAAAAACTGGAAGAAGCCGGCGCAGAGGTTATTTTGAAGTGATGTGAACAAATTTTCTCAGCTGCAAAAAGATTGTATCAAACCTATACCAGCCTTGCTGGTATAGGTTATTTTATGCTATCATATTTAGGCGTGCCTGCGTCCTAGGCTTCGTTCAGTTCCCTGTGCTTCCACTCCGCTGATCTGACGAGGTGATAAAATGCGAGCGGTTCTCTATGGTAAGCGCGAGCGTTTAACTTTCGGTCGCACTGTTGATGCTCTGAAAGTTCCAAACTTGATTGCCATCCAAATCGAGTCCTACAGAGATTTCTTGCAAAATGGTTTAATGGAAATATTGAAGAAGTTCTCCCCGATAACTTCTCAACCTCATAAAGGTGATTTGAGAAAAGGTGAAAAGGGTTTTGTATTAGAATTTGTCTCCACAAGGGTTGGTGAACCTAACGCATCAATAGAAGAATGCAAGCAAAAAGGTTTAACTTACCAAGTTCCCATATACGCAACTGTTCGCATAACGGACATCAACACCGGTGAAATGAGAGAGGAAGAGGCTTTCCTAGGATCGATACCGTACATGACAGATAATGGTACTTTCGTAATCAATGGAGCAGAACGTGTGGTCGTAAACCAGCTTGTGAGAGCTCCTGGAGTTTATTTTGTTGATGAAATACCGAAAACTCAAGCAGCAGCTCCCATTTATGTTGCGCACTTTTTACCAGTTAGGGGTGCTTGGCTAGAAATCCTTTACAACACAGCAGATGATATGTTCTATGCACGCATAGATCGAAAGAGGAGAATAAATCTATTTTTGTTGTTCAAGGCTTTGGGTTACGAGAACGATCTTGATATACTGGATCTCTTTCCAGAAATCATAGATGCAGAAGATGAGTACACCATGATGAAAGCTGTAGGTTCAATAATTCTTCAAGACGTTGTCGTCGAAGGGAAAAAGATTGTCGAACGTGGAGGCGTATTAACAGAACACGCTGCAAAAACGATCCTTGAGTCAAAACTTACAACCATTGTGAGAGCACACCCGGTGGCGCAGAAAACGTTGGAAAAACTCAACAGTACTTACGGAGAAGTTGATTCAAATAAAGCATACATAGAGATCTATAGGAAGCTAAGACCAGGCGAAATACCGAGGGTTAATGCAGCTAAGGCTTATCTTAATAGTTTATATTTCACTCCAGAAAGGTTTGAGCTCTCGGAAGTTGGCCGATATAAGATAAATCGGAAACTACAGCAAGCTTACAAAAAATACCTTGTTCAAGTCAAGAAATTGAGTGAAGCAGAAGCTGAAAAGATGAACTACGAGCCTTCAGATCTTGTTCTCACACCTATGGATCTCGTGCTGGCTACCAGGTACTTGTTGGAAGTAAGTAAGAATCCCGAAATCATGGATACCAAGGATCACCTCGGAAATAAAAGGGTCAGAACAGTTGGTGAGCTCATTAAACTAGAGTTTGAAAGGGCTTTTTCTAAAGCTCAAAGGCTCATTCAAGAAAGATTGACTCTCTACAACTCACTGGATAAAATCTCCGTTCAGAGTTTGATCAACATAAAAACCATCATTGCAGGTGTGAATCAGTTCTTTGCCACAAGTCCTCTCTCACAGTTTATGGAACAAGTGAATCCACTTGCGGAGCTGACTCATAAAAGAAGATTAACTGCTGTTGGTCCAGGTGGTTTGAAAAGAGAAAGGGCCAGATTCGAAGTTCGTGATGTTCATCATTCCCACTACGGAAGAATGTGCCCTATCGAAACTCCAGAGGGCGCGAACATAGGTTTGATAACTTCACTCGCTGTTTATGCGACAGTTGATAAATTTGGTTTTCTGACGACTCCTTACAGGCGAGTTAGAAAAGGTAAGGTCACGGATGAGATTGTGTACTTGACAGCAGATGAAGAAGAACACTACTGTATCGCACCCTGTACTGTGAAAGTTGATCAAGATATGATGATTGTCGAAGACAGAGTACCTGTAAGATATTTGCAAAAGATCTTGTATGTAGAGAAAGAAAAAGTTCAGTTCATGGATGTGTCTACGAAACAGATCGTGTCTGTATCAACTTCTCTGATACCGTTCCTAGAGCACGATGATGCGAACAGAGCTTTAATGGGATCCAACATGCAACGACAAGCTGTTCCATTATTGAAACCCGAAGCGCCTTTTGTGGCTACAGGTGTTGAACACGATGCTGCGCTTTATTCTGGATATCTTGTGACAGCAAAACACGATGGAATAGTGAAAAAAGTTGATGCTAGAAGGATTGTTGTGCATAGAACAGATGAAAATGGAAACCTCATGTACAAAGATGGAAAACCGATTTTCGACGAATACAGATTGATGAAATTTGTTAGAACTAATCAAGATACTGTCATAAATCAAAGACCAATAGTGAATGTGGGCGAACGTGTGAGAAAAGGTGAAGTTATCGCAGATGGCCCAGCGACTGACATGGGTGAGCTTGCTCTTGGTCGAAACATCTTGGTTGCTTTCATGTCTTGGGAAGGTTATAACTTTGAAGATGCGATTCTCGTCAGCGAAGAGCTACTCGAGGATGATGTTTTCACATCCATTCACATAGAAGTTTATGAAACTCAAGCTCGAGACACGAGACTTGGACCGGAGGAAATCACGGCGGATATTCCAAACGTCAACAAAGAGACCCTGAAGAACCTCGATGAAAACGGTATAGTTAGAATTGGTGCATACGTAAGGCCTCAAGATATTCTTGTTGGCAAAGTTACCCCAAAAGGTGAGGGTGAGACGACTCCTGAGGAGAAGATAATAAGATCCGTCTTCGGTGAGCGAGGAAAAGATGTCAAAGACACTTCTCTGAGGCTACCGCACGGTACCGAAGGTAGGGTCATCGACGTCCAAGTTTTTGACAAGGAGGACGTCGCGGAACTCGGACCAGGTGTGAATAAACTGGTCAAGGTTTATGTAGCGAGCAGAAAGACACTCGAAGTTGGAGACAAACTTGCCGGTCGACATGGAAATAAAGGTGTAGTTTCCAAGATTCTTCCAAAGGAAGATATGCCTTTCTTACCGGATGGCACTCCAGTGCAGATTGTTTTGAGTCCTCTCGGAGTACCTTCTAGGATGAACGTCGGACAGATTCTAGAAACGCACCTCGGATGGTTAGCGAAATTGACTAACAGCTGGTTTGCTTCACCCGTTTTCGATGGGGCCAAAGAGGAAGACATCCTTCCGTGGTTGTACAAAGAAAGGAAGATCGTTGGATTAGAAGAAGGCGATGACGAAAACGATCCTTCTGGCAAAGTTATTCTAAGAGACGGAAGAACGGGTGAACCGTTCGCAGAACCTGTCGTCGTCGGATGCATATACATGATGAAGCTCATACACATAGCACGTGACAAGATACACGCCAGGTCTACAGGTCCATACTCTCTTATTCATCAGCAACCTCTTGGTGGAAAAGCTCAGTTTGGAGGCCAGAGATTTGGTGAAATGGAGGTCTGGGCTTTGGAAGCGCATGGCGCAGCACATACTTTGAACGAGATGCTCACGATAAAATCTGACGATATTAAAGGACGAAACGAAGTGTATAAAGCTATTCTCAAGGGTAAAAATATTCCCGAACCTGGTGTACCTGAAAGTTTCAGGGTGTTAATCAAAGAACTCAGAGGTCTGGCGCTCGACGTAAGAGTTTACGACGAAAATGGCAACGAAGTAGATATTGACAGATTCTAAATTGGGCGCCAAGGAGGGAAGAAAGATGGCTATTTCTACCTTCAAGCGAAAGATTGCGTCGGTAAAAATAGGTGTTGCTTCCCCAGACGCTATCAGAAGCTGGTCAAGTGGTGAGGTAAAGAAACCTGAGACGATAAATTACAGAACTTTCAAGCCAGAGCGAGATGGACTTTTCTGTGAGAAGATTTTTGGTCCAACCAAGGATTACGAGTGTGCTTGTGGAAAATACAAAGGTAAGAAATATGAAGGAACTGTTTGCGAAAGATGCGGTGTGAGAGTTGAATCTAAAGATGCTAGACGCAAAAGAATGGGTCACATCGAACTCGCTGCGCCAGTGGTTCACATATGGTACCTCAAAAGTACTCCGAGCATACTCTCCACTTTGCTCAACATATCAGCTCGAGACTTAGAGAACATAATTTATTACGGTAGTAGACGGATTATAGAGAAGGCATACATCGTTACTAATCCCAAGAAGACTCAGTTTGCTGAAGCAGATGTAATCTATGAGACTGAATACAACATATACAAAAAGGTTCTTGATTTTGAGGCAGAGCAAGCTGTCATAGTCAAGAATCCAAAAACTCCGGTGATATCAGAGATAGACGGTGAAGTGAGTCTGAAGAATGAGCGTTCAAACACAGGGAGAACAATAACTTGGATCATAGTACGTAACGTCGTTCGGTCGCAAATGCAGGTTTTTCCTGGAATGATCCTTCTGGTCAAAAATGGACAGGAAGTTTCCCAGAATGACATCATTGTGGCTGAAAAGGAAATCCCAGCACTTTATGCTCCATTCGATGGAACGATCGAAATAGACGATTTAACATCAAGTTTGACGTTGAAGCCACTCGCAACGAGCAAAGAACAACCCATGATCGTCTCTATTCCGTTCTGCTCGAGACTCACTGTAAAAAATGGATCGAAGATCAAAGCTGGTGATCAAATTTGGACTGCAGGTGTAATTCAAGCGGTAAAGAGCCCGTCCTCTGGAAAGGTGGTATTCAGCAGGGATCTAAACGTGAGGCCTTTGGAGGATGGTTCCTACGAAGTGCTATCATCTGGGTTCATCTATGTTGAACAGGTTGCTGTTGAGAAGAAATATCCAATCTTTGAAGGAGCTTTGGCGTATGTAAATGATGGAGACAGAGTCAAAGCAGGTGATTATCTCGCAGACAGATTCCTTTTCGAGGATGAATATTTGTCTCTGACTGAGTATAAATTGTTCGAAGAATACTATCCTAATCAATTCTCTGTAGAAACCGAGGTTGAGAACGATAGGCCAATCCTCGCTATCACAAAAATAGATGAAGAACTCTCGAAAGAAACAGGCATAACTGTGGGTTCCATCGTCACCGAGAATGAGTACGAAGCTTACAAGGAGCTCTATCCCGGAAAGATAGAGGCACAGTACGGTGCTGCGGCTGTAAAAAAACTACTTGAAATGATAGATCTTGAGAAACTTAGGGCACAAATAGAATCAGAGCTTACACAGCTTCCAAAAAGTAGCGGAAGAGCTTTGAAACTTCTTAGGAGATTGAAGATCGTTAAGAGCTTGATCAAGTCAGGTACAAGACCTGAATGGATGGTCTTAGAAGCATTGCCGGTGATACCTCCAGAGCTGAGACCCATGATCCAAATAGACGGCGGAAGATTTGCAACTACAGATTTAAACGATTTATACAGAAGAGTCATAAACAGAAACAACAGATTGAAAAGATTCCTGGAGTTGAATGCACCGGAGGTTATGGTTCGAAATGAAATGAGAATGTTGCAAGAGGCCGTCGATAGTTTGATTTACAACGGTAGAATGGGAAGGCCGGTTGCTGACAGAAATGGTCGACCTCTGAAATCTTTGACTGATCTTGTTAAAGGTAAGAAAGGTCGATTCAGAAGGAACTTGCTTGGCAAACGAGTGGATTACTCTGGAAGAGCAGTTATAGTTGTTGGTCCAGAGTTAAAAATTCACCAATGTGGTCTTCCAAAGAAAATGGCGCTTGAACTTTTCAAACCCTTCATACTTGAAAGACTGATCGAGGAAGGTGGGGAAAGTAGCAGAACAGCTAGAAAGCTCAAAAAAGCCATCATTGAGCGCGAAATGCCAGAGGCGTTCGATGTCCTTGAAGAGGTTATCAAGGGACAAACTGTACTTTTGAACCGAGCACCGACTCTACATAGGATGTCCATACAAGCGTTCGAGCCGAAACTCATAGAAGGAAACGCTATACAATTGCATCCACTCGTTTGTCCACCTTTCAATGCGGATTTCGATGGAGACCAAATGGCAGTTCATGTGCCTCTATCTGCTGCTGCACAAGCTGAAGCCAGATATCTCATGTTGTCTAGATACAACATCATATCTCCAGCACACGGTAAACCCATTTCTATGCCTGGAAAAGATATAATTGTTGGTATTTACTATCTAACGGCTGTGAACAACAATTACGATTCAGTTAGTAAGGATAAAGTTGACTACAAATTCGGCTCGCCTGAAGAAGCTATCTTGGCCCATTCGTTGGGTTTCGTTGGTCTTCACACCCCAGTTTTAGCAAAAGTTAGAAAGAATGGAAAAGAAGAGATCGTCAAGACTACTGTTGGACGAATCATATTCAACGAGATCGTTCCCGAAGATCTGAGAGATTATACTAAAACGTTTGGCAAGAAAGAAATCAAAGACCTCATATATGAAACCTTTAAGAGGCACGGTATGGAAGCCACGGCTGATTTACTTGACGACATGAAAGATCTAGGTTTTCATTATGCCACCATCTCGGGATTAACTATATCGTTGAAAGATTTAGTCGTGTCACCGAAGAAGGATGAAATCATCAAAGAGGCATTACAAAAAGTCGAGAGAATTGAAGCGGAGTACGCCGAAGGTTTCCTCACCTACGAAGAAAGATACAAAGAAATCATAAGAGTTTGGACCAAAGCAACGGAGGATGTTCAAAAGGTTACCTACGAAGCACTCGGGGAAAATCCATTCAATCCGGTCTACATGATGGTCAACTCGGGTGCGAGGGGTAACATAGACCAGGTCAAGCAGTTGGCAGGTATGAGAGGTTTGATGGCTGATCCCTCCGGAAAAACTATTGAAATACCAATAATTTCGAATTTCCGGGAGGGTTTGAATTCACTTGAGTTCTTCATATCAACACATGGCGCAAGAAAAGGTGCTGCGGATACTGCTCTTCGAACATCTTCTGCTGGTTATCTAACGAGAAGACTCGTTGACGTCGCACAGAGTGTGTTCATAACGATGACTGATTGCGGGACGGAAAACGGAATTAAGGCAATGGAGCTTGTGAGCGACGCTTTGACGGTTCAAAAGTTGAAAGACTTTTTGTTCGGCAGGGTTCTGGCAAAAGACGTTTTGGATCCTCTGACTGGTGAAGTGGTGAGAAATCCAAAGACTGACAAAGAATATGCTAGAAATTGCTTACTATCCGATGAGGACGCTGAATTCCTATCTAAATATGTTGTGTCTGTCCCCGTGTGCATTGAACAAACTCTGGATCTTCAGAGTTTGCAGTTGCCAATTTCTTACGCTGTAACGAATGAAGAGATCAAACTTGAAGATGGTACGATTTACGAAGTTGGTACGGAAGTCAGCTGGGATCTGATCCGCAACGCTCGCAATGCTGGTAAGAGGCAGATCAAGATAAAGATTTATCCCATCGTTGGGACTATATCTCAAGAGGTAATCTGGGACAAGAAGGGTGAAAAGCAGCTACTTGTTTATCAAGAAGAAATAGATGAAACAACGGCTGTTATACTTGAACAAAATGGTGTGAGAACAGTTAAAGTGCGACCAAACATCTACGTGAGATCACCATTGACTTGTGAAGCCGAACGCGGTGTGTGCGCAATGTGCTACGGTATGGATCTGTCTAACCACAAAGTGGTCAACGTTGGTGAAGCAGTTGGAATAATTGCAGCTCAATCGATCGGCGAACCTGGAACACAGCTCACGATGAGAACGTTCCACACTGGAGGTATAGCGACAGCCGCAGATATAACACAAGGATTGCCAAGAGCTGAAGAGTTGTTCGAGGCGAGGAAAAAACTCAAAGAACCTGAAGGTGTGTTCAGTTCAGTCGCAGGTTTCGTGAGGGATATAAAAGAAGTGGATGGTAAGAAGAAGATCTATATTGAAGATCTCGCTGGGGAAATATACGAATATGAAATACCAGATAAAGTCAAAGAAAATGTCACTAGAGGCCAGAAGGTACTACCTGGCCAAATGCTCACGACAGGTGCTGTGAAACTGAGAAAATTTATGGATACACTTGGTGTTGAAGCTACAGCGATGTACTTGCTCAGAGAAACTCAAAAGGTTTACGTTGAACAAGGAGTTGAGATTCACAATAAACATTTTGAGATAATCATCAGGCAGATGCTCGGAAGAGTCGAAGTAGTAGATCCAGGTGACACAGATTTCTTGCCGGGAGAACTGCTCCCACTCGCTGAAGCTATGAGAATAAACAACGAGATACTGAAATCTAATGCTCACGTACAGAGCAACAGGAGTGCTGTTGTTGGGAAGATTCTAGCCAAGAGAGTCGTAGCAAAAGTGAACGATGAGATCGTTCAAATTGCTCCTGAAGGTGCGGAAGTCACGGAAGAAATTGTTGAGAAATCTGTCAACGCTGGGATCAAGGAAATTGTCGTAATTGAGGATGGTAGACCTACGGTTTATCAAATCGCTCCTAAAGAGCCAATGAAGTATAGAAGAAGATTGTTGAGAATCACCAAAGCTTCTCTGGAGCAAGAAGGTTGGCTAAGCGCAGCTTCGTTCCAGCAGACGCCACAAGTTCTAACTGAAGCAGCCATCGAGGGTAGGGTTGACTATCTGCAAGGTTTGAAAGAAAACGTCATAGTTGGTCAGCTCATACCTGCTGGGACTGGGTTAGAAATCTTTGCCAACATTCAAATTGAAGAAACTCCTCGTGCTGCGGAAGAAGAAAAAATGGCTTAAATTTCCTCTAAGAAGAGAACAAAAGGGCCCAAAAGGGCCCTTTTTCAATTCGAGTTAAAAATGTAGAACCAAGTCCATATACCACTGTTTTGAAAACGCAGCTTTTTCGATGCTTTGGTTTTAAATAACTCTTCTAGTTCACCGTCTGGACTAGCTAAACATACTGTCGAGTTTTCAAATGTATCGAACAACTTTTTGAGAGTTAGGTGTAAATTCTCTTTGCTATTTCGAATTCTCACACCATAAGGAGGATTTGTCACCACATGTACGTTTTTGAATTTCCCCAGCTTCTCGAGAGGTTTACATAAAAACTTTGTGTTATCATTAACTTCTGCGCGCAACGAATTTTCGCGGGCGATTTTTATGGCATGGGGATCTTTGTCGAAACCGAGTGAAACAACCTCACTTTTTTTCTTCTTTTGTTCAGTGGAATCAAAGGTCGTTGAACCTTTAAAAATTGGCCAAGTTTGAAACGCAAATCCTCGCTTAGTGTTCATTAAATCTAAAGCCATTCTTGCTGCTTCTATGCATATCGTTCCACTACCGCAAAAAGGATCTACAAGTAGTTTTTCTCTATCCCAATCACTAACGATGATTAGTCCAGCTGCTATAGTTTCTCTTAAAGGTGCGGTGGAAACCTTCAATCTATAGCCCCTTTTGCTCAGCGCGTTTGGTCCAGTTGTATCGAGGAGTATTGAAACTCTATCGTTCTTTATGTACACGTAGAGAGGGTAATTTATTCCATCTGGATCTTTAGTGGAATGTATCTTCTCATATATTGCTTTTTTGACTACCGAAGCTATGGCACCCGTGGCTGATAGTTTGGAATTTCTAACTTTGACCTTTTCAACGATTAGAGTACCTCGATCGTGTATGAAATCCTGCCAATTAGCACTGAAAGTCCCTTCAAACAGTTCATCGAAATTTCTGGCTTCGAAATCAGCAAGGAGTATCAATACTCGTTCGGCGCTGTATAGACAAACATTGATACGCGGGATGTCTCTCAAATCGGCGGAAAAATGAACATGTCCAGCTGTTACTTTGATTATCTTGAAACCCAGTTCTTTGATCTCTTTACAAACGGCACCCTCAAGGCCCGATGTACATAAAGCAACGAGTTCCAGTTTTCATCACCGAAGAGAGTATAAAACAGGAACATGTACGCTTTGCGAACCTAAAATGCTACAATTTGTTCTGAGGTGATGCAATTTGTTAGAAGCAAGTTTGGTTGAACGAGTCATAGGTTATGGCCTAAGATTGGGAGCAGATTTTGTTGAAATTTTTGCCGAAGACAGGTTCGATACGAAGATAACCATGGTTGACGGAAAGATTGACGTAGCAACTAGCGAAAGAAATTTTGGTGTAGGTATCAGGTTGTTCAAGGATGATCAACAAGTTTACGCTTATACGAACGATCCGAATGAGAAGCAGCTGTTGAACATGATTGATAGATTGATCGAAGTTCTCGAAGTGCGTCAACCTGTTGAAAAGCCTTTAAATATGAAGAACTTGGATGTGAAGAATTTTAATCGTGTGATTTTTTATCCGTTGGATATTTCGAAGACAGAAAAAGCGAGAATTCTAAAACTTGCGCACGAAGGAGCAAAGAACTACTCTAGTCTCATCACGCAAGTTGTTGTTCGATACTGGGACTACGATCAAAAGGTGTTCATTGCAAATTCGGAGGGAATAGTGGGAAATGATAGGCGAATCAAAACAAGGCTCATGGTCACAGCGGTTGCTACGAAAGATGGTGAGCAAGAGTCGGGATTTTATGGTCCTGGTGCTTCTATGGGTTTTGAGTTTTTCAACTTTCATAGTCCTGAAGACATTGGGGCGGAAGCAGCTAGAATAGCCGATAGGATGGTTAGAGCTGAGTATGCTCCCGTAGGCAAGATGCCAGTTGTAATAGCAAACGAGTTCGGCGGAGTTATTTTTCATGAAGCTTGTGGGCACGCATTGGAAGCCACATCCGTAGCAAAGGGGGCATCTGTTTTTGCAGACAAACTTGGTCAGAAGGTTGCAGCCGAATGTATCACTGCTGTCGACGACGGGACTATACCTAACGCGTGGGGATCAAGTAACATTGATGATGAAGGAACACCGACACAACGCAATGTGCTCATTGAAAATGGTGTGCTGAAAAACTATTTGGTCGATATTTTCCATTCCAAGAAAATGGGGCTAAAACCCAACGGTTGTGGTCGTAGGGAGAGTTATAAATACATTCCAACCTCAAGGATGAGCAACACATTCATAATGGCTGGTAAGTACTTGCCAGAAGAGATCATATCAGCCACAGACTACGGACTTTACGCAAAGCGTATGGGTGGCGGGTCTGTCCATCCAGCTACTGGAGAATTCAATTTTGCAGTTATGGAAGGTTACCTCATCGAAAAGGGAAGGATCACTAAAGCCGTGCGTGGCGCGACTTTGATAGGCAAAGGTATTGAGGTCATCAACAACATAGACATGGTTGGAAATGATCTTGCTCGTGGTCAGGGAATATGCGGTTCCATATCTGGTGGGGTACCTGCCGACGTTGGTCAGCCGACCATTCGGGTCAGAGAATTGATTGTTGGGGGGCGAAGAAAATGAACGAGAAAAAATTTGCAGAGAAAGTTTTTTCACTGGCTAAAGATAAAGGCTTTGATGATTGTGAAGTGGTCGTTTCGAATCAAAGGGAGTTCGAAGTTGTTGTGAGTAAAGGTAAAATAGAAAATTATACCGATGCCTCATCGAAGCGAGCAACTCTCAAAGCAGTGAAAAAGAAAAAATCTTGTTTTGCCACAGTGGAGATTCTGGACGAAAGCTCTGCAGAATTCCTTGTGAACAGTGCTTACGAGAACTTTTTGATCACCGACACGCTCGATGAAGATAGCATCTGGGGTGAGAAACCACAGCGTGAACCTTTCAGATACGAAGATCCATTCGAAGATCTGTCAGTAAAGGAAAAGATAAATTTGTCAAAAAGAATGGAAGAGAAAGCCATGTCTTACGATAAAAGAGTGCAAACCGTTATCATGAGCGGCTATGGTCATCAAAGGAATGAAATTCTTTTGTTCAATACGAAAGGTTTAGAGTTAGAGGAGAGCTTTGGATTTGGTTCCGCTTTCGTATATCTTGTCGCCTCCGATGGGAAGAAACCTAAAAGAGGTTTTCGTGCGTGGTATGCTTCAAGTCCGATTGAACTCGATGTAGACAAGATAGCTGAAGAAGCTGCCTTGGAAGCAGTTTCTCAACTTGGAGCTCAAACCGTTAAAAGTGGTAGGTATCGACTTTTGCTTCGAAGGGATGTATTTGCGCAACTTTTCCTCGCGTTTATGTCTATTTTCTCAGCTGAGGCTGTACAAAAGGGTCTTTCACCTTTAAAAGGAAAATTACAAGAAAAGATCGCGTCTGATAACCTCACAATCCTGGAAGATCCATTTTTTGAGCAACTTCCAGTGAAGCGTTCATTCGATAACGAAGGCGTTCCAACCACGCAGAAAAAATTCATAGATCGCGGTGTTCTGACCACGTTTTTCCACTCAATAAGATCGGCAAAGAAAGAAGGTATAAGGCCAACTGGAAACGTTTTCAACCAAAGATGTGTTCCTCTGAACGTCGTGATGCAAGTCGGTTCAACAAACTATCAAGAATTGATCGAAAACTTGGGGGAAGGATTGGTAGTAACTGCGCTCGATGGTTTACATTCAGGAGTTAGGCCCGTCTCTGGAGAATTTTCTTTAGGTGCTAACGGTTATAGAGTGGTTGATGGAAAGATTGTTGAACCGATAGAACAGTTCACAGTTTCTGGCAATTTCTTGAAGCTGCTTCAAAACATTGAGTGTATAGGTGCAGATTGTGAAATCGTATCAGGTTATTGGTACGGTCCTTCTGTCATTGTCTCAGAGCTGGATGTTGCTGGTAACTGATCCTAGTTGAACTGTTTTTATCAAATGACCTTTATCTAAAATGAGAAGTACATCGGCTAAATCTTTGACTTCTTCGATTTGATGTGTGGCGATGATCATCGCCACATTTTTTTCTTTCAATTCCTTAAGCTTAGACCAAACGACTGCTCTGGCTTCCTCGTCAAGTCCGCTCGTTGGCTCATCCAGTACAAGGATTTCTGGTTCACCAAGAAGCGCGATACAAAGTGAAAGCTTCCTTCGAGTTCCTTTTGAAAGATTTCTCGCAGGTTTATGATCGTCTAAATCTACTCCCAGCATGCGTGATAAATTTAAAAATTCACCATTGTCACCTTTAATCTTTGCAAAAAACTTGAGATTCTCACGGGCGGAGAGCGTTTCTATCAGCGCCGGCTCCTCTGGGAGATATGACAACCGCTTTCTAATGAGGTGAGGATGTTTCACAATGTCAAAACCGTTTAGAATCAATCTTCCCTCATCAGGTCTCAAAACTGTGGCGATCATTTTCAGCAGTGTGGATTTCCCCGCTGCGTTTGCCCCCATCACAACTATACAAGTTGCTTCTACATCGAGGTTGATATCTTTGACAGCCGTGGTACCTGCGAACCTTTTTGTTACACGTTCACAAATCAATCTCATGTGTCATACAATCCTTATCGGCATCACGACGTAAAGGTAACCTTCTACGTCAAGCGGGTTCATCTGCAAAGGGCTCGTACTATCGATGAAGTTCATTTCAACTTCCTCGGTTTCTATGTGTCGCAAAGCTTCGATCAAAAATTTAGGATTGAACGCAGCGATGATATCTTCACCTTCTTTCCGCACTTCTATTTCTTCATTCACCTCTCCATAGTCTGGACTTCTACTGCTCAAAATCAAGACGTTCTCCACGACTTCAATTCTGATGGATTCGCTACCTCTCTTGGCGATCACCATGGTCCTTCTCAGAGATTCTATCAAATCGTTGGTAGAAACAACGACCTTTGTTTTGAACGCTTTTGGCAATACTCTCTTGTAATCTGGAAATTCTACTTCAACAACTCTGACCACCGTTTCTACATCTGCAACCATGATACCAACACGTTTTCCATCATACTCGAAGCGAAGATTTTTCTCACCACAACCTCGAGTCACATTCATGAGCTCCTTCATACTCTTTAAGGATAAAAGGAATCCCATTTCGCTTCGGATTGGTAATCTCTGTTCAGCCAATGCCAACCTGAAACCATCAGATGAGACAAGTCTTAGAAAACCATTGCCAAGCTCCCAATAAACACCGTTGAGGTTCCTCATAAACTCGTCCACAGCAGCACAGAAGATGACTCTTTCAATCATGTTGTAGAGAAGACTCGCTTCTATTTCAAAACTTGCGCCAATGGTACCAAGCGATACTTCTGGAAAATCGGTTGGATCTACTGCAGAAAGTTTGAATTTGCTTTTTCCACACTCTATGGAAAGGTTCGAAGGAGTCAATTCAAGAGTGGCTCCAACATCGTTCGGTAGTGTTTTCACAACTTCATAGAGAACTTTTGCGTCTACCGCGAATTTTCCAAGTCCTTCATACTCGCAGTTGAGTCTCGCTTTCACACTCGTTTCTAAGTCGGAAGCGAGGAGATACACACCCTTTTCGTTCAGGTCAAACAAGACACAACCTAGAATTGGTTTTATGACTTTGGAGGGAACCACTTTCGATACGATCGAAATCTTTTCGGATAGTTCTTGCATGTCCACAGCTATCCTCGCCACTGAATTAACACCTCCTCAGACGGAAAAAACATCATCAACTTCAGCAATGGAATCTCCAAGCCATGTCTTCAAAAATTTCAGCAATTCACGATTCTCAGATGAGTTGATGAACATCCTCTCAAGCTTTATACTGTTCGCTGTATATATGTTATCAAAATTGCTCGGAACTTCTGCAATGGCGATGGGATTAGCGAGGCATATTTTTATTTTATCTTTCATTTCTAAGATAGATTGCGTAACGAATCCTGAGATGTAAAGCCACTCAAAACCGCTTTCACTAAAATACTTCAAAGTCAAACAAGAGTCTGAGATTTTTGTAACACTACCATCTTTCGTGAATGCCCAGACGCCTCTTTTTTCGTGAAAAACTTCAAGGATATGCTGAGGGGCTCTAGGTAGATTCGAAGCAAAGAGAACTTTCTTGATAATCCTCATACTTTCAAGCTCATCACCGTGGACTACTAAGAATATTTTTGCTCCGTCTATCACACCTGCATGAATCAATCTGTTGAATGCACCATCTATGATGATTTTGCTAAATTTTTGTTCAACTACGATTCGTTGAATCATCGCAGTGGTTGCTCCTGTGAGAACCACTGTCGTCTCAATTAAAGGGCGTGCCAGTATGATGTGACCTACAATAGCATTGTGGGAATAAACATCTATCACTTCGAACTTTGAAAGGTTCAGGAATCTTTCACCTGTCAAGACGAGGTGATATTTCGTGACATGAACGCATGGTTTTGGTTCGTTCGTTAGATTGTCCTTCTCTTCACCATCCAATCCAATGCTCGCAACACAACAATTTTTCCAGCGACGAAGAAAGTGATTCAACACGGTAGTTTTGCCAACGCCTTTCTTAGTACCTAAGATGTAGATGATTTCTTTTCTTTCCATTCCTGAATCCTCCTGGTTCTTTCGAGCTGTTGTGGTAAGAGATATTTGCCCTTTCCGCTGAGCAGTGAAGCGATTCCTCCTACATCTTCGTCTGGTTCGCATTGACTTTTGTAATCATTTGGTTCTTTATAAGCGAAGATTCCTCCTTCATAATTTCTCAGGATGACTTTTCCCTCTCCCATCGATACGAGATACTGTGGTCCAACAGGGATTTTTCCCCCTCCGCCTGGCGCATCTATCACGTAAGTTGGCACTGCGAAACCTGAGGTATGGCCACGCAAGTATTCAATGATTTCTATTCCTTTTGCAACACTGGTTCTAAAGTGTGAAAGTCCTCTCGATAGATCACATTGATATATGTAATAAGGCCTGACGCGATTCTTAACAAGTTCATGAACGAGTTCTTTCATGATTCTTGGGCAGTCGTTGATACCCCTGAGTAACACTGTCTGATTACCGAGTGGTATACCTGAATCGGCCAGCATGGCCAACGCTTTTCTTGAGTCGGCAGTGAATTCTTTTGGATGGTTGAAGTGGGTGTTTAACCATATAGGATGGTACTTTCTGAGCATACTAACGAGCGACTGTGTGATTCGCATTGGCAAGACTACCGGTGCTCGCGTACCTATACGGATGATCTCAACGTGTTCTATGGACCTCAGTCTGGAAATGATTTCTTCCAGTCTCTCATCTGACAACGTCAATGGATCACCGCCCGATATGAGTACATCTCTGATCTTTTTGTTCTGCTTTATGTAATCTATCGCGGCGTCTATGTATTCTCGTGCAAGTGGTGCGTCTGTTTCTCCAGCGAATCTTCGTCGTGTGCAGTGTCTGCAATACATAGCACATTGATCAGTTACAAGGAAGAGCACCCTGTCTGGATAACGGTGAGTTAAACCTCTGACAGGAGAATCGACATCTTCATGCAAGGGGTCAACCATTTCCTCTTCACTTATGTTCAACTCTTTGACTGTTGGAACAGCTTGTTTTCTAATGGGACAATTTGGGTCCTCTGGATCCATGAGACTCGCGTAATAAGGTGTTATAGCCATTCTTAGAAATTTCAAAGAGTGTTTTATACCTTCACGTTCCTGATCTGTCAGGTTTATAACTCTTTCTAGTTGCTCAAGAACCATTATCCTGTGTGAAAGCTGCCATCTCCAATCGTACCATTCATTTTCACTCACATCTTTCCATAATGGTATTTCTTTAAAATATCTCATACCTTCCCTCCTCAAATGATTTTTTCGCCTCTCTTGAGTCTCTCAAGAGCTTTTCCATCGATCAGATAGATTTTTCTTACAAACGTTTTTGATTCGAATTGCCTTGCAAAATCTTTGACACGGTCAGGTATCTCGTTGTTCGTGACAACACCGACATACTTCGTGCCATAAATTGTTCCTGCTACGACAGCTTCTTCAACAGCGCTTTTATCTATTGGTTTGTTATAATACTTGGCTTGGAGTACTACGAGTTTGCCTCTATTTTCGATCAAAAGATCTGCAGCGAAATCACGAGAGAATCCTGTCTTACGTACCTGATAACCAGCTTTTTTGAAAAGCTCATAAAGAAAACTCTCGAATTCTCGGCCATCTTTTGGAGTAGTTTTTCTTTTCACTGTTCTTTTTCGTACGTTTCGATTCAGAATGATAGAAAGAAGAACAATTAAAAGAACAAAGATAAAAAGGCGTAGCATCATGATATTTCCCCTTCAAAGTCGATCAACTTTGTCTTGTGGAGTTTGCCGTTCTTGTTGAAGTAATTTACTGCTTTTCGCACATGAGAATTTGTCATCGAGTGATAAACTTCGATGCGTTCTGCTCGGTTCAAGAGTGCTATAATTACGGAGCGTTTAAATATATCAAAATTGAAGTTTTTTGTGAAAACTACAAGCACAAACTTTTCCCTGCGATTGTACAACGTGAACTTTGCACCGTTCTCGATCGACGAGAAAACAATAGACCAGCCTTCTCTATTGAATTTTGAGCGAACAACGTTTTCAATATCCTTCAGCTGGGCTTTACGCTTTCTGACTAGAATGTAGAGTAGGACGAACAGCCCAAGTGTAACAATTGATTCAAACAGGAATCTCATGTTTCTGACTCCCAAAGCACATTTTACACGAACATTGTGGATGTGCGTTATTAATATTCTGATGAAACTGTCAGCGAAACGCGATTGTGAATTGTTGATCTTTACTTGAGAAGGCTCGATTAAGAACTGTTTTTGAGAAAATCGAGATCTTGTTGAGCAGCTCGTTGTATTACGATGTGGTAGAATGAACTTTGGAGGAAGGTTTGAAACCAGTGACATTTGCACGAACATTGGCAATTTTGACATTAGTTACTAGTCTTTTCATACTGCTATTTCTCACTTTGTTTTCTGGATGGCTTTTCAAATATTTCCTTTACAAAGAGCCTGAAACTAATCCGTATTCACTTTTAGTGATCGGAGTAGATGCTGTAATAGAAAGTACACGCCGAGCTGATGTGATAATGATCGTACTGGTGGATCACCGCGAGAGGAAAGTGCTGGTCAGCAGCGTGCCACGAGATCTGCTTCTGGGTAACAATAAGATTAATTCCGTCTATGCCAAATCTGGAACTGCCGGTTTGAAGCAAACCTTATCGAAGATGTTGGATACAAATTTCAATGGAGCGGTGACCGTAGACTACGCTGCGTTCAAATACCTTGGCGACGAACTTGGTCCTGTAGAAATACACGTCAAGGAACCTATGAAATACTTCGACAGTGTGCAAAAATTGTACATCGATTTTCAACCTGGAATTTACCAGATGAGGGGTGAAGAACTGCTCGCTTACATAAGATACAGGAAAGATTCGATGGGTGATCTGGCCAGAATAGAGAGACAAAAAGAGGTGTTGACGAAACTTATGGCTAACGCGAGACTTGTGAGCTTTCAAAAACTTCTTTCTATATTCCAGAGGTTGCAAAAGAATATTGATTTTGAAGTTTCAAGGGGTGAATTGATTTACCTGTTTTCCAAGCTCAGGAAAGGATTTTCAATGGAGTTTGTTTCTTTTCCTTACATCATAAACAACAGTGGTAACGTGGTTCTAGATGAAAAGAAAATCGAATCTTATAAGCAAGTCCTCAAAACTTTGAGTCCCATGCAGCGATCGGGTGCCCTGCGATTGGTTGTGATCAACGGCTCGTCAGATAAAACACGCGCCTTTTTGGAGAAACAAACCAACCTCTGGAGCAAGGTTGAAGTACAACCGATCCTCATGGTTTGGGAAGATGTGGGATTGACCTACACCAAAGATATTGTTTTTCTTCTATCGTCTGATAAGCAAACTGATCTGAAAAACATCTTAAAAAAAGTTTATCCAGATAAGGAGTTTGAATTCAGGTTTGTGAACGATTCTACTACATCGAGGAGTTATTTTGACCTGATCGATAAGCTTTCTAAGAATAGAATCTATCCGAAATTCCCCATAGATGCTTTTGTAGTGGTGAGGTGAGTATGAACTACAGAAGTCTCCACGAATGGGATGTATCTGCGGAGAAAGCGGTTGAAATTCAAAAGCAACTCAGATCGATGATAGAATTAACTTCCCTGAGGGATGTCAGGTTCATTGCGGGAGTTGATCTCGCTTTCCCAGAAGCGGATGTTGGTGTTGCTGCCGTTGTAGTTGTAGATTTAATGAATATGAGAGTTGTTGAGCAAATAGTTGTGCGCGAAAAAGTGACTTTTCCGTATGTACCTGGTTTACTAGCTTTCAGAGAAGGTCCTGTGTTTTTGAAAGCATGGCAACAACTGAGGATGGCGCCAGATGTTGTGATGTTCGACGGTCAAGGTATAGCGCATCCTAGAAGACTCGGTATCGCGTCCCATATGGGTTTGTTTATAGATTTACCAACCATAGGAGTTGCAAAATCTCACCTTTATGGGAGTTTCATAGAACCTCCGAACGTCCAAGGTTCTTACACGTTTCTGTATGATAAAAACGAGGTGATCGGTGCTGTGGTTAGAACTAAAGTTGGAAATAAACCCTTGTTCGTGTCTCCAGGTCACAAATGTGATATCCTTTCTGCTTTAAAGTTGACCTTAAAATGTTGTTTGGGCCACAGATTGCCTGAGCCAACTCGCTTAGCTCATGAATTGACTCAAAAGAGTCGGCAGATAGGGCTTTTCAGCTGAGGAGGTATTTCAATATGTGGTATTATTTCATGCCTACGAAGATCTATTTTGGAGAAAAGTGTGTTGAACAAAATAAGGATGTTTTGAAATCGCTTGGTAAGAAAGCTTTAATTCTCACCGGCAAAAGATCGTCGAAGGAAAATGGTTCCCTTGACGACTTACTCAGAGTTTTGTCTCAGATTGGTACTGACTATGAGATTTTCGATGAAGTCGAAGAGAATCCGACCTTCAGCTTGATAAGGAGTGTTCTATCCGAATATAAAGAAGCTTCGTTTGATTTTATTATCGGTCTCGGTGGGGGCAGCCCCATGGACAGCGCAAAGGCTGTTGCAGTGCTGATGAAGAATCGTGAGTTAAAAGTTGAAGATCTATACGACGTCTCTAAATACACTGAAGCGTTACCTATCTGTGCCATTCCCACCACAGCCGGTACTGGAAGTGAGGTCACTCAATATTCTGTACTTACGGACGATCAGGGTTTCAAGCGCGGTTTTTCTCACCCAGTAGTGACGTTTCCAAAGTTGGCTTTTCTCGATCCTCGATACACTTTGAACATGAGTCAATCGCTAACGAGATCCACAGGTTTAGATGCACTCTGTCATGCGGTTGAAGGTTTCCTCTCAAGGAGAGCAACTCCCATTTCTGATCTATATGCGAAGAAATCGATTGAATTGATTGCAGAAAATCTTCCGAAGGTGTTACAGAAACCAGATGAGCTAGAGGCTCGCGCCAATATGTTACTAGCTTCTTGTCTTGCTGGTATGGTGATAAGCCAAACGAGTACCACAGTCGCACACGCCCTAGGTTATCCTTTGACAACCTTTAAAAACATTAGGCACGGTGACGCGACGGCAGCCTTTCTCGATGCGATCGTTGAGCAAGCAGTTCTAGAGGTACCTGAGAAGGTCGGTTTTGTGAAGTCCGTACTTGGTGAAGTTTCAGCTTTTTTGAAACGTGTGGGCTTGGACGTGAAGGTTCCTATAAATGAAGAGGAGCTTGAACTTTGGATAGCGAGGGTAAAGAATGCTCCCCATCTCCAATGGACCAGAGGTAGTTTCACCGAAGATTTGATAAAGTACCTCTACGAGAGGGTGAGAATCCATTAAAGCCCGTGTCTATTTAAAGGTTGATCGTAGAGATTTTCATCCTTGGATATTCCAAAATGAAATCGCCAAGATCGAAGGTGATTTTGAAAATGGTGATGTTATCAAAATTCATCTATCCAACGGAAAATTCTATGGATTAGGATACATCAACACTAAATCGAAGATCACTGTTAGATTGCTTTCAACGCAACCTGCCACGATCGAACAGATGATTGACCAACGGCTTGAAGAAGCCATCGAGAGGCGTAAAATGTTGTTAGAAGATCGTCAAACTTATCGTTTAGTGAACGGTGAAGCTGATGGTTTACCAGGACTTGTTGTTGATAAGTATGGCGAATATCTTGTTCTGCAGATCAACACCCTTGGAATGGAAAAGCTGAAAGGTCTGATTGTAGAAAAACTCTTAAGAAAATTCAATCCGCTAGGTATTTACGAAAAATCAGACGCCCCCACAAGATTGAAGGAAGGATTGGACGAGAGGTGTGATTGGTTAGTAGGTAGAGGAGCAGATATTCTGTATTTCGAACATGACGGTTTGCTGTTGGCTGCCGATTTGAAGGGTCAGAAAACTGGTGCGTTTCTTGACCAACTTCATAACAGTCACATTTGTTCTCTGTTTGCCAAGGATAAAGTATGCTTAGACGTATTCTGTTACACTGGAAATTTTGCACTTCACCTCTTAAAAGCTGGTGCGAGATTCGTTACTTTGATAGACTATTCTGAGAGAAGCCTTTCGATCGCTGGACAACTCCTGGCTTTGAATGGGTTCTATGGCAGGTACGAACTTGTTCGCGCAAACGCTTTCGATTGGTTGAAGGAAAATTCACAGTTTGAACGGTTCGATTTCGTCGTTCTGGATCCTCCTTCTTTTGCCAAGACCTCGGTTTCGAAGGAGTCGGCAAAACGTGGGCACAAGGAAATAAATTTGAGGGCCATGAAGATTCTAAAAAAACCTGCCGTGCTCGCCACAGCATCGTGTACTCAGGTGATCACTGAGCAAGAATTTGAGGCAATTCTCTTGGATGCAGCTAACGATAGCAAGGTGCTTTTGAATGTTTTGTATACTGGGGGTCAAGGATTTGATCATCCATTTTTGTTAGAGGTGCCTGAAACTAGATATCTGAAGTTCATAATAGCAGAGGTGAGGAGGCGTTTTTGATATGAAAATATCACAGCGTGCTGTTGAAGCACCAGCGAGTCCAATAAGGAGGCTCATACCGTATGCTGAAGAAGCAGCGAAGAGAGGAAAGAAAATCTACTATCTGAACATAGGACAGCCCGACATACCGACACCGCCTGTGTATTTTGAGTACGCTGAGAAATATAAACCTTCGGTGGTGGCGTACACTCATTCAGCAGGTTTGCTCGAGTTGAGGGAGGCGTTCGTACACTATTACAGTAAATTTGGAATATTCATAAATCCCTCACAAATCATAGTCACGAATGGTGGAAGCGAAGCTGTGATTTTTGCGATGTCTGTTGTGGCTGATCCTGGGGACGAGATAATTGTCTTGGAACCATTCTACGCGAATTACGCAGGCTTTGCACACCAACTCGGGATTAAACTCGTTCCAGTTCGCACCTATCCAGAGGATGGTTATTCAGTACCAAAGAAGGAAAAGTTTCTTGAAGTGATTGGGCCGAAAACTAAAGCGGTGATTTTTTCAAACCCTTGTAATCCAACTGGTTCGGTGTACGATGAAGATCAACTCAGAATCATAGTGGACGTAGCGATCGAGAAAGATCTTTTTATCATTTCCGATGAAGTTTACCGAGAATTCGTATTTGATGGTTACAAAGCGATCTCTATGTTGACTTTTGAAGAAGTAGCTAACAGAACCATATTGGTGGATAGTGTTTCGAAGAGATACAGTGCCTGCGGGGCAAGGATAGGAACTTTTGTCACCAAGAACAGAGAATTGTATTCAGCCGCCTTGAAATTTGCACAAGCGCGGTTGTGCCCATCCATGACCTCGCAGTATGCCACGATTGGTTTGTTGACAATCGATGATAGTTACATTGAACGAATGAGGATTGAATACCAAGCGAGGCGTGATGTCGTTTATGAGGAACTGTTGAAGGTGGAAGGGGCTGTTTTCAAAAAACCCCACGGAGCTTTTTACATAGCAGCGAAGCTTCCCATTGATAACACAGAAAACTTTGTGAAATTCATGCTCAGCAACTTTGAAGTCGATGGCAAGACAACAATGGTTGCTCCCCTCGATGGCTTTTACATCACACCAGGTGCTGGTGTTGATGAGATGAGAGTAGCTTATGTTTTAGATTGTGATAAACTGAGAGATGCTATGAAGATCTTGGCTTTAGGAATAAGAGCATACAGGGAGAAGATATGACGAAAGTCTTGAAATACGGAACTCTCTTTGCGATCGCAACCTTTATCTCAAGGCTCACTGGTTTGATGAGAGATATCCTTTTGGCGAACAAATTCGGAGTCGGGATCGAGTTCGATGCATACTCTATTGCCATTGCTTTTCCATTTCTTCTCAGACGTGCTTTCGCTGAGGGGGCAATGACGTCCGCCTTCATTCCCCTCTACAAAGAAAAAGGTAACAGTAATGAGTTTGCTTCAGCCGTGATAACAACTCTAGGAATCGTGACGATCAGCTTGACGCTCTTTGTGGAATTCTTCCCTGAAGTTGTACCGTTCTTTCTGGCGAGTGGGGCGAATGCAGAGATCAAATTACTTGCATCAAAACTCGCGCGTATCAGCACCCCGTTTGTTGTGTTCGTGTTCCTTTGGGCCGTTCTCTACGCAGTTCAGAATTCTTCTGAACGATTTTTCCTTCCGGCGTTGTCGCCAGTTTTTATGAACATTGGAATCATTCTTGGGGCGCTCGCGTGTGAATTCTTCAATCCAAGAATCGTGGGTCCGACAGTCGGTTTTACTCTAGGCGGAATGATGATGCTGTTGAGTTTGATACCTGGAGCGAGAAAGGTGGGTTTTTTCTACAAACCAACTTTCATAGGTGTTCAAGAGTTCTTCAAACTCTTTTTTCCAGCTCTACTTGCCATGACAGTTTCGGAGTTCAACGTTTTGATAGATGTGAATGTAGCTTCTTTGATTGGTCCAGGCAGTGTCTCAGTTTTGCAGTACGCAAACAGATTCTACCAACTGCCTTTTGGAGTTTTTGGCGTGGCGATGTCGACCGTGGTGTTACCTCTCATGTCAGGTGAGAGTGAAGAATCACAGAGTCATTTGAAAGACGCTATGAAAGCGACGTTCTTTTTGAGTATTCCTTCAACTGTTGGTTTAGTAGTGCTCAGTGAAAGACTAACAGTGCTAGTTTATCAACACGGAGCATTCACACACTCGGATGCGCTGAGAACAGCCACGGCACTTTTGTTTTACTCCATAGGGTTGCCTTTCTACTCGATCATGGCTCTACTCTCAAGGGTATGTCATGCGAGAAAGGACATGAAATTACCTTTCAAAGCGACTGTCATATCTTTTCTCTCGAATGCTGTGCTCGATTTCGTCTTAGGTTTGACTTTGAAAACGGCTGGTATAGCCTTAGCAACGGCGCTTTCTGGTGTGATCGGGTCTGTATACTTGATGCTCAAGCTTCGTCCTGAGGTCGATATGAAGCACTTTCAAAAAGTACTTTTTTGTTCCACAGTCATGGGCTTTGTGCTTTTGATATTGGAACAACTGAGCGTTTCAAAATTGTTCACGCTTTTCCTTGTGGGATTTGGTATAGTTGTCTATGTTTCTCTTTGCTTGATTCTAAAAATAGAAGAAGCACGATTGTTGGTCAAAATCATTCGAAGATGAAACTCACATACCCAACGACGTGCGAACGATCACCCGATGTATCAGCACTAGTGGCGTGTTTCAACAATCTCACTTTTGAAAAGCTTTTCATGTAGAGTAAACAAGCAACCGGCGAAAGACCACACATCGTTATTTTTTCACTGCCGACTACCTTGTACAAGTTTTCCGGCTCTCTTTTCAGTATCGCATCTATCGCGAGCTGATCTTTCCTTCTCGTAGTTTGGTCATCTTCATAGTGATTGAAATCGCTCGAAATTACGAACAATGTGGAGGAGAAAACTTTCAATAATTCATCCAAACTTTGTGCGACTGATTTGCACACAGATAAACTGACAGGGAACATACTTATTGGAAGTATTTCAAATTCCTTGAAGGTGTATTGGAGAAATGGAAGTTGGACTTCAAGCGAATGCTCAGCTATATGACATTGAACGTCTTTCGAAGCCTCTTTGCACTTTTCTAAAAAGAACTCGGCTGCTTGTCGGCACACTCGAACCTCACCGAGCGGTGTGGACCAACTACCGTCGGACCACACACCGATACGTGCACCGTATCCCGTATGATTAGGACCAAGGAGCACGACGAGTCTTGGATTGCCAAGCTTCATAACTTCTGCATAGGCGTGTGCTGCAACAGGTCCGCTGTAGATGTATCCAGCATGCGGAACTATCACAGCTAGCGCCTTCTCAAGGACTCTTTCAGGCTTCTTTGGAATCTCACCTGGTCCCAGTTCGGATTTAAAGCAAGCTTCTATCAGTTCGATCAATTTCTTTGGTGAGGAGGGATAAAAACTACCTGCCACGACAGGTTCTCTCTTCATGGTTCAACCACCCTTGCTGTGATGAAAATGAGAAGTTCGGTTTTCGATTTCTTATCGGTCACAGATCTGAACAGTTGACCTATGAAAGGAAGATCACCCAATATAGGTACTTTTGATATGTTCTTAACGATCTTATCTTGAACAAGTCCGCCTATGACAAGAGTTTGACCGTTTTTGAGAATGACTTCCGTTTGAGCTTCTCTGGAGACTTTTCCGTAAGTGTCGAGACCCAAGAGCTTGCGTTCTTTCACCTCGCTAACTTCGGTGAATAAACGCAAGTGAATTGTATCATCAGTGCGTACAGTTGGGGTTATCCTGAGCTGTATACCCACGTCCATAAACGCTGGTATTGGACGACCATTTTCATCTATGCCTGCAACGTATGGAACGTGCTCACCAATTAAGATACGAGCTTCTTTACCACTCAGTGTTACTATCCTCGGACTCGCTAGAAGATCAGTTAAATTGTTAGAAGTTTGAGCAGTCAAAGATACAGTTGCGGTGGCCCCTCCAAGTAGGCTCAAGATCGTTCTATAATCCAATAGGTCGATTACTCCCATAGAAAGGTTCAATCCTCCTGAACTACCCATCTCCAGCGACATTGGAGTCATGTTGAGTTTGATGTTTCCTTCCCTGGTTAGTTCATCGACTAACCCTCTATCAATAAATTTTGCCTCTATCTCAACCTGTTTCAAAGGCTTGGAGAGTTCGCCAATGAGCTTTTCCACCTCTTCTTTAACTTGTCGTGGGATACCAGTTATGATGAGCAAATCGTTCAGATCATCCAGATAAACTTTCCCACCATAGAATTCGACAACGGATTTTATTTTATCTAAGTTGTGGGAAACTTTGTAAATAAACTTTTGCTCGACAGTTTTATCAACTGTAGGGGATGACTTCAAAAAAACAGTCACATTCTCTGTTTCTATGAAGGAATAACCGTAGTTCTTCTCGATGACGTTCTTGAATTGTTGCCAATCGATGGAGGAAACTTTCATCGTAATGGTCTCTTGTGGAGAAGAGACAAAAATGAGTGAAACACCAAGCTCTTTTGCCACAGCTTCAACGATGTCCTTGAGTGGTATGTTGTCACATTCTACAGCAACAGCGCTTTCTGAAATCTTCCTCACTTTCAAAGGTTTTTCTTGTCTTTTTTGTTCTTCTTCTCTCTGAATTTGTATCTTCTTCAGAACCATCTGAGAGAATCTTTCGAATTCTTCACCAGCTTTGATCACTTTCTCCTCTTGACCAGATATGACTACTACACCCAACGTAGAGAATGCCTCAAGGTCTACATCTAAACCGATCTTCCCCAGATAGGTTTTGAACTCTTCGGTGGGGAAGTTTGGTATATGCTGTTTCACAATCACGGTTTGCTTTTTGTTTTCTTCAACCTTGATGGGGACATTCTCTTCAATGATTTTGATAAGTTCAATCGCTTTAGAAATCTGTGTTTCTTCACCTTTAACTAGTAAGAGATTATCGATGTTGATCAATTCTACCTTAGTAACACTACCGACTGCTTTTGTCAAAGCATTGATGTCCAGATCGTTTCTGACCTTCACGAGTTTGTAAGTTGTCTCGATAGGTTTTCCAACCAATCTCCGGATATTTTCTAGAAGCTGTTTTGCACCATCAATTGACTCTTTCTGACCCACAAGCAGGTAAAAAAACTGTGTCTTTTCGATCTTCACTTTGTAGATTTCGGTCATCAACAGCCTTAAATCGTTGAAATCAACACCTTCGACAACTGGTACCAGTTCATAGGTTTCCGATGGTTTTTTCAGCAAAAGCTTCGTAATGTTTTCAATCTCTTTGGCAGCCAATTCGAGTTGTTCTTTGTCTTCGGAACTCATGATTATCAAACCGAGCGATCTCAAATTCGCTTCAAGTTTGACATCGAACGTCAATTCAACAAGAGTTTTGAGCTCTATGAACAAATCTTGCTCTACAGTCAGGTTTAATACCTTAGTGTGTCTTTGCTTTACAAAGGTATCAATGAATCTTCTCGCTTTCTCTACATCTTGAGGCGTACCAGTGATTTTCAAGACATTCTCAATGCTGCTCGCTTCTACATCATAAACTTGATTGAGAATTGTTGCGATTTGCTTAGATGTGTCTTTATCCTTGAGGAAGAAAATCTCGCTGAGTTTGGTCGTTGTGAAAATGTGTATTAAACGTTGGATGAGTTCTTCAGCAGTGCTTTGTACAGATGCGGGCGCCAGTAGGGCAATATTTACAACAGCTTTGTCTTCGTAGGCAAGAATGCGCGAAACCGGCAAACCGATGATCTGTGTTAGGGCTTCCAAAACTTTCTCTGAGTAAGCTTTCGGAACCGTGATCTTCCTGATTTGTTGAACATCAAAGAAACCGAGATCTTCGAGGATCTTCTTGGCAAGTTCAATCTTTTCAGGTTCTGCAGTCAATTGGAGTTGACCGAAGGAAATTTCTTCAACCCCAATGTTCAATTTTTTTAAAATCTCGATGGCTTCTTTAGGATATATGATCCTGACCACATCAGTAACTGTTCGCTGAATCGTTTGTTGTTCAGTGCCCTCTATTCTTTGTTGCTGGACTTGTTTCAATTTGATAGATCTTTCAAGTTCACCTAGATAGTGGAAGACTCTATCGAGCGTTTGGGGATCAGATTTCAAAATGAACTTATCAAGACCATCGAGAAGATGGTATTCAAAGCTGTATAAACCTTTCAATGCCTCCAACAACTTCTTGGTTTCCTCGATAAAACCAACTGAGATGAATTCCCTAGTCTCGATCTGGGGGGTGAGCGATAGGATTTTCGCTATGATCTCTTGTTCTTGGACATCGCCGTAAACGAAGAGTACAGATTTGTTTGCCAAATAGCTCATAACAACGTTTGGAGAAAGCAAGGATTCGAGTTTTTGAACGATTTTCTCGTCTTTAACCTCGAAAACACCCCAAAATTTTTCAAATCTGGTTGCGATGTCGCTCCTCGTGCCTATGTGCAAGGTTCCGTCGGGCATGTAACTGTAAGCTAAAGGTTCGTTGTTGACCCGAACGATCACCAAAATATTTCTGAGCACATCTTCCGGCAGTATATTGTCTAACTTCAAAGAAACCTGATGGTTTTTCACCGCCTCAGAGAGTACGACGTTCAACTTTAATTCTTCGGCCAAATATTTGATCGCAGTTTCCAGATCCCCACCAGTCAGAGCGATACTAAGTCTCTTCTCGGATGATGGGAAGAATAATTTCAACGTTCGTCGCGACAGGGTCATCTCAGGTTGCTTCGGGACGAGCAATTGAACCATGGCCAGGCTTCCTTGACGCGTGTTGATGATCCTCAAAGATTCAACGGGCCCGTAGGCAATGGGTAGGAAGAACGAATCGAGCACTGGTTTAATGCCTTGAAGGTATATAGAAATTAGAGAGCCTGAGGCGTTCTTCTCCAAATATACATTTTTCTCACTCACATCGCTATCGAATTCGAACGACAGAGTCACACCGGATGGGCTGAAAATAGGCGAGATTTTGATCAGTGAAGTTGCAAAAATCAGAGCGCTAACGATTAAAAGCAACAACAAAAATGATTTCCTCATCGTACCCCTCCCTCACCTCACTACTAAAAGATTTCCGCTTGAAAGATCCAGAACAATCGCTGCAAAACTCATCGCATGGACTATCAAATATCTGCCATCAAGAATGGCTCCGATGGATCTTGCAGTCCCATCTGAAAGCAAGACAAAATTTTCGGTTTCACTTGAGAAATATCCTTTGAACTTGTATCCGGGTAGCACTTCTAACTGAGACAGAGCTTGACGCATCAATTTCTCTTTATCGAGTTTCATGACGTAAGGCTCAAAAACGTTTACCAACGGATGTGGCATTTCAACGTTTTTTCTGAATCTCTCTATCTCAGATTCATTGAGTCTTCTGATCATTGGTTGAATCACACTCTCTGTCCTCTGAGCAGCAGTAGCTAACGTGGGGGATTTCTGATAAAAGAACAACACGTAGATTGCCACCCCCCAGACACCAACGAGCACAAACAGAAGCACTATCAGGCGCTTGTTCATTCGAGTTTCACACCCTTCAGAACGACTCTGATGTTCAAAAAAACAGGTGTCCGTGTCTGCTCGATTGTTACAGGAGAGATCTCTGAACCATCTATGTGCACGGATTGAATTATCAAGTTTGCGTAGCTGAGAAACTCTACTAAGATGGAAGTTAACCTCTCCGGCTCACATCTACCTTCGATCAAAAAAGTTCCATCTTTTTGCGTAGAGAAAGACAAATTGTTTGACCGCACCAGAGATTCAATTTGTTTGATGTTTGTTCTTGGTTGCAACAACTTTTCTAGCTTGGTCAGATAATCTCTTTTTTCCGATACGTTCCTGTCGTACTGCTCGATCCTCGCAAGTGAACTTTCCAACTTTGCAGAAAGATTGTTGAATCTTAGATAATCGTACACATCGAGATAAAGTGCCAGAACCAAGACGATCGATAGAGACAAGATGATGGCCAATTTTCTCGGCATAATTACTTCCTTCCCTCTATGATTACATTCGATATTTTCTTGTTGAGGAATCTCATGGATGCGTCATAAGTAACATTTTTGCTCACTTTATACCCAAGCTCCATCAAAACCTTCTCCAACAGATCTGCTTTCCTGGGAACATATGGTTCGTAAAGTTCGTACAGTTCAACTTTGACTGAGTCGTCATACTCGAATT
The DNA here is from genome assembly GCA_025060105.1 of Pseudothermotoga sp. Classification (NCBI taxonomy): domain Bacteria; kingdom Thermotogati; phylum Thermotogota; class Thermotogae; order Thermotogales; family Thermotogaceae; genus Pseudothermotoga; species Pseudothermotoga sp. The sequence continues at coordinate 239,634 of JANXCS010000002.1, read as the reverse complement.
GTCTCAACACTATCCAATTTTGATCGCTCTTTTGCAAAGAACTTAAAACCTTTATGAGTGGTTCCATTTTCTCGTTGTGATTTTTTATGTGTGATTCTAAGTAGTCTATTTGATTCTGCAAGTGTTTGCTAGTTTGAACGAGCTGATTGCTGATTTTGTCGAGCTCTGAGAGAAGAGAAGGTAATGGTGTATCCACTAAGTTGAGTTTATATTTTTCCACTATTTTACTATGATTGAGTTGAATGGAATTGATCGCAGAACGTTTGTAAAATTCTAGTGTGAAACGCATCGCTAAGACCGGTGAAAGTAGTGCGGCGGTGAAGACAATGAATGAAGAAATTTTCAAGATGGGCCTTTTATACCTGAACAAGTTTATTCTTTCCAAATTCTTCACCCCCACGGAGCAATAGTCCCAAAGTTCCTATGGCGAGTCCTTTCGGAGAAATCTGTGGTTGCAAAGTTTTAATTTTTCCTTGGAAGGTTTCTACAGTTTCGAACAATCTAGAATAATGCTGGGCTAAATCTGGTGGGTCACAGAAAACATAGAAATTAGCGACGTCTCTTATGGAAGAACCAGGCAAAGCTGAACTGAGCATGAATATGATCTCTCTTTCAACAGAATAAGGAAGATCAACTACGATTGATTCAAAGACATCTCTCACACGACCACTCCCTGAGCTAGAGATTTCTTCGATTATTTCAGTTTCATTCAAACCGGTTTCCTCACTCACTATCATGAGAGTTTCTTCTATTGAATGTCCGAAAGTTCTCATTCCAACGGGTGATCCCGATATGTACACAACGACCCCACTGTAATCGGGAGTTAAAAGAATGAGAACGCAAGTTTCCAAAGTAGTTATCCTAATTAGTTGTAGATACTTGAAAACGTCTGGTATCACTACATCGGGTAGAGGGAAACCCGCCGAGGTCAGGTTCGATACCCATTCGTTCAAACGTCGACTTTTTGTAAGCACTACCAGCACTTTTCCAATTGGATTTCTAAGACAATCTAAAGCTATCTCTGAGGAAGATAAGTTCAAAATTCTAGACATCTCAGCCGTTACATAGTTTCTGAGCTCCGATCTCTTTATCTCCTTTGGGATATCCAGGGTATTGAAAAGCACATCTTCAACTGGAAAATTAGTAACAACGATATCTTCAACATCGGGATTCAGTTTTTCTTTAAGTTTTCTGAGATGTTCAACCACGTTGCCTTCGATTCTCACCGTATCATGAACGGGTTTCGAAAGGATACCTCCAAATTTTCTTGCTCTCATCCCGTAGATTCGATCCTTTCTTATATCGATCGCTGTGATCATCTTGTGAAATATCTGCACATTATCACCTCTTGATGTTCACTTTAACAACCACTGGAGGAAAACTGACAGTCCACTTGTCGCTCACGATACTTCCAGCTTTAAGCACTGCGACAGGCGATAGGACTATAGAGGTTGAATCTTTCGCTATGAGCTTCACATTCCCCTTGGGAACCATTGTGATCGTCAAGACGTCCTTGTTTCTGTCTGATGGTACACATCTAAATTTTATCTCACCATTGCTAACAGTTATCGTCACCACTCCAGATGGATTCTGTCCGTGAACATACCTCAATGCTGAGTATGTTAAACACTTCACATACAGTGGTTCAACATATTCGATGACTTTGTCTATGATGGGAAAGCATGAAAACACCCCAACGGCAAAACAAACTAAAACAAGCAATTTGAAAAGAATCTCGATGACCGTTCAGAATCACCTGCCTATAGTCTGTTGCAATTGGAAGATCGTTGAGTACATGGTCAACGCCATGAACGCAATGAATCCACCGACACCTGCGATCAACATTGGCTCAACGAGGGAAACTAGTTTTTTCACACCAGTTCTTATCTGATCTTCGTAAAATTCTGCTACTTTCACAAGCACCTCTTCGAGCTTACCCGTCTCCTCACCGGTTCCAACCATTTCGTAGACGAGTTGAGGAAAAACCCCACTCTCAAGCATCGCTTGCCTTAAGCTTGCACCTTCACGAACTCTTTCGCTAACACGTTTACTCACGCGTATCATTTTTGGACTGTTCGACGCCGCTGCGGCCATTTCGATAGCCTTCGTCAGGAGGACACCACTTCCTGTCAGTGTACCCAGTACCCTACAAAAGCGTTCTACGGCCATCATGTTCCTCAATTTTGCCACTGGTGGAAAAAGTGTGGCGAGCCATTCTTTGACATAGCTAGCATATCTCGTTTTTGAAAAAACTATGCCACCGGTGATCACCAGGATAACTGTTATCAAAACTGATAGCCAATTCTGCGACAAATATCTGTTCGCATTCATCAAGAACCTAACGACTCCGCTGGTCGGTATATTGCCGAAAACGGAAATCAACCTCGGCAGGATATAAAAAGTTATCAAAAATATCACTCCTATTGCGAAAAAGAGAACAAACGTCGGATACGCCATCGCCGATCTAACCTCATCGTGTAACTTCTTCGATGATTCATAGAAATCCGCAGCTTTTTCCAAAGATTTATCTAGTACACCACCTTCTTCTCCTGCAGAAACTAGATTGATGAATATCTGATCGAAAACTTTCTCATTTCTCAGAGCCTCTGAGAAGGACATGCCCATTTCAAGCGACAAAACCAAGTTATTAATGATCCTTCTGAAGCGGGGCGAGAAAACATTTTGACGTGAGAGTATAGAAAGGGCATCTTTAAGTCTCACTCCAGCACTCACCATCGTAGTGAGCTGGCGACAGAAAATGACTAATTCGTTCAGATGTACACCAAAGAGCACTATCTCCGTTTTCTCAGAGACGGGTTGTACTTTCAGAACGACGTAGTTCCTTCTTCTGATGAGATCTATAGCTTGAGATTCGTTGTTTGCTTGAACAGTTCCCCCTATTCTTCTTCCTTCGGGTGTCAAGGCCGTATACTTGAAATACGGCACGCATTTCACCTCTTAATAAAAAGTATACTACGAATGGGTGGTATTTGTGAGGATAGACAAATATTTAAAACAAACTGGTTTGATCAAACGCAGAGTAGTTGCACAGCAGATGATAGAAAGTGGGAAGGTTCAAGTTAATGGGAGGAATGTTAGATCATCTTATGAAGTGAAAATTGGTGATGTAATAAGAATAATCTTTCCATTTCGAGAAGTAGAGGCAATGGTCACAGAAGAAAATAGTTTCAAAATTCTGAGAGAATCTAAAAGAGAACCGCTTTGACCTAAAGAATGTGTTTGAAAATATGGATCACGAAGACATTACTGAATCCTTACACTTTTTGAGTGAATTTGCGGCAAATTTTTCCTTTACAGTATCAAGGCCAAAATTTTGTTATCGTGTCCTTCACGTATGCGTATTTTTTGAAGATGTAATATTCTACAGTTGTAGATATCAATACTTCACTTGTGGCAACACTTGTTTCTGCGATCCAGTTAGTACCAAGAGGTTTAAAGCTCAGTTCGTAAATCCCATTCTCACCCTTCAAGTAACCCGCAACATTTGTGACGATGCGGTTCGATTTGAGCAATACATACACTTTACTTGTTTCTACTTCAGTAGAGACTGGAGTCTCGCGCACCATATCAAGTGTTACCTCAACTGTTCCATCGTCATCGGCTTTGAATGTTTTTTCCAAAGTTCTTTTCAGATAACCATATGCATAGTACTCTATCTCGATATTCACTTCATCTATAGGGATGATTGTAACTTTTGCCGTCCAGGTTTTACTCGTCAAGGTTCCAGCTGGGGTGAAAATCAGCTTTTGAGAAGAGTTACCACTTCTGATGTATCCACTGAGATTGGAGATGTAATTTTTAGATTCTAGTACTACATCAAATTCCGTCTTGAGGTTCAAACCATCAGAGATCCCGACGTTCGGGATCAGGATCAAATCTATTTCTTGCATCGTGCTATCTGTTCTAAGGCTCAGACACGATGATAGTAATAGAACTACGCATACAATTGCCACCCACTTCATCGAAATCCCCCCTATTTTCAGCGTAAATTATATCACGTTTGAAATCCTATTATCTCGAGTGATGTTAAACTGGTCAGACCTCGGTCCGTCCTGAGTGTGATACTATCTTCATTTATGGCTATTATTTCACCCTTGAGCGTTTCATCGTCGGTGCGAACGCAGACTAACTGGCCTTCTTTTTGCATCAAAAGATTTTTCCAAACTCTTGTTAAAGCTTCAGGTTTTTTCGAATAAACTTTCAAAGCTTTGTTGATCTGCCGTAAGATCATGGATAGAACTGAAAGCTTTTTATACTCGACGTTGGTCAAGAGCTTCAGACTAGTAGCCTTCGTATTGAGTTCCTCGGGAATATCGTTGTTTATGTTCATACCGACTCCAACGATCACTGCTACGAGTTTTTCTTCCTTGAAAATAGTTTCGGTGAGTATCCCTGCAAGCTTTTTTCCGTCAGCGTAGATATCATTTGGCCATTTCAATTTTGCATCTATTTTTAGATGTTTCAAAGCTCTCACAATAGAAACAGCACACAACTTGGTGTAAAAATTCGGTTTGACGTTTTTCCTCGGCTTGAAAAGTACAGAAAACCAAAGACCTCCTTCGGGTGAATACCAAGGTCTATTGAATCGACCACGCCCCGCCGTTTGTACATCAGCCACCACCACGGTACCGTGCGGAAAAATATTCCAGTTTTCTTTGAGAAAATCGTTCGTTGAGCTCGTAATCGGTAAATGTATGATTTTTTCACCGATCATTGATACAACATGAACCTCCATGCCAGACTTATTAACAAACCACTCATGGGACTGATCCACCAAGTGTGGTTTGGTCTCTTGATAAAGATTAAGCGGTAGAGAAATGCGATCACAAGTGAGAGAAAAACAAACAACGGCTTTGATGCCATCAAGAAAACAAACACTGCGAGCCTTTCAGAGATTCCATCTATATCTGACATGAATTCATCTTTTGGATAGAAGTTTCTGAAAAAATACGTAATACCAACCGAAACGGAGGACATACCAAGTAAGTAAAGAACAAACTCGCTGGATAAATAAGAACTCCTCAATAGCCTTGAACCAAGCATGTTGAAAAAGAAGGCTAAACCGAGGCCCAAAACCTCAACGAGATCCAATAACCTCTTTTTGGGGTAAAGTTTCACACGTAATACATCAAGTACGGCATGTATAGTAAAAAACACAGCAATTATTAAAATGCCTAGCTTCGAATACAAGAAAACATCGAACGTAAAGGCGAGGATGGCGAAGAACGACCAAAGTATATGGCCTATCAGTTTGGAACCTCTGTAAGTTCTTATCTTTGCATTGTTTGTGAATGCATGGTCAGCGACTACGTGTCCGAGAAAAAGGTGCAAAGGTAACACGCCTGCCACCTCCTGCAGTAAAAATCTTGCTTGAGATTTGCTTCATTTTCTCTATCATGATCTCTAACCAAACACTACTGTAATACTCCACCTCAACTGCACCTTCTGAGATGCTCATTTGGTAGACCTTTTCAAGCTCTTCCACTGTTTTTTGTATCGACCAGTGTTTCTTCACATAAACTTTTCCTTTTAATTTCATTTCATCGGACAACTTCGGATCAGAAAGTAGCAATTCTATTTTGTCGGTGAATTCTTGCAAGTCAACTTCTTTCAATAGGAAAGCACCTTCTCCATCTTTCAGAACATTCGCGACACCCATTTTCGCCACAGCTACCACAGGTGTTCCAGAAGCCAGTGATTCTAGTACCACCAAACCTTGCGTTTCTGTCGTTGAAGCGAAGGTGAAAACGTCAGCTTGTCGATAATAGTTAACTAAAGTTTCTCGAGCTATCGCACCAGTGAAAGTGACTCTATCTTCAATCTCAAGTTGCTTCGCTTCTTCTTCAAGTTGAGTCCTTTCAGGTCCGTCACCAACGAGTATTAGATGCACATCGTTCTTTCTATCCAAAAGGTTTTTGAGTACGTGGAGGAGAAAGGTCACATTCTTTTCCTTCGCTAGTCTCCCAACGTAGAGTAACAGCTTTGTGTTCTTTGATATTCCGTGCCTATGACGCACATCGAAGCTTGGGGACTTTTCAAAGGAATCAACATCGATACCAGTAGGTATCACATGTATGGGCTTGACTATACCATAGCGTACTAACTCTTGCTTGATGTTCTCAGTCGGTGCGATTATATGGTTGACCATGTTGCAGAACCAAGCCGAAAACTCTGCAACACTTTCCTTAGAAGGTGTGAGAGGTTTTGGAATGTAGTGGCGATACTCTACCAAGAGTGTGTGATACGTGTGTACGTGCGGAAGTTTCAAATATTTTTGAGCTGCAAGAGCTCTCAAACCTAGGGCGAATGGAGCATGACTGTGTATAACTTCAACAGCTTTGTTGCGAACGAAATCAAGAACGGGCAACAATCGGCCATTCAAAGGTATCACATGGTTCGATTCATACTTGAATTGACTACTTTTCAATACGAAGATGTCATCACTGTTATCACCAACGGTCGTGACCACATAAACTTGATGGCCTCGTTCTTCCAGCGCTCGTTTGTAGAGAAAGACAGAGGTTGCCACACCATTCCTTTGGGGGATATAGGTTTCAGTGAACATCGCAATTCTCACGTGTTTCACCTCCGAAAAAATGAAAACTCAAAACGATGGTGATGAAAAAACAAACTGTGAAGCCTATTCCCATAAGTATACCAAACTCTTGAAGCAGCTTTCCACGTGCGAGGGAGAAACTCCCAAAGGCAGCTATAGTCGTTGCGATTGAAAGGAAGACAGATCTGAACGTTCTATAAGTGTGAGCTTCTTCGTTTTTCAAAATAGCGTACCTCATGTGAACTAAACCATCAACCCCCAAGCCTAAAAGTAATGGTATCAGTAACAATGTCATGAAAGTAGAGTGAATTTTGAAGAGTACACCGATACCAAACGTCACAAAGATTGATAACAGCACTGCTGTAACGATCAGCAGACTACCCTTCAAGGATCTGGTACCGAACAATAACATGATGAAAATGCCCACTACTGTCAAGAGTGTTAACTGATACATGCTTTTTCTCATGTCTTCCATGATCTTGTAAAGTATGGTGGGTGTTCCGAAAGTTTTGACGCCGTTGGAAGATAGAAAATTTTGTACCGTTTTTAAGTGATTGTTTTTGTATAGATCTTTCACTGTGTCTGTATAAAGCACATACATGATTTGATCATCTTTTTCATAGAAGAAAAGAGGAACGTCCTTTCTAAGTTCATTTAAGATATCAGTTAGATCTTTTGAACTCTTGAGGAGTCTAAGCATGTCAAGTATTTGAGGATACATTCCGATTCTTTTGAAAACGGCCAAAAGGAACGGGTTGTTCACCATTTCACTGAGTTGTGCGTACAAATCGAGCGTACTTTTACCACCATCAAATTTGGAGAATTCTAGTAAGCTCAGCACTGAAAGAGGTGGTATGAAAAGATTTGAATTCCTTAAAAGTTTATCGATCTTGCGCAGCTCTTCCAGGTCCTTTGCTACGACACAAATTTCACCGAACCCTACTCTTTGAAAGCTTTGCTTGAGTTGAGAAAAGGCTAAAGCTGATTCCGCTTTCTCTGCAACGAGTCCAGATGGTGTGTACCAATACTCTTTCAGGTTCAACACTCCAAATGGAATCAGAACAATGAAAATAAAGATCATTACTAGTGCAAATCTTCTAGACTTACCTAGTTGAAAAAGCCACCATAAGAATTTAAGTCTATCTTGCTCTGCGGGACGGATTCTAAACATGAGTATCAAAGATGGCAAGAAAAGCATCATCGTTGAGTAAAAGGATAACATGCCCACTATGGAGAAAGTAGCCATTTGAACGAAAGGTTTAGATAAACCAAAGTACATGGAGGAGAAGGCACCAATGGTCGTCAAAAGAGCCATTAAGCTGGGTTTGAGGAGCTCTGAGAGTGATTCTTTCACACTCTCTTCGATGTTCGCTTGCTTAGAGTATTCACTGATCCTTGTCATGACGTGGATGCCATAATCTATTCCTAAACCGAGAACCATCGCGTTCACGAAAGAGGTAACTATGTTGATTTCACCAACTAGTAAACCTGCTAAACCGAGAGTCAAGCACATACCGACCACCATCGAAAGAAAAAGGCACAAAAGAACGCTGAAACTTCCATATCCTAAATAAACTATCAAGCTAATACCCGTCAATGAAACTACAGAAGTAATCGCAAAATCTCTCTGCACTTGTTTATTTGATTCGTATACACCTGCCGGAGTTCCAGTGAAAGCAAATCTGACACCGGTGGCCTTACTAACGTCTCTCGCTATACCACGCAGATCAGAGATGGCTTGACTGATAGCTTTAACTTCGCTCAAATTCTCCCTCAGTGTGAAATTAATCAAAATTATGTTTCGATCGGGGGATACCAATATGTATTGTTCGATTCCTTTCCTATTAGAATAGTCTTCAGCAAGTTCATATAGCAGCGACAACGAGGTGACAGTTTGCCTCCATTGGGAAAAATCAAGGAAATTGATCTCATTTAGATTCATCGTTTTACTCATTTGCTTCAGAATCTCTGTATCTAGACCTAGAAAACCATATTTTACGAATAGTTCAGGATTGTCCATCTTCAATGTTTCAGCAATATGTCCACTTTCCTCAAAACGTTGTTTGAGAAGTTCTAGAGCTTTCTTAGTTTTATCTACATTTCCCTCAGTGTGGGCGAGTACTATTAAGGTATTCGAGGATAGCTTTTTTGATAAGAAATCTATCTGTTCTTTGTACACTTCGTCGAGCTTATCGGCCAAATTTGTCAAATCGGAATTTATCGAGATTTTCATGATCCCGAAGGATGTGAATAAAGCTGTCAAGAATAAGAAAATGGCGAATAAGATTTTAGAACGTTTCAGCACAAACTTGATTAGAGCCAATGTCTCACCACCAAAAACAACTGACTATAAGCGAAGATCCTCACTGAGAGGATCACTGGATCGTGTTTACTACTCAGTAAAAGAGAGTGGATGAATGCTATCGTAAAGGCAAGACCTCTGGGTAAGTTCAACCAAGAAAGCATCAAAGCATATATTGGAGTGAAAATGTAAGGAAGAGTTACTAGAGGAAAAGAAATGGCGCGTTGAATACCACTACGCATAGCAACTAAACCGCACAGTAAAAACAGATACATCGAGAATGCCACGTTCATTTCGATAAACTTCCAGAAGACGTTGCTTCCAATGAATGTATAGTAGAACTGTCGCCAGAACGAAATTATTACAGTATTAAAAACTATGATCGAGATGGCGAACGACCAAGCATCTTCAATCTTTTGGAAATCGTCTCTCCTTACGAAAATCTTTAAGATTTTCATTTCAGCTCGAGCACCTCAATACCATATTTTGAAGCAAGAATTTTTAGCGATTCCACGTAATCTCTGTCGCTTTTCTCAACATCTATGTAGGGTGGCTCGCCGTTCAAAGCTTGTATCAAAGCCTTTGCGACATCCAAATGACTCGTCAGTATTTGACCTCCTCGCCGTAAAAACACCGAGGCAGAGTATACAAACCTGACATTGTTTTTCTCAAACTCAGCATGAACAATCTTGCTCGTACCTGCCACATCTATCGTTGTTCGACGATCTTTTCTATTCATATCGAAGCGCGAGGCTGTCAGCTCATATTCAGTGAGTCGTTCCAATTTAACGATCGTGGTCATTCGATCGGCGGAAGAAAGAGAAAGACTCGCAGTTGGATATTGTCTCATCTCCATCAATAGATCCATTCTGTGCGCCAATTTTAACAGTAATTGTTGTAAAGGTGAAATCAACACAACCTTTGGAAAAGGTTCTATCTGAATGACTTCCTTCCTTGTTCCAAGTTGAAACTGAACAATTATGGCTACAACAAAGCAAACAGTGAAGCAGATCGCTGCTACCCCAAAAGCTGTCATTTAATCAGCCTCAGCAAAGTTTCTAATCCTTTAGCGATGAATGGGTCTTCTAGATTTACTTCAACAACCTTCTTTGTGTAATCATAAACGAGAGTTTCCCTTGGAACTTCGCTTTCTTCTTGAACCAGCACATCTGGTTCAATACCTGTTCTGTGAATATCCTTCCCTGAGGGTGTCATGTACCTGGCTGTTGTTAGATAGAGAGTACCACCGTTTGCTAGAGGGAAACCCGTTTGAACTGAGCCTTTTCCGAACGTTTTCTGACCAACGATCTTGGCCAATCCGTGGTCTTTCAATGCTCCTGTGACTATCTCTGAGGCAGATGCAGATCCTTTGTTCACTAAAACTACCACAGGAACATTCGGATATCTGTTGCCCTTGGATTCATAAACCTCCTCCACACCGTAAGCGTTTCTCGTTTTCACGATTACCCCTTTGTCTATGAAATAACTTGCAACGTCTATGGCACTGTTCAAATAGCCTCCTGGATTGTTCCTGAGATCTAGTAAAATACCTTGCACGCCTTTTTGAAAGATTTCATCCAAAGCTGCAGCCATTTCTTGTGAGGTTTTCGCACCAAAGCGTGTTATCATCACGTAGCCAACTCGTCCCTTTGCAGTCTCAATATAAGCATGTTTGACTGGGATGATTTGGATGACCTCCCTCACAATCTCAAATGTCAATAATTCTTTCACACCCTCTCGAAGGACTTTTATTCTCACTTTCGTTCCAGGTTGGCCCCTTAACTTTCGAACAGCTTCCATATACTCCATCTCGCTCACTGGTTGATCGTCTATGGAAACGATCCTGTCTCCTGGTTTCAATCCAACTCGCCATGCTGGTGTTCCGTACATGGGTGCTATAACCTTGACAGCCTTATACTCACTATCGTATGTCACTTCTATACCAAGGCCACCGTATTGTCCTTCCATCTCAATCTGTTTTTCTTCAACTTGTTCAGGTCCTTCATAGTAAGAAAAATCATCACCTAAACCTTTCACAAGGCCATCGATCGCTGAATTGATGATTTTGTTCAGATCGATACTATCTCTTTCGTAGTAGGCGTTCAAAATATATGAGAGGGTTTGGTAGAAAGGCGTTAAAGCTTTGTCAACATCCCTTGGGCTGATAGCTCCACTCAAAAACCAACTGGTGAGGACAACTACAACGGCAATACCAATCACCACAAGCAGGTTTTTCCTCATATCAATCCCTCCAGTCGTTCACAACTTTGCGAGCAAATATCATGTAAGTGGTGTGTGCAACCATTCTGTCGAATGGTCTGAGTCTCGATGGCACAGTCTTGTACTGCCTGAACAAACTTTCCCAAACCTCCACACCAACGAACGGAAATTTGGAGATCTCTTCAAGTACGAGTTGTACTTGGTTCGTCGTAGGAGATACGATCGCAAGGTTTCCAGACCCGACCAGTGCTTCATAACATTGGCGAATGTAATTCCATGGATCTGGTACATCTAGAAAAATCGCATCAGCTGTCTCATCGAAACCTTGTGATATGTCCCGAAGTTTGATTTCTACTCTACTGATCAAACCCCATTTCGTTAAGTTTTCTTCGGCAAGTTTTTTGAAATCTTCTCTCTTTTCGTAAGCATAAATTTTACCTGTCTCACCAACGGCACGCGCTAAGGCTGCGCACATTGCTCCACTGCCAACACCCGCATCTATGATCTTCATACCTTCGTGTACATCCAGCATCAACAGTATGTAACCTATATCTTTAGGATAGACTATTTGTGTCTGCCTTTTCATTCTGTAAATCTCATCTACAAGGCGAGGTTTCATGATGTAGAATCGTTTCCCAGTGTGGGTTTGACATGAACTACCATAACTTTTGCCTGTAATATCACTCAAATTTATCACACCGTTGTGTGTTTGAAGCTTTCCTTCCTGAATTTTAAAGAGAAAAGACCTTCCATCCTCAAACATTGCTAAGACTCTGTCTCCAACTCGAACTCGTTCCACGTCATTCACCCTCCACTGGCCAGCGTGCCCAGAAATGTCTTGCGAATCCGAATCTTACATCCACCATGTTGACTAGAACATCTCCCCTCGAGCCATCGAGTAAGAAGTATATCGCATCTATTCCTGGAAAATTTTCGAAAATGGTTCTCAAAAGTTGATGTACGAAAAAACGTTCCTGAGTGAAATCAAAAGTTGCAAGGGCAGTTCTCTTCAAATCAATGACAAGGTATCTTTCAACAAAGAAATAGGCTCTCAATGAGTCTTTTGGAACGAAACTCTTTAAACCGATCGGTGGTGAGGATAGTTTGTCGAAGATCGCTTTCACAACGTCACTACCTCGTTGTATCTCCTCACGAACAACGACAGGTCTAAACTGTTCATCTAGATAGAACAAAACCAATTGCGTTGCCAAGCTTGAGAGAGACAAAAGCATCAACATGAAGAAGACCATGTTTTTCCTCACTTTAAAAGCTCCTCCAAAAAATCCTTAACTTGAGCAATGATTGCTTCATCTTCTATCAACAACAACATCGTGGTTGTTTGGGGTGGTAGAACGATCAGGGGACAGATTTCAAGTTTGAATGAAAATTTCTCACGCAGCTTTTCTGCAATCCTTCTCAATTCAGCATAAACTGGCCAGTCGGTACCATCATACTCAGGAGCATACGGTCTGATAATGATTCTACCATCTCCATGGGTGTACAGAATGGTCAGCTCGTTCTGAACGAAAAGAGCGTTTTCATTCAGCGCTACGATTCGTACTTTAGATGGTGCCAAGCTTTTTCCCAAAACCAAGCGAAGAAGTCCTTTCAACTCGATTTCTTGCTTTATTGATTCATTTGGTTCTCGGTTAAATTTAGTCACAGTTTGACCAGGTTCGTACAACGTGTTGTTGTAGAAAACATACCCACGGCTTTCGAGAAATATGCTTTCTCCATCTTGCTTCACTTCGATTTTCCTCTCCCCACCATAAGTGATATCGATAATATCTTGGATTTTCTGAACTTCGTAAATCCACATGTTGGGTAATATCAAACGGTTCTCTCGAAGAACGAATGGTAGTCCAAAAGTCTTCAGTACTTCGATCAAATTAACACCAGAACTGCGTTTTGTAACACCATCCAAATTCACAAATCCCGCAGATGAGTCAAAGCCAACCGTGTGCCCATTCCAGATGAGATAATTGAAACTACCTACGCTTCCAACCGTGGGCACTTCAAAATTCATGCGTTCAAAATAGGATCGTATGAGTTCTACAAATTTATCCCACTTCAGTAGAGAATCTCCACTGGAGGTAAAGATGAGCTGATCTCCGACATAGATTTCTACAGCGAAAGTTAAAATGAACACCAGCACTAAGGTTAAAAAGATCAAAATTTTTCTCAATACTTGAATGCACTCCTTCCAATGAACTCTCTCAAGATAGATGTTCTTGGAATGTCTTCCAGATTAGTTATGGGTAAAAAATAGTCTAGCAGTTTCATGAGTCTCAGAGCTTCAGTGTATTCTCTCTCTTCTGGTGATACTTGGACCAACAACTGTTCAGCAAAGATCTTCAAAACTGCCCACTCGTAAACTATAGCAGAATTAAACATAACATCGGCTTCTTCCTGAAACGGAAAAATGTATTTTTCTTCGCCTTTTCTGACACTTGGCCACATTTTCAAAGTATCCGTGGCGGAATGACCTCTGAATTTGTAATCTCTTATGATCCTTCTCAAGAGACGTGTATCAGTTGTGGTTATCCTATTATGAGGGTCAAGATTCAATTGTGTAAGGGCACTGACATATATCTTGAACTTCATTGATCTGTCCACACTCGATGTTAATTTTTCATTCAAGCCATGGATACCTTCGATCACTATGGGTTGATTCCTTTCGAGCTTGATTTTTTGACCGCTCCAAATACGTCTTCCGAGTTTGAAATCGAATTTAGGAAGTTCTACTTCCCTGCCCTCTATGAGCATTGAAAGATGCTCGTTGAACAACTTCAAATCTATTGCTTCTAGAGATTCAAAATCGTAATTACCCTCTTCGTCTCTTGGAGTTAATTCTCTATCGACGAAGTAATCGTCGAGAGATATCACCAGAGGTTTAAAACCGTGAACGCGTAACTGAACTAACAGTCTTTTAGCAAAGGTGGTTTTACCAGACGAGGATGGACCTGCAATGAGTATCAACCTTGCGCCGCTGTTTGCAAATTGCTCGGCTATTTGAGAGATTTTCTTTTCGTGGAGTGCCTCATTGATGATCATCAGCTCAGCTACTTCTCGTTCACCTCTAGAGATAATTTCGTTCAAGTCCGCAACGGTTCTAACACCTATGACATCAAGCCAACGAGCGTATTCGTAGAAAACAGAGGAAAGTTTTACTAAGGGCTTTGGGCGGCTCACTGTGAGCGGATCTTTCTGATCCGGTAGAACCAACAAAAATCCTTCACTTTCTTTCACCAAATCGAACCATTTGAGTACACCGGTACTTGGTGGCATGTAACCATAGTAATAATCGTAGTGATCACCACATTTATAGAGTTTAATGGTTTTTTTCTTCCTGAACCTGAAGAGTCTGATCCTGTCTCTATCATTGTGCTGAGTGAATATTTTGAAGGCTTCATCTTTGTAATACTCACCTTTTTCGAATATCAAATCATGTGCTACTATTTGATTCATCCTGGCTTTGATCCACTGAATCTCTTCCTCAGAGAGCGGATGGGGTATGCCATCACATCTCAACTCGCAATAGAGTGCGTTGTCTAAGGAATGTAAAACCCACAACTCACAGTTCGGATATCTTTCTTTGAGCGCCATGTTCAAAACGAACAGAACACCTCTTTGGTATATCCGCAAGCCATCGAGGCAGCGCAAATCTATGAATTCAACCGTTCCACCACGTTCAAGCGGCCGCGTGAGCTCAACAATTGTGTTGTCCAGTCGCGCGGCAACTATAGGAGTATCATGATATTTCCAACACCTTTTTGCATATTCCAAAAGTTTTTCACCAGCCGGTACACGTAATTCTTCATTTGTGTCTAAAATCTTGAGCAGAATTTCTTTCAACCTTCTCACCCCACTTGAATGTTTTCACGGCCGGTGATAGAATTATATCACGGTGAAAGTTGGGGCGTCGCCAAGCTGGTAAGGCATCGGACTTTGGATCCGACATTCGGAGGTTCGAATCCTCCCGCCCCAGCCAAAAAGTGGGCCGTACAGGCCCACCTATTCTTTTTGCTCCGATGATTTCTTCATTTCTTCCAGTTCTTTCACGGCTGCTTCGAAATCTATGTAGTTAGGGTTCAATTTCCTCAGTTGGTCTAGATAGAATTTTGCGGAGGTGGCGTCTTTTAATTCTTTTGATAGATCGTAAAGATTATAGCAAGCGCTCGCACGCAAATCTGTAGCCACCGAGGTGTCCAACATGATGGAAGCCAAGCCCGCTTCTATCTCGAGTATGTTTTGTAGTAAAACCTGAGGTCCAGTGATAGCAATATAGGGTTTTATCGAAGAATAGAGCAGTGTGAAGTAATTGTATTTAACTTGTGTGTTGCCCCTATCAATTTCATACATTCTTCGAGCTACATGTAAAGAAGATGGATACTGTTCATACAGGTATCGTACCAAAACTTCTCTTTTCTTCTTGATGGTTCCATCGATATTGCCATCGAAGTCTTGTATTTTTTCCACAAGGGTTACGTAAGCACTTTTGAGTGTGTCAGGAACGTCGGGAGATATTTCAACACTTTCGGAGAATATCTTCTTTGAAAGTTCTTCTTCGAGTTTGAGTAACTCAGATTGGGTGGCAGCTTGATTGATCCTGTCCCATGTAGATAGAACTTCATTGACTATGCGGAGCTCCACCTTTTTACTCTCAACATAGCTTTCATACCATTTTTCTAGAGCCTGATTGCGGAGCGTTGATCGTTCCGTTTCGTAAAAATCACTCAGTGCAAAACTGGCGAAGTCTTTCACAATAGTGGCTTCTTTTACTTCGGCTACAATCCATGTGTCTGAAAGCTTGAACGGTCCTACAATACTGCCGGGAGTTGCAGAAAATATCTTTTCGTCGACTTCTTTATCGAACAAACCTCTGCGTAAGTTCGATAAAGGGGTAGTTTGAACGTTCATTTTGCTTGCGGCTTGATCGAAGTTCATGTTTGATAAGAGTGAAATGAATTTCTTTGCCTCGTTTTCTTTCTCAAACCAAGCTAATTTCACGTTCGCAGTGTCGTACTTAATTTTGATATCCTCCAAATGTTCTTCAAAGTACTTTTTCATCTCTTCCTCACTCACGTTTGCTACCTTGTTCTTTACTTTCTCTAGAGTCAAGGTTTTCTCTATGGATGGTCTAAGCGTCTTGTCCAGATAATTATCAACACTTCCGTAACGCTGTTTTATGTACTGTACAAGCGTCTGATTTTTGTTTATTTCTGTCCTATACTCTTTAAGTTTATCTTCGATCTCCTTTTTAGTAGGCAACAGTTTGTTCTCTTTCGCGTACAAAAGTATCGCTCGTTCTTTCAAGATCTCTTTAAGCAGATAAGCTTTTTGTTCAGGCTCTTCGAACAACGCATCCAAAGCGGATAAGGAATAGCCTGAAAGGAAGTTCGCATACTCCATATCGAGTTCATAAGTCGACACGCGAGCTATTGAGTCTTTTGGTATCTGTCCATTGATCGCCACGTAACCCACTGCTTCTACTTCAGTTGTGGGATTTCTAGAGCGGCCAGAAATGTAACTTGCCACCGACCACCAAGCGATGCCTGCGACGAAAGAAATTGCCAAAGTCCAAACGATAACATTTTGCCACTTCTTGAACCAGTTTCTCATGATTCAGCACTCCTTTCACCGTTATCGAAAGCCTCATCCAAATTTTGACTGACTAGTGGAAATGGGATAACGTCTCTTATGGACGGTGCGTTAGTCAAAAGCATGGTCAGCCTGTCAATGCCTATGCCCAATCCACCTGTTGGAGGCATTCCATATTCTAATGACCTTATGAAGTCTAGGTCCATGCGGTGAGCTTCCTTATCACCAGCTTCGAGAAGTTTTGCCTGAACTAAGAAGCGTTCTAGTTGCTCCTGGGGGTCATTCAATTCGCTGAAAGCGTTGCCTAATTCCATACCACAGATGATAGGCTCAAAACGCTCGGTGAGGCGAGGGTCATCTCTGTGCCTTTTCGCAAGTGGCGAAATTTCAACGGGGTGATCCATCAAGAAAGTGGGTTGCACCACCTGGTCCTCGACTAAATCCCAGAGTTTTTCAATCATCTTGCTCTTCGTTTTGAGTTCTGGTTCGATCCCACGATCTTTGAGGTATTGAAAAATTTTTTCTTCACTATCTTCAAGTATATCGATACCCAGTTTCTCCTTTATGAATTCATGCATCCTGATGCGTTTCCAGGGAGGAGTGAAGTCGATTTCAATCCCTTGGTAAGTGAGTTTGTAAGTTCCGAAGAGATGTAAAACCAGCTGTGAGATCATCTGCTCAGTCAGTTCCATCATGTCTTTGTAATCTGCGTAGGCTTGGTAGATTTCTATCGATGTGAATTCTGGACTGTGTTTGTAAGAGATTCCCTCATTTCTAAAATTTTTACCTATCTCGAAAACTTTTTCGAATCCGCCGACGATGTAACGCTTCAAATGCAACTCTGGTGCGATTCTTAAGTATACATCACAGTCGAGTGCTTCAAGTCTTGTCACAAAAGGTCTAGCGGTACCACCACCGGGTATGAAATTCAATATGGGTGTCTCAACTTCGATGAAACCTCTTTCCATGAGAAATTGACGTATGAATGCTATCGCCCTGTATCGTATTTTGAAGCGCTCTATGGTATCTTCATTCGCAATCATATCGACGTACCTTTGTCTGTATGCCATTTCTTTATCCCTAAGTCCATGCCATTTCTCAGGCAAAGGTCTTAGAGCTTTACACAACAACTGAAATTCTTCTGCAAAGATTGTCAATTCACCTGTTTTACTCCTGAATGGAAACCCTTTGATTCCAACTATGTCGCCTGCATCTACGTATTTCTTAAAAAATTCGTAGGCACTCTCACCAACTGAATCTTGCCTTATGTAAGCTTGGATCTTTCCATCGAAATCTTTCAGAGTGAAAAAGCAGGATTTACCGTGCAGTCTTATGGTCATCACACGTCCTGCTGTAGAAATCTTTTCGTTTTCCAAAGCTTCTGAAGGATTTAGATGGCTAAATCTTTCGCGTATCTGAGCACTAGAACAAGCTTTATCGAATCTGTAAGGATAGGGATTGATGCCAATCTT
Organism: Pseudothermotoga sp.; assembly: GCA_025060105.1. Taxonomy (NCBI): domain Bacteria; kingdom Thermotogati; phylum Thermotogota; class Thermotogae; order Thermotogales; family Thermotogaceae; genus Pseudothermotoga; species Pseudothermotoga sp. Next base: position 221,462 of record JANXCS010000002.1, on the reverse strand, counting down.
ACGGAGCTCATTTACTTTTTGCAACTTTTGATTTCGGATCTCCCAACTCACAGGATCACCTCATTCCGTTGTTATGCGCACTATTTCATATCTCACCTGTCCTGAAGGTGTTTTGAGGCGAACTATTTCGCCTATTTTCTTTCCAATGATCACCCTTCCCACGGGCGAATCAACGCTCACCTTGTTCGAGAATATGTCCGATTCTTGCGGGTTTACCAATCTGATGGTTCTTTCCTCACCTGTGTTGAGATTCCTTATCACGACCCACGAGCCAATAGAAACTGTATCTGATTCCGTCGCTTCTATGATCTCAGCATTGTTGAGTATCTGTTCTAGTTCAGCAATCCTACTACCGATCCTTCCTTGTTCGTTCTTTGCTTCATCGTATTCAGTGTTTTCTGTCAAATCACCCAACTCTCTTGCTTCTTTTATGCGTTGGGATATTTCATACATGAGCTTTTGCCTCAAACTATCCAGTTCTCGTTTGAGCGCATCATAACCTTCCCTCGTCAGTTTGATGACATTCTTCTTCATGATCTTCCCTCCCCGTTCCTTTTCAATTCTCTCACTATTTCCATGAACTGATCTATTTCCCTAAAATCTTTGTAAACAGATGCGAACCTCACGTAGGCAACTTGATCTATGTTCTTAAGCTTCTCCATCACCAATTCTCCTATAACCTTTGACGGGACTTCAGTGTAACCCATTTTTTGTATCGTAAGTTCCACTTCCTCCACCAGCTTTTCGAGGGTCTCGTACGGTATAGGCCTTTTTTCACACGCTTTTAAAACACCGTTCAACACTTTCTTTCTATCGAAGGTTTCCCTTCGACCATCCTTCTTGACAACGATTATGGGAAGTAGTTCGTAACGTTCGTACGTTGTGAAACGAGCACCACATTCGAGACACTCCCTCCTACGCCTTATCGCGGTACCATCTAACGTGGGTCTTGAGTCAAGAACTCGGCTATCTGGATAGCCGCAGTACGGGCATTTCATTTTCTTGACCTCTCAAATAAACTTCTTGCGATGCTCAGAATTTTTTTCATTCGTGAGTAAACCATTGATTTGCTCATCTTTGGCGTCATCAGTTCGCCCAGCTCTCTCAAACTTAGATCCTCATTCTCCAACCTCAATTTGGCTAGCTGTTTTAACTCTTCATCCAACGAATCTATACCTATCACTTCTTCTATGATATGCAAAGCCTTCAACTGTTCGGCAGTGCTTCTACCTATTCTATCAGCGTTAGCAGAAATGAAGTTCATACTTCTGTTAACATCAGATGCAATTGAACGTTGCTGTATGAGTTCCTCAATGTGGTTGGCAGCCTCAATGGCACCCATCAAGTGTAGCACCTCAACGACATCTTGAGCTCGCCTGAGAGAAAGCCTGTAAGCGTGTCTTAACTTCCAAATCTTTGGTTCCATAGCTAGACTCTCTTTCAAAATCTTTGACAATTCTTTCAAGAATTCTCCATCGTGGTATGTAAGCTCCCAATGGTATGTCCGAGATGGATTCAAGATGGAACCACAACCAAGATAAAAACCTCTCAAAAATGCGCCAAAAATGGCAGGATCTTTAAACCTCGTGATATTTTCCCACAGTACCTCCCCCGCACCGATTTTCTCTAAGAAATCTGTTCCAAAGCTCACTTGAACTCCTTTCATAGGCCACAGTCCTTTCGTTGAAGTAACCACCATTTGGTAATCCTTCACAGACAGCGTCTTGAGAAGTTTCAAAAATCTCCTAGTAGTTTGAATATTTGGCAGCCTCACTAAAACTTCCACACTTGATTGAGAGATGTTCAAAGATCCCCTGGCTTTGATGAACCCGTAAATTTCATTCATTGCTTGTTCTGAATCTTCTACAAATAAGGAGCAAAGTTCATTTCGAACCAATTCGGAAAAACTGATTTCACTTTTCACTGAAAGATCGCTCCCCCAACAGATTCGTTAAGATCTTAGCTGTTATAACAGGGTTATGCCTGGCTTTGGGTCTTGGATCACTCGGTTCGTAAGTGATTTCCAGAAGGTCATAAAAGAGATATCTCTTATCCACATGACCGCGCGGCAGAACAGGTTCTGCACACTGTTTTGCATAGGACAACAACACATCTTTAGGTGGTAAGGTGTTATTGGCAACCACGTAATCTAATTCAGTTTTTAGATATTTCTCGATCTCTGAAACGTGGTCTTCCAGACTGAAACCTATCGTCTCTCCTGGCTGTGTCATGATGTTGGCTATGTAAATTTTCTTGGCCTTTTTGTTATCACAAATACTTTCAGCAACACCCTCCACCAGTAGGTTCGTTATCACACTTGTGTACAGACTCCCAGGTCCAAGTAGAACAGCATCCGCTTGAGAAATTTCTCTAATCACTTCTTCCAATGCTTGTACTTTCTTGTCGAGTCGAACTGAGACGATTCTTGCGTCGACTTTCTTAGAAATTTCAGTTTCTCCTACGACAACGGATCCATCGCTGTAGAATGCTACAAGTCGGATGAGTTGCTCGCAAACTGGTAAAACCTTTCCTTCTATGGCGAGTATATCGCACGCATGCCTCACAGCCTTGGCAAAACTTCCGGTCATCATCGTCAACGCTGCGAGTATTATGTTGCCGACGCTGTGTTGCGAAAGGCTTCCGTTCGTTGAAAATCTGTAAGAAAAAAGTCTACTCATAAGGCTCTCATCTCTTGCAAGCGCTATGATGTTGTTTCGTACATCTCCAGGTGGTGGCACGTTCAATTCTTGTCTGATCTTGCCGGAACTACCACCTTCGTCCGTGACAGCAACTATTGCGGTCAATTCCAAACCTTTGTTCTTCAAGCCACGGAGGATCGTCGAAAGACCCGTTCCTCCACCTATGGCAATCACTTTCATTTGTTCACATCCCGATGTTCGATGTGAACTTCAAATTCCTTGGAAAGTTTCTCAGCCAGTTTTTCGGCGACATAGACGGATCTGTGTCGTCCCCCAGTGCATCCGATTGAAACTGTTATGCCAGCCCTACCAACCTTTTTGTACTCTTCTGCAGCGGTTTTTATCATGCTGGCAGCATGTTGAATATATTCGGCTATTTTCTCATGAGATTCAAAAAAGCTTTTGATTCTCTCATCCCTTCCATCAAGTGGCGCAAGATCCGGACAATAGTACGGATTCGGCATAAACCTTGTATCCAGTACAAAATCTGTATCCACTGGTAAACCATATTTGAAACCAAAGCTTCTCAGCCTTATTAAAAAAATCCTTTGAACTGACAGCAAACAACTTACTTTTTCACGCAAAGATTGTACGTCCATCTCAGTTGTATCTATGATGAGGGACATATTTCTTATCTCTTGAAGTAAATCTCTTTCGAGATCTATTGCTTCAGAAAGGCTAACCTTTCCCTCAAGCGGATGCTTCCTGCGAGTGATAGAGAACCTTCTGATCAATTCTTCTTTGGAAGCTTCAAGGAAGAGTACTGTAACCGATTCTCCATAGCTTTGTAGTAATTTCTTGACGGCTTCGGTTAAATCACCAAACTGTGCGCTCCTGACATCTAAGACCAAAGCTATCCTGTCTATGGAAGAGCTCATTACGATAGCCATGAAATCGTTCAGCAATGCTGGAGGAAGGTTATCTATGCAGAAAAAGCCCATATCTTCAAGGATCTTTATAACTGTACTTTTACCAGCACCGGAAAGTCCTGACACAATAAGTATTTTTTTCACTTCGCAGATTCACCCCAGAGGACCTTCTCGATACTGTAAGGAACACCAATGAGATGTTCGTATCTTTTGATTTTCTTGTGAAAATCTCCATCATCACCTGTAACGTAAAGTTTCACGTGTGCTTCTTGGTTTGAGCTCGTTGGAAGAATCCTCACGAGTTTTTCTGCTAAGAGTGCAGCCGGATCGAGTACGGGTATATTTTCAAAAAGTTCTTGAAAGATATGCTTAACTATTGGAAAGTGTGTACAACCAAGGATGACAGCTTCCACTTTCGCTCTCATCAAAGGTTGAATGCTTCCAGCGATGATATTTCTGATCTCGTTATCTTGAGCGCAAGATTCGATCGCTGCAACCAAAGCTTGACATGGTTGCTGAATTGCTTCGATGCCAATAGCACACAGTTTTTCAAGATAAACGCTACTTTTTACTGTGGCTTCCGTTGCTAATATGCCAACTTTCTTAAATCCATAGGGAAAATCAAAATCGAGTATCCCAAAAAATCTATCCCCAAGATTGGTTCCTGAAATCTTCAATGCTGCTTGAGCTGTGTTGCAAGCTGAGACTACAACATCTGCATCTTTCTCGAGCAAGAAATCAATACATTCCAACGCAATTTTCCTGATTTCCTCGACGCTTTTCGTCCCAAATGGTGCTCGAGCTGTATCGGCAAGGTATAAGTATTCGAACTTCAATCCATGCGCCAAAAACTGGTGCAAAACTGTGAGTCCACCCACTCCGGAATCAAACAAGCCCAATTTCAATCTCTCATCACCTCTTTTTTTGATCGAACAGGGCTTTGATTTTATTCGTGATCTTTTCAAGTGTCTCCTCATACTTTATTTCGTTCAGAACTGAGTTTGCAAGCATGACAACCAGTATCTCGTCTAAACTTGCTTCTGTAGAACTGTTTTTGATCTGAGTGAATTGATTTTGAATTCTATTAATCACTGCGAGAACGAACTCTTCAGACGCATCAGTTGTCAGCTCGTATGATTTATCGCCCAGCTTTAAGATGAGCGTCCTCCTCATAAGGGATCAGTTCCCTGCCGTGCTGATCATTTTTTGAAGCTTTTCTACGAGTGAATTCATTGTGTTGCGGTAAGTTTCAACTAATTTTTCAAGTTCTTTCTTTTCCCTATCCACTTGCTCCATTTTACTGAGAACTTCGTTCATTTGAGTCCACAACTGTTCGTTCTCCTCTTTCAATCTTCTGTAATCCTCCAAAAGCTTGTTTATCAAATCCTCCAGTTCAGCAAGTTTATCCAAGGTGGCACACTCCTTCCACGCGTGCTTTTTTCACATGCAATCATATCACAGAAGCTAAGAATCTTGTCCTTGTATCCGTGGTAGATTTGCTGTTGGGGTGATGCGATGTTGCTCTTAGGGGAACGAGACCTCAAGGTGAGTGATATCGTTAAGGTTGCTAGATTCAATGAACAGGTGGCTGTATCTGACATAGCTATTAAGAAGATGATCTCCTCCAGAGAGGTTGTCGAAAAGTTTGTAAATTCTGAAAGAGCCATCTATGGTATTAATACTGGCTTTGGGGCGCTCGCCACTACAAAGATTTCTAAAGAAGATCTGCGATCTCTTCAAAGGAACATTGTTTTATCACATGCCTGCGGTGTGGGAGATCCTCTGGATCCATCCATAGTCCGTGCCATGATATTGACGAGGGCTCACACGCTGGCACTGGGCTTTTCTGGCGTTAGACCAATTGTCGTTGAGAAATTGTGCGAGCTTTTAAACAAATCAATCGTTCCTTACGTTCCATCGAGAGGTTCGGTGGGTGCAAGCGGTGACCTCATTCCACTAGCTCACGTTGCACTTGTGATCATGGGTGAAGGCGAGGTACTTGTTAATGGGAAAATTAGACCATCTCGTGAGGTGTTAGATTCAGTCGGTTTTGAACCCATTCAATTGATGGAGAAAGAAGGTCTCAGCTTGGTGAATGGAACACAGGCAATGGCAGCGTGTCTAACACTTTCTGTGAACGACGCCATCAATTTACTTCGTTTATCGACTGAAACAGCAGCTTTAACGGCGGATGTGTTGTTTGCTTCTCCAGAAGCGTACGATGAAGCCATCGCGCAAGCAAGAAAGCACCGTGGTCAAGGTATTATCGCCAGGATGTTGCGAGAAAGGTTTGAGACGAGTCAGCTCAGACTATCACACGTGGGTTGTACTAGGGTTCAAGATGCTTATTCGTTGCGTTGCATACCTCAAGTTCATGGAGCCGTTCTGGATGTGGTTTTTTTTGCCAAGAAAATCATAGAGGATGAGATCAACTCTGCCACTGATAATCCTATAGTGTACAACGGCAGAGTAATCTCGCAAGGTAACTTTCATGGTGAACCCCTCGCATTCGTGGCAGATTTTCTTTGTATTGCGTTGACTGACCTTGGAAACATGATAGAACGCAGGATCGATAGACTTTTGAACCCGAAGTTGAATGAGGGTCTACCACCATTTTTAGCTTTCGATCGTCCTGGAGTCAACTCTGGTTTCATGATCTGGCAATACACAGCGGCTGCACTTTGCAATGAAAACAAAGTTTTATCACATCCAGCTTCTGTAGACACGATCCCCACGAGTGGCTTTCAGGAGGATCACGTGAGCATGGGAATGAACGCTTGTCTGAAATTGTTAAAGATTTTGGAAAATATCAAAGTGTTACTAGCCATTGAGCTCATGTGTTCTGCAAGAGCGCTGCAAGCACGAAGACCTCTAAGATCATCAAAACTCAATGAAAAACTCTTCTCCGATGTGGAGGGTCTTATAGAACCCGGATTGAGTGATGCTTACTGGCAATCTAGTTTCAGAAAGGTCCTACAATTTGTGAAGCAAACTGTTGAAGATGTCCATGAAGATTGGTGGACAGCTTATGAGTGAGCAAATCTGGTACGGTGATCTAGAGCAATTCTTGCTGTGTCCTCGAAGATTTCAACTTGAAAGAAAAGATTTAGAGCATCGTGAGGAGATCCCTGATTCAACCGAACTGCTCAGGCTAGGTTTTTCTGTGGAAAATCCTATTTTGGAAGCAGAAATTTTTGGAAGAACATTCGTTGCAGACCCAGATCTTGCGGTACCAGAAGAAAATGGGTGGAGATTGATACTCAAAAAAGAAGCCAAGAGTTTCAAGAAAAAATACTTAATTGAGGCCGCTTATCACGCTTACATTTTCTGCCAAAGAGGGTTCTTTGTGACACGCGTTACGATTAGCTCTCCTCATTTCGTAGTCGATGTTGATTGGAAGAACGCCCTTCCAAGATTGATGTCTTTGCTTGAAGCCATTACCTCTTTTAGGGAAGAACTGTATGACCCCAAACCAGTTTCTCTCTGCAAAACATGTTCGTACGTCTTAGATTGTAGCGAGGTGCTCATACAGAAAAAAGATCTACTAGCAATTCATGGTTTGAACGAACGAACACGTTTGAAATTATTGAGAGAAGGCATCGACGATCTTGAGGATCTCATTAAAGTTGAAAAGTTGAGAAATTTTTCAAAAGACGTTCTTGAAAAACTGAGGAAAAAAGCGATAGCTTTGCTCGATAGACGCGCGGTTTTGCTGCAACCACTTCCACAGCTTTCAGAAGGATTGTTTCTCGACATCGAATCTCATGTAACAGCTGGCTACGATTATCTTTTTGGAATCCTCAATGAAGATAGATACATCTATTTTCTGTGTGAAACAAAGGACCAAGAAGAAAAGGTTTTCAAAGAAGTCGTTGATTTTCTTCTTTCAACGAACAACTGTATTTACCATTATTGTTCTTATGAACCTATGCGTTTCAAAGAACTCTCGCAGCTTTATAGTTTACAACGTGCTTATGACCAGTTGAAAAGAAGATTCGTTGATGTCTATCAAGTTCTGTCGAAACATGTTGCATTACCTTTGTTCAGTTATTCTCTCAAGAGTGTCGCACGATATTATGGTTTCAATTGGCACACCAAACTGGATGGCTGGCGTGCCAGCAGGTACTTTCAACTATGGCTTGAGTCAAGAGAACCATCTTTGCTCGATGTGGTATTGAAATACAATGAAGACGACGTGCGTGCGACGCGACTCGTCGTTGATGCACTACGGTTGTTGGCTGTTGGTTAATTAAAAAATTGCTAATAAGTAACTATATTGCAACACGGCCGAGTTAACATTTTTACTGACCGGTTGGTAAAGGAGGTATCAAAATGGCAGTAGTTGGAGGAGTGAAAGGTTTCATATACCATCAAGCAGGCAAGATCGTTGCTTCGGTACTCAGGAACACCGATGAGGAAGGCCTATACAAATTATTCTCCACACTCAGCGCCTTAACAAAGGAACCATCCAAAAGCGGTTTGAAAAAGTTAGCTCTCATGGCTAAAGACAAACATCCAATGATCACAAGTTGGGTTAAAGTCTTTAGACGTTCCAGTCCCAAATGTGTTGAAAAAATAATAAACAACTTGATCATTAACGAATTCGCGCTGGGGGAACCAATAAGACAGCAAAAAATGCACGAATACAAGTTCGTTTTACCCAAGCTTGGTGTTATAAGCCCAACTTATGCTTGTAACTTGAACTGCGTTGGTTGCTATGCAGGACTTTATGGTAGAAAGTATGAACTCACTAAAGAAGAGGTCAGCAAGGTTATTCGCGAGGGAAATGAACTGGGATTGTATTTTTGGGTGATAACTGGAGGAGAGCCATTTTACTGGCCTTATCTCATGGAAATATTGGAGGAATTCAACGATAATTATTTTCTGATCTATACTAACGGGACTCTCATAACAGATGAGATAGCAAAGAAATTGTCTGAACTTGGGAACGCCACTCCAGCCATTTCTGTTGAAGGTTTCGAACTGGATACTGACTGGAGAAGAGGAAGAGGAGTGTTTAAGAGTGTTCTCGAAGCTTGGGAAAGGCTGAGAAGATATGGTGTTCCTTTCGGTGCATCAATAACAGCTACTAGGATGAATCACGACACACTCATGAAAGACGAGTTCTGGCAATTCCTTGAGGAACAGCAGATAGTTTACGTTTGGGTATTTCAGTATATGCCAGTTGGCATGAATGCATCGATGGATTTAGTGCCAACACCGCAACAGAGATATGAAAGATTTTTCAAGACAGATCAAGTCAGGCTCAGCGGCAAATTCGCTTTCGTTGCTGATTTTTGGAACCATGGTTTTCTGACGCATGGTTGTCTCGCTGCTGGTGCGAAGTATTTCCATGTGAATGCGAAAGGTTATGTGGAACCTTGTGTCTTTCAGCAGTATGCGGTTGACAGTATCCGAGAAAAGTCCTTGGTAGAGATTTTGAAATCACCTTTCTTTGAGGCTTACAAGCGAATGGTTCCTTACTCAAACAATTTGTTCAGACCATGTCCTATAATTGACAATCCGAAAGTTTACAGGGCTATGGTGAGACATTTCAACGCGATCCCGCAGCACGAAGGTTCTGAGAGAGTGATCGAAGATTTAGCTCCAGAGATCGATAAACTAGCTGAAGAATGGAAAGTTTATGCAGATAAACTTTGGTACGAATATGGTTACGTTGATCGCTATCCAGTAAACAGAGGTATCTATAACTATGAGACAAGAATGAAACGATACATGAACAGAGAAGAAGCCTTGGCCGTGGACAAAACATTGAAATGAGAAAGCTGGAGAGTGAGGAAATTGTCTAGCGCTAGAGAAAAAATCTTAGAAGCCGCAAAAGCAGCATTTTCTGAGAAAGGTTTTGATGGTGTAAGCGTAGAAGAAATCGCTCAGCGTGCTGGTGTACGAAAGCCCCTCATTTATTACTATTTTCCAAGTAAGGAAGTCCTCTTTGAGGAGGTTTGGAACAGGGCATTGGAAGAACTCGAGAACCATATTTTCAAGGAAGTCGAGGGGGAAAATTACTACGTTCGGAAAATAAAGAGATTTCTCAGAGCTTATATAGATTTTGTGACGAGTAGGACGGTTTTATCCAAAGTGATAGAGAAGGAGCGAGCGAGTGTACTCGATGAATCTGGAGAGGGGATCATTTGGAAGAGGCTCAGAAAACGTTATGATGATTTCTTAAATAAAGTAGCACAATTGATAGAAGAAGGTAAGAAAAATGAAATGGTTAATCCAGACATCGATTCACATACGGCGGCCAAGTTTATTACGGAAGCTCTCACAGCAACGGTTTCGTGTGGATCTGTGCCTCAATCGATAGAATCCCTCATCCTAGGAGGTTTGATCAGAAAGAACGAAAGTTAGCACTCTTGATTTTTCATTTGGTGCATGGTAGGATACATAAAGGTACAAGCCCCTGTAGTTCAATGGATAGAACGGCGGATTCCTAATCCGCAAATGGAGGTTCGATTCCTCCCAGGGGCACCAAGTAGAAGGATGGGCCGTTAGCTCAGCAGGTAGAGCACCTGACTCTTAATCAGGGGGTCGCAGGTTCGAATCCTGCACGGCCCACCAGGATCAGAAGTGGAAGCCTTGCTTCCCACCCCCAGACCGAGAGTCAAAGGGGTCGAAGGGATTTTTTACTCTAAGTGGATAACTGGGAGGCGGGCTTTGCCCGCTTTTTTGCTTAAGGAGGTAGAGAACATCGAGAAAGAACAGATTTTCTTGAAAAACGAGCAGATAAAGGTACCGAAAGTCAGAGTAGTTGGACAAGATGGGAAACAGATAGGTGTTCTTCCAACTTACAAAGCCATAGAACTTGCGAAAAAAGAAGGATTGGACCTAGTTTTGGTATCACCCAACACCGATCCACCAGTGGCGAAGATCATGGATTTCGGTAAGTACATGTATCAGCTTGCTAAAAAGCAGAAAGAAGCCAAAAAGAAGCAGAAAGTGCAAGAGGTAAAGCAAATGAAGTTCAGAGTGAAGATCGATGAACACGATTATATGACAAAATTAAGACACATCCGGAGGTTTCTGGAAGAAGGAGACAAGGTTAAAGTAACTGTGATGTTCAGGGGGAGAGAAATCGCCTTCGCTGAAAAAGGCGAAGAAATATTGAAAAGAATTGCTCAGGACGTAAGCGACATAGGTTCAGTTGAAGTGGAACCAAAATTGGAAGGTAAAGATATGTGGATGCAGATCAAGCCGAAGGAAAATTGAGGAGGTTTGAAGAGATGGCTAAAAACAAAATGAAGACGAGTAAAACAGCTGCCAAGAGATTTAGGGTTACTAAAAGTGGAAAGATCCTGTTCAATCATGCGAGAACAAGGCACACCACTGGGAAGAGAAGGAGGTCCACTTTGCGCGAATTGAGAAAGAAAGATGTTCTCCACAAAGGTGATGCCAAAAGGATCAAAAGACTTCTCGGAGTTTGAGAGAGGAGGCGGACTATGAGAGTCAAACGGTCTTTGCACGCACGGAAAAAGAGGAAAAAAATATTGAAGGCCGCTAAAGGCTTTAGAGGGGCAATCAGTAGAAGGTATAAGCTTGCCAAGCAGCACTACGTGAGAGCTAAGTGGTATTCGTTTGCTGGGAGGAAGATAAAAAAGAGAGATTTCAGAAGCGTTTGGATTACCAGAATAAACATCGCCGCCAGGCAACATGGTTTGAAGTACAGTGAATTGATTCATGGTCTGAGGCTCGCCAATGTAAACATCAACAGGAAAATGTTGTCTGAGCTTGCTGTCAATGATCCGAATGCCTTCGCACTTTATGTGGAGCTCGCCAAAAAACACTTAGAGAAAAAAGTCACAGCACAATAAATTTTGTGATAGAATAAAATTGGAGTCAGTCAACGCAGCAGAAGGGGAGGGTTGAAGGTGGCCAATGTGAAGATCGAGATCAACGGGAAAACGTACGAAGTACCAGCTGGAATAACGATTCTGGAGGCATGCAATCAGACTGGTATATATGTGCCCACGCTCTGCAATCACCCACGGCTTGAACCAACTGGTGCTTGCCGTGTTTGTGTCATCGAAGTTGAAGGAGCAAGGAATTTGCAACCAGCTTGTGTGACGAAAGTTCAAGATGGAATGAAAGTTCGAACGAACACATCACGTGTCATGAACGCAGTGAAATTCAACCTGGCACTTTTGCTGTCTCGACATCCAAAAGATTGCATGACATGTTACTCCAACGGTAAGTGTGAGTTTCAAGATCTAATATATCTGTACGACGTGAAAGACATTTTTCCAAGTGAAATAAGATCGGAAAGTGTGGATCTGAGCTCTCCGGCAGTAGTAAGAGATTTGGAGAAGTGTGTGGTTTGTGGCAGATGTGTCAGGGCATGTTCTGAACTTCAGGGCATGGACATTTATTCCATGGTCGACCGTGGTTACGAAGCGCTCCCGCAAACAGCTTTTGAAATGCCTCTTTATGAAACGGATTGCATAAGTTGTGGCCAATGTTCTGCTTTTTGTCCAGTAGGTGCTATCACGGAGAACGTCAACATCAGAAGAGTTATAGAAGAACTTGAAAAACATGACAAAGTATTGGTAGTTCAAACAGCACCAGCTACACGCGTGGCCCTCGGTGAAGAGTTCGGTATGGAAGCCGGAAGTATCTCCACTGGGAAGATGGTTGCGGCTCTGAGGAGACTCGGCTTCGATTACGTTTTTGACACAAACTTCGCTGCGGACTTGACCATCATGGAAGAAGGGTCTGAGTTCTTGGAGAGACTCAAAAAGGGTGGACCTTTCCCTATGTTTACCTCTTGTTGCCCAGCATGGGTAAACCTCGCAGAAAAACTCTATCCACAGTTTTTGAAAAACCTGTCCAGCGCGAAATCACCGCATCAAATGCTAGGTTCAGTGATAAAATCGTACTTTGCGAAGAAAATAAACGTTTCACCGGAGAAGATCTTCGTCGTTTCCATCATGCCTTGTACAGCAAAGAAAGATGACATCATTAGGCCTCAACATATGGTCGGTAACTTGCCAGCTGTAGATGTTGTACTGACGACACGTGAGCTTGGAAAACTCATAAAGATGCGGAAGATCCCTTATGCATCGCTTCCAGAAGAGAACTACGACGATCCACTCGGAGAATCCACGGGAGCTGCGGCCATATTCGGTGTCACTGGTGGGGTGATGGAAGCAGCTCTCAGAACCGCATACGAACTTGGGCTTGGTAAATCTCTCTCAAAGATTGAATTCGCTTCTGTGAGGGGGCTGGGTGGTGTCAGGGAAGCCACTATCGATTTCGACGGGAAGCAACTAAGAGTTGCGATCGCTCATGGTGGTGCTAATGTGAGAAAGTTGCTCGACAAAATCATTAAAGGTGAAGTTTATTATGACTTCATCGAAATCATGGCGTGTCCTGGTGGTTGCATTGGCGGAGGAGGTCAGCCGAAGAGCTTAGACAAAGATGTCTTGGTGAAGCGAATGGAAGCCATTTACACTATAGATGAAAAAAGTGTGCTGAGAAAATCTCACGAGAACCCGTCTATAAAGAAACTCTACGAAGAATTCCTTGAACATCCGCTGAGTCATGTGTCCCACAAATTGCTCCATACAACCTACGTGGACAGATCCAGGAAGAAAGTTTCGTTGACCGCGATGGAGGTTTGAAAAATGGTGAACATGATAGAGAGGCGAGGATCATTTCCTCGCCTCTTTTTGAAGAGGGTGAGACTATGAGAAGGTTTTTCATTCTCATATTCATAGTCTTATCCGTTCTCAGCTTCGCTGTCAGTATATCGATACCCGTTGGTCCAACAGTAGTTGCCTTTTCCGGTTTGCTTGGGAAGAAAGTCAGCGGTGATGTGGAGATCAAGATCGATTTCTGGAGAACACTCGACCAGGTGAATGCTCAGATTGTGGCAAAGAATGTTGATCTAATAGTCTTGCCAGTTTCTATAGGAGCGTCTCTATACAGTAGAGGGCTTGACCTCAAGCTCGCCGCGGTCATCATGTGGAGTGGTTTCTACATAGTCACGAAAGATCTCGGAAAAGTAGATTTGAAAGATCTGGTAGGCCAGGAGGTTTATACACCCCAAGGAAAGGGACAAACCGGTGATGTGCTGATCAGATACTTGTTTGAACGCATCGGCTTGAAGCCAGACAACGATGTGAAAATAAGATACGCCACACCTCCAGAAATCGTATCACTCATGAGCGCTGGAAAGATCAAAATCGCTGTACTTCCTGAACCTTACGTGACACTAGCCATGAGGCAGGCCAAAGCTAGTATTGCTTACGATTTGCAACAGCTCTGGTCTGAACACACAGGATTACCTGCAAGAGTCCCTATAACAGGTGTATTCATTGTAAGAGTGCTGGATAAAGAAACGCTCCATAAGACACTCACAGCTGTTGAGAAATCTCTCAAGTACGCCGTGGAGAACACACGTGAGGCAGCTGCTTTATCTTCACCACATCTTGGAGGTATACCGGTTGAAGTTGTGGAAGAATCCTTGACTAGGACTCTGTACGAGTACAGACCCGCGAGTGAGATAGTTTCAGAAGTGATTCACTATTTGAGCATCACACAACAAGTAGATCCGAGCGTCATGCCTTCCTTACCTGATGAGAAATTCTTCACGTTTTAGTTTTCTGTTCCTCGGAGTATTTCTTCTTTTTGCTCTGTGGTTTTTCGTGTCAAAGTTTGTGGGATCGGACCTCATTTTTCCTGGTCCTGAAAAAGTTTTGATCTATACTTTTCGTTTGCTTCTTGAGGGAAGGTTACTTACTTCTATTGGTTCTACGTTTCTTCGAGCTTTTCTAGGTATGGGGATTTCGCTAGTCATAGGTACAATGCTCGGATTCCTCATGGGTCTTTCTGAGAGAACTTATGTGTTTCTACAACCGTTGAACATGGTGATCAGGTCAGTTCCAATCGTTTCTTGGCTATCAACTGTGATACTCGCTTGGGGAATTGGTTGGCGGGGAGTGGTGTTCATAGTTTTTGTATCCCTGTTACCAGTTGTTACATTCAACGTTTGTGAAGGAGTAAGAGTTGTGGATAAGAAACTCTTAGAAATGGCGAGAATCTATTCAGTTCCAGTTCGCAGGATTCTAAAAGAAATTTATCTTGGATCAATCTGGCCATTCTTGGTTTCATCTATTAAACTGAGTATTGGAACCATGTGGAAGGTGGCCATTGTGGCAGAATACCTCATAGGTGAAACAGGACTAGGGGTAAGAATCATGCAAGCTAAATTCTATGTGAACACGGTTGAAGTTTTCGCATGCACTATAGTCGCTGTGATATTTGGTTTGATTCTAGAGGGTTTGTTCTCGATTCTCTGGGAGAGAGATTTTTTTGAGGTGCATTCTTGAGGTCAACGGTGTTTTCAAAAATTACGGAAATTTGCCTGTTCTCGGTGGGATCGATCTTCAAATCTTCGAATCGGAAGCAGTGGCAATAGTTGGACCTTCAGGATGTGGTAAGACTACTTTGTTGAGGATCATAGCTGGTTTGGAAGAACCAGATTCTGGGAATGTGAGGAGGTTCTACAAACGTCTTGGGTTCGTTTTTCAAGAGGATCGCTTAATCCCCTGGCGAACGGCTTACAGGAATGTTGCTTTCGTGTGTGACAACGAGATGAAAGTACATCGGATACTTCAAAAAGTTGGTCTTTCAGGATTTGAGCACTACAAACCTGGACAGCTCAGTGGAGGCATGAGACAAAGGTTGAATCTGGCAAGAGCTCTGGTGGTGGAACCAGATTTATTGTTACTTGATGAGCCGTTCAGAAGCTTGGACACGCCAACAAAAATGAGGCTTATGGAGGATCTTTCTCTCTTACTGGCGAGTATCGGGATCAGTTATGTGCTCGTTACTCACGATATCAGAGAAGCTCTCAGCTTAGCAAAGCGTGTATACGTTATGTGCGGAAGGCCTGCCAGATTCGTTTACCGAGTGGACTTAGAACGGAAGATAGATTTCTTCGATCCTTCCTTTCTTGAACTCGAAAAGACCATATTGACACACATGTACGGTTGAAGGGGGACTCCCTATGATGAACGTCATCAGAGGCTTGCTCATAGGTCTCGCCAATCTTGTTCCTGGTATAAGTGGCGCCACCATGGCTGTTATACTTGGAGTTTACGATGAACTGATCGCTTCAATTTCAAAGCTTGTCAAATTCAAGCTCAAAAGGGAAGATTCATTGTTTATGTTAACAATTGGAATAGGTATAATCACTGCGATATTCATTGGTTCTGCTGGAATGAGCTTCCTTCTTGCGAGATTTCCTGCACTGGCTTACTCTACCTTCTTCGGCCTTGTTTTGGGTTCGATACCGAAGCTTTATAAAGAAATAGAAAAGCTCAAGCTACTTTATTTTGTTTCAGGGATACTCCTCATGATAACTCTGGAGCTGACATCTCGTGCTGTTCGCCTTTCAGGAACATATCTAATACTGAGCGGCTTTGTTGCTGCATGTGCGATGATCCTGCCAGGCTTGAGTGGTTCTTTAGTGCTCCTGATCTTTGGCATCTACGATGACATTGTCAGTGCTGTCGCGAGAATAGAATTCTCGATAATTATTCCTTTTGGTGTTGGAGTTATAGCTGGTATAGCGGTGATGTCCTTGATCATGAACTGGTTAAGCGAAGAGTTTCCAAAGCAAACGAAAAGTTTTACCTTCGGTTTAATCATCGCATCGTTACTCAAAATTGAACCATTCACGAAAGAAAGCTTAGGCTTTACTAAGCTGATCTTCATTCTTCTAATGATTACGATTTTTGGGTACATATCTTTCAAGTTTTCGCAAAGTTCACACGCTTCGGCGAGGTGAGAAGCTCTTGGCTAGATACTACGCAGTTAAAAAGGGTAGACTACCAGGTGTGTACGAAGATTGGGAGATTGCAAAGCAACAGGTAGAAGGTTATTCAAGGGCAGAGTATCGTTCGTTTTCCTCTAGAGAGGAAGCTGTTGCATATCTGTCTGGTGAGTCTCAGCAGTGTTCCAAATCTTTGGCAAAAGCCATCGTTGCTTGCGTGGATGGGAGTTACAGAAATGGTATATGTGGATCAGGGATAGTGATCTGTGATGGAAATGGGATGCACGAATTTTATTTTTGGACGGACGATCAGAATCTCGTTAAATTGAGGAATGTAGCATCAGAAATTTTGTCAGTTCTTTTTGCGATCGATTATGCTCTTCGGAATCGGGTAAAACACCTCGTTGTGAAACACGATTTTGAGAATCTCAACAAATGGATCAGTGGTGAGTACGATGCAAAACATCCCATGACTGTTTTGTACAAAAATTTTATCAATCAAGCTGAGGCGAATGGTCTTCGCATTGAGTTTGAAAAAGTTAAGGCTCATTCTAAGGATGTTTGCAACGAAAGAGCGGATAAACTAGCGAAATTAGCAGTTAGAAAGAACCAAAACGTTGTGTGGAACCTGGGGGAGATGATGAATGCCCTTCGATGTGACAAAAACCATTGAAGAGTTGAAAGATTTCATAAGAACCTTCATCGAAAGAAATAACTATAAAGGTGCGATTGTGGGTGTGAGTGGAGGCATCGATTCGGCTGTGGTCTTAACGTTATGTTCAAAAGCTTTAGGTAGCGATAAGGTGCTCGGTTTGATATTGCCCGAAAGAGACTCGTCGAGAGAGAGTGTACGACTGGCGAAAATGCTTTGTAGACAATTGAATGTTGAATACAAAATCATCTCGATGAGTTCTATTCTCAGAAAGATAGGTGTTTATCGACTCTTTCCACCCTCTTTTATCTTCCCCCGCAGAGTTCAAGAGAATTATGTGAAGGGCAAGTGGGTGAGTCTATCAAAAGATCCTTACATAGATGACTTACTTGACGTGGGAAACGAGGTTTTCAGAAAAGGGCTTGCATATTACAGAATAAAACACAGGATGAGAATGTGTTTGCTTTATTTCGAAGCCGAGAAAAGAGGCTACGCTGTGGTGGGTTGTGTGAACAAAACCGAGCTGAAGACGGGGTTGTATGTGAAGTGGGGTGACAGTGCAGCGGATATTGAACCAATAGCTCATTTGTACAAAACTCAGGTAATCGAGATGGCAAAACAAATGAACATTTTAAATGAGATAATAGAAAGACCACCCACACCGGATCTAATCCCTGGTTTAACTGATGAATTCATTTTGGGTTTGAACTATCGAGATTTGGATAGAATACTCATGAAAATGGAAAACAATTTGGACTTATCCGATGAAGATCCAAAGCTTTTGAAGCGTGTTAGAGAAATATATTTTGCAGCACAGCGAAGAAGTATGTGTAACGTGAGAATCAGTGAGCGTACAGAAGAATGCCCATGAATCCCCCGGTGAATATCAATATCAAAGGATGAATCTTGAAGCGGTTCAAACACACAAACACGGTCATCGCAATTAGAAAAAACCACAGATCGGTAAGCCTTGAATTAGCGAGTGAGATCAAGGTGACTAACACCATGATCGTCGTGAACCCCGTGAGAGCTTGAGACAATCTATCCGAGTTCAGCCTCACGTTTTTACCTACCATAAAGACGGAGATCATAGTGATCGCTGGAGCTAGCAAAAAGAAAAACGTGTTCAAAAATCCACCCCAAAAGCCAAAATATTTGTAGCCCACGTATGTTGCCAAATTCAATGCGATGGGTCCAGGTGTCATCTGCGCAATGGAAACCATTTCTGCAAACTCGGTGGATGTGAGGAATCCTGCTGAAATGAGTTCTTTTTTGAGAATACCAACTATGGCCCATCCACCTCCGAAAGAGAGGAAACCAAGTTTCAAGAAGATCAGATTCAGTTTGATCAAACTCACGATTTCACCTTCCCCCAAGTGTATAGCACCAAGATGCTGATTGCAAAAACTGCGTAAAGTGAATTCCTATTGAGTAGGAGTAAGCTTGCACCTGATCCTACCACTACGATCCTCAAAAACTTCCACTGTTGCTTCTTAATCAATCCAAGAAGAACGTTGAAGACCAATCCGACCACCGCTGCGTAGGTCCCCATCAAAAACGCTTTTACGTAGATGTTGTTCAAAAATGGTTTCAGAAAACTAGCCACAGCAACGATAGCAACGAAGGGAGGAAGAGCAATAGCCATCCCAGAAAGTATGGAACCGAGCAATCCTGATATTTTTTTTCCAACCAGGACGGCAGTGTTAAAGGCGATAGGCCCAGGTATAGACTGCGCGACGGAAAGTATTGAAAGGAACTCTTCTTTTTTCATCCAGCCGAGCTTGTCAATTTCCCATTGCATCACTGGTACCATGGCATAACCACCACCCAATGTGAAGGAGGAAATCCTCAAAAAAACAAAAAACAACTTCCAAGCGCGCTTCAAAGTATCCTTGGTCATATCCTCTTCACCACCACTATCTTGCCGTTACCATCTTCTATTTTGACGAAATCATCCCCCACACTCAGCAGCAACTTTGTGCTCATGCGCGATAAGGCAGACCTCATTTTGTGAGGTGAGAATTCTACTCCAAAACTCAATGGAAATTCAAACGGTAGCATCGCTCTGTAAGTCACAGTACCATAGGTTCCAAAGAACCTTAAGCTTCCTTTTGTACACTCAATTTTGATGGTGCTTTCTCTCGGTATGAACCAAGCAGCTTTGGAGATGAACTTTCGAAAACCATTTGGTAATGGAAAACTTTCTCTTTGTTGTCCAAGAAATCTACCAATACGTGGATCAACAGAGCCTTTTTCACCGCAAAGTTGCATGATGAAATCAACAGATTCTATAATGAGCGCTTCATCCAACCCAAAATTCAAAGGTACCTTCTTCTTATAAACCTCGAAGGCTTTCACGATATGTCTCGCACTCGTGTAAGGAAAAGAGAAGACAAATGGTTTTACAAGTTCACCCGACACACAAGATAAACAAACGATTGAATGAGTGGGAGCAAAGATGAACAATCTGTCCTCGAACGATCCAAAAGAGGTGAAATCTCCTTCCTCCAGTGGCGATGTGGCAAAGTCTAAAGCTTTCACAAAACTCATGCTATTAGAGCGAGCCACCAATTCGTGTTCGACCGGAAACTGTTTTTCTCTGCCTCCGAACAATTTCATTTTTAAAGTTTCATTCCCGTAGCTCACAACGAGCTGATCTCCTGATAAGGTGAGATTTAAGTTCTCACCGACATCACCCGTGAGGAAGCCCTTCAGAAGTCTCAAAGGTACAGCGATCTCACCCTCGAATGGTTCACATGAACCGACTCTCATCCAACTGCTCAAACAACCATCGGTTGCGCGTAGAACGAGACCGTTGTTGTACAGGAAATAAACGTTGCCAAGGCTGTATTCAGATGAACCTATGATCTTATCGGAGAATCTCAAACAGGTAGAAAAATTCGACGTATCGATTATTACTCTCATTTTTTCACCGTCTTCACGATTGCGTCAATTAGATCTTCAAAGCTCATACCAGCAGCGCGGGCTGATGCAGGCATATCGCTCAAATCTGTTAAACCAGGTATAGTATTGATTTCAAGAAAATAAAACGTTCCATCTTTCAAAATCCCATCTATCCTTGCAAAACCGCTGCATTCACACACTTTAAAAGCCTTCAAACAACTATCGCAAACAACTCTGTACTCTGCGTCACTCAGTGGCGCAGGAAGCACAAATTCTGTCATGTTTGGGGTGTACTTAGCTATGTAGTCATAGAACCTGCGTTTAGGTTTTAATTCAAGTATGGGTAATATCTGAAGCTCGCCATTCATCTCAATCAGAGAAACAGTGAGTTCTCTACCAGCAACATAACGTTGTAGGATCATTTCTTTGTATATCTTCAGCTCCTCTTTGAGATATGTATGCAGCTCTTCGGGAGTATCACAGATGTGTACACCAATGCTAGAACCTTCTTTACGAGGTTTTACGACACAGGGAAAACCGAGAGGGGATTCTTTTACGGGGCTATCCACAACGACGTATTCTGGGACTGGAACGAATTTTTCTACCACTCTGTAGGTCATCAATTTGTCAAAACACAGCGCACTTGCTAAAACTCTGGAACCTGTGTACGGTACATCCAACCACTCGAGTAAAGCTTGGATTGTACCATCTTCACCAAACTTACCATGCAATGCTATGAAAACCAGATCGAATTTCTTCAAAGTTGGTAAAATATTGAGGAAATCTTCTCTAACGTCTATCGGTGCAACTTGATGTCCAAGTTTCTTCAAAGCTTTGACGACGTTTTCACCGCTCCTCAGTGAGATCTCACGTTCTCTGGATATGCCACCCATCAGAACCGCAATTTTCAATGTTTTGTGCCTCCCTCGATTTTTTCAAAAGTTTTTCTACATTTCTGGCAGAACAGTTTTTCAGATGAGCGCAATTTTTTGTAGTGTAACCTCTCACCGCAATAGGGACAAGCATCATTCGCAGGTTCGAGCCAACTCAGATAATCGCAATCATCATTCGTACATTTGAAGAACTGTCGCTTGTTTTTGCTGAGTTTTTTCTCGACCATCCAACCACATTTTGGACAGTTACCGCGTGCGAAATCTCTATAATTTTTGTTACACTTATGGCAGTGATAATACTTACCATACTTACCACTGTATTTTTTGAGAGGTTCCCCGCAGTTTGGACAAGCATAACTTTTAACCTGACCGATGAAATACATTGAGTCATAATCCATAACCGCAGGACTACTCAAATCTACCGATGTGGTTTTCCCACACGTGCGACACGTGAGATAAAGACCGAATCGCCCCATTTTTAAGGAGAATTTTTCCCCGCACTCGCAGTTCAAATTCGTCTTCAAATCTATGGATAACCATTCCCTTTGCGCTCGCTCGAATTGTTCGGAAAACTCACTATAGAATTCCTGCAAAACCTGTTTGTGGTTTTTTTCTCCCCTCTCGATCGCATCTAATGCTTCTTCCATTCTCGCAGTGAAATCTAGATCCACTATCTTTGGGAATCTTTGTTCCAAATAATAGTTCACAATGGATCCGAGTACTGTTGGTACGAGTTCTTTCGATTCTTTAACAACATATTTTCTCTCGATCAATGTGGAGATGATAGTTGCATAGGTGCTCGGCCTTCCTATCCCTCTTGCCTCTAGCGCCCTGACCATAGATGATTCTGTATACCTTGCAGGTGGCTTCGTTTCATCTTGTTCTATTGCCCATCTTGTAACTTCGAAGGTCTCACCTTCCAAAGTTTTCGGTGCCTCAGTTGGTTTTCCAAAAACTGCTTCGAAGCCATCAAAGATTCTTCTTTCTACCTTAGCTTCAAACATATAAACGTCACACTCGAACAAATAAACGATTTCCTCATACGTTGCGGGAGCCATTTGGGATGCTAAGAATCTTTCCCAGATCAGCTTATAAAGTTTGTATAGATCTCTATCGAGAAGCTTTTCAGCTTTTTCGGGGGTCAACTCAACATCGACTGGTCTGATTGCCTCGTGAGCGTCTTGAATATTGGGTTTCTTCTGATCTGATTTGAATTCTCCAATATAACGCTCTCCAAAATTTTTCTCGATGAATCTCTCAGCTTGAAACCTTGCGTATTCAGAGATGCGTGTTGAGTCAGTCCTAATATAGGTTATGAAAGCCTTGTGCCCTTCGGGCGTCTCAACACCTTCGTAAAGCATCTGAGCAAGTTGCATAGTTCGAGCGACAGAGAAACCGAATTTGTTCGCAGCTTCTTGTTGCATGGTACTAGTTATGAATGGCAACGGTGGTTTTTTCTGCACCAATCTAATCTTTTTCTGTACGAGTTTCAACTTTTTTACTTCTTGCTGTATTTTCTTTGCCAAAGCCTCGTCCACTTGTTGCATTTCGATCTTCTTACCTTCCACATGCGTTAAATAAAACTTCAGTGAACCTATGTAGCCTTGCACTTTCCAAAACTTCTTTGGGACAAATTTATGGCGTTGTAACTCTCGTTCACATACTAATTTAAGTGCGGCTGATTGTACTCTACCGGCGCTAGAACCGGTCCTGAGCAATTTCCACAATAAAGGACTGATCTTATAACCGACGATTCTGTCCAAAATGCGACGCGCAAGCTGAGCGCGGACTTTTCTCATATCTATTTGCCGCGGGGAACGAACAGCGTTTATTATGGTTTGTGGAGTTATCTCGCTGAAAACTATCCTTTTCTCTCTTCCAAGAATTCCCAGTATATCAGCCAAATGCCAAGCTATCGCTTCGCCTTCTCTATCCATGTCAGATGCTAGGAACACTTCTTTTCCTTTAGCTCTCTCGATAATTTCTCTCACAATTTTTTCCTTACCGTCGATGATTTCAAAAACAGGTTCAAAATCTTTCATATCTACGCCGAAACGTTTTTCGGGCAAATCTCGAACGTGACCTTTGGAGGAAATGACTTCGTATTCACCTTTCAATATCTCCATGATGGTTCTTGCTTTGGCAGGAGACTCAACTATTATGATCTTTTTGCTTTTTGACATCTTCTCACCTGCTGATCTTTCTCACGAGCATGTTCAGCTTTTGGTAAGTAACTTCGTCTCTCGCTTCAAAATAAACTCTTATAACAGGTTCTGTGCCAGAGCTTCTGATGAGCAGCCAACTGCTGGATTTGTCAAAAAAGTAACGTAAGCCGTCCACTCTATCTTTGGAGATCACTTTCAAGTCCGTCAAATACTTTTCTATTGTTTCAAATTTTTCGAAAAGGGCCTTCTTTTCCTCATCGTTTGAAAGTTTCAAATCGACTCTCGTGTTGAAAAAGTTACCATAACGTTGATTAAAATCTTTTCTGATCTGAGAAAGCGGTTTTTGCTCGTAACTGATCATTTCTAGAATGAGAAGACAGGCAAGTATACCGTCTTTCTCTGGAACGTGATTAGCTATGGACAATCCTCCACTTTCTTCCCCCGCGATCACCGCTTTTTCATTCAGTAGAACCGAGGCGAGGAACTTGAAACCAACGGGGGTTTCCACGACATTCCCTCCAAAAGCTTTAGCAACTTCGTCCAAAGCATGTGAGGTTGCGACAGTCCTAGCTACAGGTCCTTTCATACCTTTGTTCTTGTAAAGGTGATGAGCTAGCAACGCTATCACTTCGTTCGGTTTGATGTACCTTCCTTCATCGTCAACGATGCCGAATCTGTCTGCGTCTCCATCTACAGCCAACACAACATCCCAATTCTTAGATTTAACACGATTTGCAAGTAGCGAGAGCCTTTCTTCGTCTGGTTCAGGTCTGCCACCGCCGAAGTACGGGTCTCTGTAGTTATGAAAAATTTCGATTTCATGACATACTTTTGAGCACAAATCATCTAGATACCCAATAGCTGTACCATACATTAAATCAATAATAACTCTGGGTTTTGCCTTTTTTATGATTTCAAAGTTTATAACTTTTGATAATGCACTGAAATAATCTGGTTTCGGATCGAATATTTCGAAGAGATCCTTATTGTTGGCCTCAACGAGAGACATAGTTGAAATCTTGTTCTCATCGGTCGTAGCTATGATGGATTCGATCTGCTGTGTTACCTCGGGAGGTGCTGGTGAGCCATCCGCTGGGTTGAACTTTATCCCGCAATACTCGGGCGGATTGTGCGAAGCTGTTATATTGATCCCTCCGGACAGTTTGTGCTGGCGTATCGAGAAAGAAACAACTGGTGTTGGTGTGGGATTCTCGGGCATCAAAACTTTTATGCCATTTGCTGTGAGTACTTCTGCAACCAAACGCGCATAGAACTCTGTCATGAAACGTGTATCGCGTGCAACGATAACGCTTCTGCCATTGTTCTTTTTCAGATATTCCGATATAGCCTGAGAAACGATGCGAACATTCTTGAAAGTAAAATCGTCACTTATTATCGCTCTCCAGCCGCTTGTACCAAATTTAATCCTCATCCTTCCACCTTCCCAACCAAACGCGTCTTCCCAGATGCTTATCGAAATCACTCCACATCTTATCTCCATTCTTTTGTTTTTCATTTATGACTCTGAATCTTGACAGTTTCGAGTCCATGTTCTCCAGTGCGTGTACCACGTAAGCTTCCACTGTTTTAGGTAGAACGGGAGAACCAAATTCGTACTCGCCATGATGAGATAAGACTATATGCTCTAGTTGTAATAGCTTCATTTTCGCTATGTTGATTTTACTCGCTGTTTGCTGGAGAACCTCCAAACCCAGCGCAATGTGACCTTTCAGTTCGCCTTCAGTTGTCACTTCTAAACCTTTCTTTGTGATTTTGTATTCTTTTACTTTGCCTATATCGTGCAAGATCGCGCCAGCGATGAGGATATCTCTGTTGAGAAAATCGTAAACACTACAGATTCTTTTGCACATCGTTGTGACATCCACTGTGTGCTCAAGCAGTCCACCCATGTATGCATGGTGCACGCTCACGCCCGCAGGAGCTTGAATGAACGCTGAAACGAACTCTTTATCGTGCACCAAGAGAGTTTCGATCAACGATCGTATTTCTCTGTCCTGAACATCCCTTATAAATTCGATGAGTTTCTGGTACAGTGATTCGATGTTTCTCTTCGTGATTTCGACGAATCTTTCATAATCGTATTGATCTTCACTGAGCGGTATCAACGCGTCTTTATCTTTCTCTATGTTCAACTGAAGATGACCTTCGAAAAACACGACACGTCCTTTTGCCAGTATTACGTCTCCTTCTGCAAATCGCATATCGTTTTCCTCTGCGTTGTACCAATCTACGGCGCGTATACTTCCAGTTCTATCTGAAAGGGTCATTAAAAGAAATTTCTTGCCGTCCTTGGATTCTTGTAATTTCTTACTGACGATCCTTCCAATCAATTCAACGTTCTCTTTCGTTTTTTCAGAGAGTTCTTGTATGTAAGGATTGGTGGATTTAGTACGCTCCCTGAGTTTATCGATGACATCTTTCGGTAAAAGATCTTCCAACTTCACTTCATCACTCTCCCACTGGCGATTTTATCAGCTATAGAAAATCACGTCAAAGTGGAATCAAATTTTTGAGTACGATATACTACATATAGTATACTTATTGACATAACCACTACATATGGTGTAAAATATTTTCCGTCAAAGTTTTTACTAAGGGAGGGAGCATCTTGTCACGATTGAATGAACTCGTCAATAATTATTTGTCGAAAAGTGATTGGAGGGTCAACGAGAATTCCAATATGTCTTATTCACTTCAAGGTTTGAATCAGTATCTCTATTCTTCCATAATTTCGCGGTATTGGCTTGAAGAAATATACCCTGAAGAAGTGTCTTCTGCACACTTGCAAGGAGATCTTCACATTCATGATCTTGGTTCTCTTTCTGCTTATTGTACAGGATGGAGCTTGGAAGATTTGTTACTGAAGGGATTCACAGGTGTTGAAGGAAAGATAGCGAGTAAACCAGCTAAGCATTTCAGAAGCGCATTGGGTCAAGTGGTGAATTTCATGTTCACACTTCAAGGAGAAGTCGCAGGTGCTATAGCTTTTTCGAATTTTGACACACTTTTAGCTCCTTATATAGCTCAAGACGGACTGAGTTTTTGTGAAGTGAAACAATCTATCCAAGAGTTCGTGTTCAATCTCAATGTTCCGACAAGAACGGGTTTTCAAACACCTTTCACGAACTTGAGCTTTGATCTAGTTGTTCCAAAATATCTTGCAAATGAGAATGTGATCGTTGGAGGATACCGCCAGCCACACACTTACAGTGATTTTCAGAGAGAAATGGATATGCTTAACAAAGCATTTTGGCAAGTGATGATTGAAGGCGATGCACACGGTCGAATCTTCACTTTCCCTATACCCACTTACTCCATCGATAAAAATTTCCCATGGGATTCGGATGAATTCGATTTGCTCTGGAAGCTGACAGCGAAGTACGGTGCACCATACTTTTCAAATTTCATCAACAGTGATATGGAACCATCCGACGTCAGGAGTATGTGTTGCAGGTTACGTTTGGACAACACCTCCATCAGAACGAGGTTGACGCAGTTTGTCACTGATAGAGGGGAGTTGAAAAAGAAAGGAGGAGGATTGTTTGGAGCAAACCCACTTACGGGAAGTATAGGTGTGGTCACAATAAATATGCCAAGGATTGGATACCTCTCTTCAACCGAAGAAGAATTTTTTGAACGACTTTCTGAACTGATGGAGATCGCAAAGAAAAGCTTGGAAATCAAAAGGGATGTAATCGAGGATCTGACAATAAGGGGTCTATACCCATACTCGCGTTTCTACCTATCTGAGGTTTATCAGTTGACCGGAGGTTATTGGACAAACCATTTTTCAACGATAGGTTTGATCGGCATGCATGAAGCTTGTATCAATTTCTTGGGTGTTGGTATAGATTCTGAAGAAGGCAGGCAATTCGCCATAAAAGTGTTGAACTTCATGAGGGAAAAAATACTTCAGTTTCAAAGGCAAACTGGTAATCTTTACAATCTCGAAGCCACACCGGCAGAAGGAGTTAGTTACAGATTGGCGAAGATAGACAGGAGGAAATTCCCAGATATCTACACCAGTGGAATCAACGAACCTTTCTACACCAATTCAACACAGTTACCAATCGACAAAGATTACGATTTATCCTACATACTCGAGCACCAAGATGAACTGCAATCATTATACACAGGCGGAACTGTGCTACACCTTTATCTGGGCGAACCGATTGAAGATCATCTAGTCCCAAAACTTTTGAAACTCATCTTTAACCAGTACAAGTTGCCTTACTTGACATTAACCCCAACCTTCAGCATTTGTAAAGAACACGGTTACCTCAGAGGTGAGATGAATAATTGTCCAATCTGCGGCGGAGAAACAGAAGTGTATTCAAGAGTGGTTGGTTATTTCAGACCCGTAAGGCACTGGAACGCCGGGAAGAGAGAAGAGTTCAAATTGAGGAGGTATTTGAAGATTTGAAATTTGCAAAAAGCATTCTCACAAGTTTTTGTGACTATCCTGGATCCATCGCAACAGTAGTGTTCACTGTGGGATGCAACTTTCGCTGTCCGTATTGTTACAATCAAGATTTGGTGCTGGAACGTGTTGAAACTGTAAGCGATCAAGAAGCATTACAAGAGATTTTCAGAAGAAAAATTACTTCGAGCATCGTTATCACTGGTGGGGAACCAACGATTCATCGAGATCTTCCGATTTTCATTCGCCATTTGAAAAAGAAAGGTTATTCTCTAAAACTCGATACGAACGGGAGTAACCCTCAAATGGTTGATGAACTTTTGAAAGAAGAACTTCTCGATTATGTGGCACTCGATATCAAGTCTAGTCCTGAGAATTTTCAAACAATATCAGGTCTTGATGAAAGTACAGCGAAAGAAATCTTCAGGCGAATTCTCGACACTTTGGATTTGCTCAATAATTCATCAGTTCGATTCGAAATTAGAACAACCTTCGTGCCCGGATTGATAAACGAGACAGACTTAAAGGAAATTAAAAAGATCATAGGAAACAAGCCTTGGTACATACAACGTTTCAAACCTTACAAGACCTTATCATCTCTGACCAACTATGCTTTGGAAGAAAAAAAGCTCAGAAGGCTTGTTGACGAACTTGGAGCGGAACTCAGATGAACTCGGATCAGTAACTTGTACCAAAGGAGTCCGATAAGTTCGTGTAATCCCAGCATATTAGCGTGCGAAGATTCTCTAGTTGGTATGAAATCAACCCAACTCAGTGGGCCGTGATCGCAAAGGTAGTCAACCGGATATGGTTGAGCTGTGATCTTGAACTTTTCAAAACTCATCATTGCCCTTTTCATATGTACTGCGGAAGCTACTAGGATGATTCTTTTGAGATCTCTGTTCTTTATCAAGTTTGCTATATTTTTTGCGTTCTCGTAAGTGTTCTTGCTTTTATCATCGATCAACACTTTTTCCTCTGGTACTCCAAATTCTTTTGCCAGTTTTGCCATAACGATGGCTTCAGATTCTTGTGATAATCCCGGCAATGTTCCACCGGAAACTATCAAGATAGCATCGAAATTTTTCGCAAGTTCAACGGCTTCGATGAATCTTTTAAACGTATGAGAGCGTAGTTCATAACCATCTGGATTTTTAATTACACCTCCACCGAGCACGATAACCGCGTCACAGGTGGACGGTATCGTTTTACGAAAACTCATCTCTAACGGCTTGACGAACAAAAAAGACCCGACACTCGTTGTGAGGACGTAGTTGAACGCTGCGAAAAGCAGAAGTAGTGAAGCTTTAGTCTTAGAATTTTTTAACCAACTCAGTCCCAATATCAATGGTACAGTCACAAACAAACCTGGCGGTAAAAGAAAAGCTTCGATTATTTTTTGAACAACGATCATGCATCTTCCCCTGAAATTTTCATCACCAAACTCACATGCATTTGTGTACCTATAAGGAGAGCATCTTCATCTATATCGAAGTATGGAGAATGGTGTGGTTTGTCAAGCCCTTTCGCTGGGTTTGCAGAACCAACCAAGTAGAAAACACCAGGAACTTTCTGCAAAAAGAAGGACATATCTTCTCCTCCCATCGATGGTGGTACTTCAACGACATTTTCTTTTCCAACGACTTCTTCGGCAACTTTTCTCACCATCTTTGTCAACTCAGCGTCGTTGATCAACACAGCTGTTCCATCCTTGTAATCAAGCTCAAAGTCTATTTCGTGAGCTTCGCAAACACCACGAATGATTCGTTCCATTCTCTTTTTCACCACGCCGCGGATCTGTTCATTCAAAGTTCTCACGGTTCCCTCTAGGATGGCAGTCTCGGGGATAATGTTGAACGCTGTTCCGGATTGCAGTTTTCCTACAGTCACAACGGCACTTTCCAATGGGTCAACGCTTCTGCTCACAACGGTTTGGAATGCAAGTACTAATTCACTCGCTGCAACGATAGGATCTCTACATGCGTGCGGATAAGCACCGTGCCCCCCTTTACCTTTCAGAATTATTTTGAACTCATCGGCCGCTGCCAACAGAGGCCCAGCTCTCAAGCCAACGGTTCCCACAGGCAAAGCGTTCCAAAGATGAATACCAAAAGCCATGTCAACCTTTGGATTTTCTAACACCCCCTCCTCTATCATTGGAATTGCTCCACCTGGTGGGAATCGTTCTTCGGATGGTTGAAAGACAAACTTAATGTTCCCAGCGATTCTATCTTTTCTACTTGCAAGGACTTTTGCAGCGACGAGGAGCATTGCGGTGTGGCCGTCATGACCACAAGAGTGCATCGCACCATCGATCTTCGATTTGTAAGGTACGTCGTTCAATTCCTGCAACGGCAGAGCATCCATATCTGCCCTCAGCATGAGCGTTTTTCCAGGCTTATTACCCTTCAAAAGGGCAACTACGCCTGTCCTTGCTATGTTACGTTTCACTTCTAAACCTATTGATTCTAGATAATCCGCTACAAGTTTGGAAGTCCTGTGCAGTTCAAACTCGATTTCAGGATACATGTGAAAAGTTCTGCGTAATTGTACGAGTTCATCCTTTAACCCTAGCACATCAGGTTCGATCACGAATCCTTGCCCCCCTTTCTATCCGGCAGAGGTGACTTTATGTATCACCACGCGTGAACCAAGTTTGATGATTCTATCTTCTGTGTAAAGCTTTCCATCAACCTGAACTAGATGCTCCAATGGGTTGAGTCCCATTTCGTTCAGAAGTTTTTTCACTGTCAGAGGTTTTTCAATTTCAAATGTTTTCCCTTTATAAGTCACAATTATTCTATTATCCACACAAGATCACCATTGTTCAAAAGAGCCGCATTAGCTTCGTCTGTGTCCACATGAAATTCCAAGGCGAATTTTTCGCTCACTCTGATCAACACATCGTCGAAAATGAGTTTACGGCCTTCTTTCTCGCACAGTACTTTCACCAAATCTTTGTCTTTAACGTTGTAACGCGCAGCATCCTGTGGGTGCATGTGGATGTGTCTCTTGGCGAGTATGACACCTTTTTCTTTCACCACAACACCTTTTGGGCCAACGATTACGATACCCGGTGAACCCTCTATGTCACCTGAATCCCTCACGGGCGGATTCAAGCCGAGCTTGAAAGCATCAGTCCTGGATACTTCGACTTGCGTGTCTTTTCTGACAGGTCCTAGAACTCTCACACCTTCGATGGCACCTTTGGGTCCGACGATTATAACTTTTTCATCCGCAGCGAATTGTCCCGGTTGACCAAGATTTTTGATCGGTTTCAGTTCGTAGCCTTTGCCGAACAAAATGTCTAGATCCTCTCTTGAAAGATGTACATGTCTGTTACTTACACCCACAACAATGCCTGGTTCTTTCTTTCTCACGTTCATCTCTCCTTTCTCAGAGGATTTATCAATGCTTCTCTCTTTCTCACATATATACCATCGATGGTTTTCAAGCAGATTTCAAGTGGCCCGCGGCGGACACTCAACCAACCTAAGCCTGCTATAGAGAGCTCTTCAGCAACGTTCAATTCGAAAGTTTTTTCCTGAAAATTTAAACTCTCCATGGATAATTCTTCCGGATCAAATGGTGGTGTGAGAAGTTTTCCATAAAGTTTTCGCCACAATTCGTCCGCTTTCGTCTCGCTAGTTTCGTGAAACTTCACTGACTCGCTCGCAAAAACCTGGAAAATAGGACGCATTTCTGATTCGAAGTTTACATCAAGCCTGCACAATCCTCCAAGGAAAATGACTCTGTCTTTTTCAGGTTTAAATGTGTATCTACTCAAATGTTTCACAGGAACAAGTTTTTTCTGACTGTCTGGTTTGAGTAGATCTATCACCCTACGGCCGGTTGTTATGCCGGGAGAATCGTACAGATTCGTTTTAAAGATCTTCGCATGTATGAGACCAAGTGTCGTTCCAGGAAAGGGTGTGATGCTAACATCTGCTCCAGTAATCTTTTTGAAAAGCGAGGATTTTCCAACGTTAGTTACACCAATGAAAAGTACTCGCTGAAATTTACTGATCGATTCGAAGAGCTTTTTCAAACCGTAGTTTTTCGTGGCACTGGTGAGGATTATCTCAAAAGATTCTTCATTGAGATTTTTTCTCACCCAACCTTCTATCTCCTTCACTGTAACAGCTCTTGGGAGCAGATCTATCTTGTTCACAACAAAGATTTTTCTGACATCTCTCAAAATGGCTGAAATCATCGAATCATAACTTCCTTCAAAATCGGTGATATCCAAAACCCACACCACAATGTCTATGTTCATGCTATTGATTATCTCGCGCAACTGTTGAGAAAAATCTTTCAAGTGTACAGGCATCAATTTTCCATAATGTCTGGCTCTAAAACATCTCTGGCAGAGAATTTTCTCGCCAGAAAGCACTTTGCTTTCAAGCACTTCTCTTGGTATGTATCCTGGAAGCGTTTCATTCTCACATTGAAGTTCTGCACCACAACCCTCACATTTCATTTTCCGTCTTCCCTCTCAAAATTTTGAGCAGAATTTTCTCAAAAAATCTCAATATCTTCGTGCCGAAGAATTCTTCTTCTGACAGCGGTTTCACTTTGATTGTATAGAAGCCGAACCTTTTCCCAGTAACCACATCGGTGAAGATTTGATCTCCTATGAGAACGACCCGGGAGGGATCGAATCGTTTGAACACATCCTTCAGTCTTTTTGAAAAAGGTTTTCCAGCGCGCCACACAATGTTGAAGCCATCCAAATTCATCACTCGTCTTGGCCGCCCATTAGACACTATCAGTACCTCGGCTCCTTTCAGTTTCAAACTTTCCAACAGAGCTTTGAACTCATCTTTTATCTCGGCGTTCCTCCACAAACCCAAGGTGTTGTCAAAATCGAAGATGAAAACATCCTTTCCCGATGAGAGATATTTTTCAATGTTGAGTTGCTTCAAATCGTCCACGAATTCATTCGGCTTGAACAAATCAAATAATCCCACGGTTGAGCCTCACGTCCACTAATTCAAAGTTCACATAGCTTCTCACATTCTGCAAAAATCCAAGCAGTTGGTCGAGAAGATCAGCAGGAACCAGTATCCTCAATAGACCGTTCTGGTATTTTCTCATGTTCAAAAGATTATCTTCCACTTCGAGGATATAACTCAAAGTATGAACATCATCGCTGTTCATTCTCAGATACACATCGTATTCCATTTTCTCACCCAAAGACGAGTATATCCCACGATAGCTCAGGTTGTGATGAACACAGTTTTGTGGAGTTGAAACGAAAGATGAGTTCTTACGAGACATCCTTCACTTTAGTGGGTATAATGATCTGAGGAAGGAGGAACGAGAAGTGAGGGTGATACTGCTCAAGGATGTTCCGGGTACCGGTAAAACTGGTGAGATCAAGGAAGTTGCGGATGGATATGCGAGGAACTACCTAATACCGAAAGGTCTTGCAAAGCCAGCAACTGAGAGTGAGATCAAAAGAATAGAAAATGAAAAGGTTATGAAAGAGCACAAAGAAAACTTGGCAAAAAAAAGGAGCGAAGATCTCTTGAGACAACTTCAAAGGAAGATCCATAAAATCGAAGCCAAAACCGGAGTCGGAGGTAAACTCTTTGGTGCTCTAACAAGTGCGGTGCTGGCAGAGCTCCTCAGTAAGAGTGTTGGAACAGAAATTGACAAAAGATGGATCGAGCTCGAAAAACCCATTAAAGAAGTTGGATTGTACGATGTGAAATTGAGACTCCCAGGAGGAGTCAAAGGTGTAGTAAAAGTAGAAGTCATAACTGAATCAAAGGAGTGAATTTGACTGATACTTCAAATTTATTCAAAGGCTCTTTACTCCACCTGGATCTACTATGCTCCTGAGAGGATTCTTTTCGACGCTGGAGAAGGCGTTTCCTTGACGATGGCCAATAAGATCTATGCCATAAAGTATATATTTCTCACACACGGTCACGTCGATCACATATCTGGCTTATGGACGATAATAAACTCAAGGAACAATTCGATGGGCGATAGAGAAAAACCTCTCACAATTTACTATCCAAAAGGAAACAGCGCAGTAGAAGAATGGCTTCAGTTCATTGTGAAAGTGAACGGGGATTTGAGATTTGAATTGAATTGTGTTCCGATATCTGCCGGCCAAAAGATTTTTTTAAGGCAAGCTGGGAGTTTTGCAAGATACATAGTGCCTTTCAGGGTGAAACACACACAGTACGATCAGAGTTTTGGCTACAACGTGATTGAAGTGCGTAAGCGATTGAAGGAAGAATACAAAAATTTGCCAGAATCGGAAATAGTGCGTCTATCGAAGGAGATCGGTCAAGATAGCATAACTGAATCTTACGAGAAGAAAGTCTTGACGATCTCGGGTGACACCTACGGAATAGATCCGATCGACGCTTTTGAAAGCGAGATTTTACTTCATGAGTGTACTTTCTTGAGAAAAGAAGATAGAAAGATGAATGCACACGCTTCACTCGAGGAAGTTATAAAGATTGCGAAGGAAGCGAGAGCAAAAAAATTGATTTTGTACCATATTTCGACACGTTACTCCGGTAAGATAGAAAAGTATTTGAGGAATTTGAGTGAAGAACCTTTTGAAATATTCTTCGTCGATCCAAACGAATTGTTCACGATGTGAAGGAGGTGAAGCCATGGAACCTTATGTTTTTTGGCTCATACTCGGGGTCATCTTAGTTGTGGCTGAAATTCTGACACCAACTTTCTTTTTCTTCTGGTTCGCTCTTGGAGCCTTTGCTTCAGCTGGGATGAGCTTTCTTGCTGGTACTTTGATTCAGATACTCACTTTCATGCTAGTCTCAGGAGTTCTCGTATTGCTCACAAGACCTTTGGCCAAGAAAATCACGAGTTCGGAGCCAAGGAAAATACATATAGATGAGATAATAGGCAAGGAAGCGATCGTAGTTGAAAAGATAGACAACAAACAGAGTAAAGGTTTGGTGAAGGTCAATGGAGAGATTTGGAGAGCTTATTCTGAGTTCGATGATGTTGTGATCGAAGAAGGACAGAAAGTGGTAATTTTGAGAGTTGAAGGTGCTCATGTTGTGGTGCGAAAACATGAAAGGGGTGATGTCACATGATGATAGGTTTGATAGTTCTAGTGGTTCTTTTGTTCGTCATTGCAGCAACAGGTATCAAAGTTGTCAGGCCCTTTCAGAGGGGCTTAATTGAACGTCTTGGAAAATTCCATCGCGAGGTCGGGCCAGGTCTTCACTTCATCGTTCCATTCTTTGATAGGATGATCAAAGTAGATCTCAGAGAAATGGTCATAGATGTTCCGCCACAAGAGGTCATAACTAAAGATAACGTCGTCGTGACGGTTGATGCCGTCATCTACTATGAAGTCACTGATGCATACAAAGTTGTTTATAACGTCAACAATTTCCAATTTGCTACTCTCAAGCTCGCGCAGACCAACCTCAGGAACGTTATAGGTGAACTCGAGTTGGACCAAACCCTAACTTCGCGTGAGAAAATCAACGCAAAGCTTAGAACGGTTCTAGACGACGCAACAGATAAGTGGGGAGTTCGCATCACGAGAGTTGAAATCAAAAAGATAGACCCACCAAAGGACATCACTGAAGCGATGAGCAAGCAAATGAAGGCCGAAAGAACCAAGAGAGCCGCAATATTGGAAGCTGAGGGCATCAAGCAAGCTGAAATCTTGAAAGCTGAGGGTGAAAGGAACGCTGCTATCTTGAGGGCTGAAGGAGAGGCTGAAGCGATAAAAAAAGTTGCTGAAGCTAACCGTTATAAACTGATCGCCGAAGCAGAGGGACAAGCTCAGGCCATACTGAGCGTTTTCAAGGCGATACATGAAGGTTCCCCGACGAGTGATTTGATAGCCATAAGATATCTCGAAGCGCTCAAAGAAATAGCGAACGGTAAAGCGACGAAGATATTCCTTCCGATCGAGGCTACATCGATCATATCGAGTTTAGCTGGTATAGCCGAAGCCCTTAGGAGAGAAACACAGGAAGGAGAGAAGAACTGAGTGGTTGACAATATTTTGATTGCTTTTGCTTTTTCTTCCATAGGATTAGCTTTAGCGATTTTGCTCACTTGGGTGGGTCTTGTGAGCTTTGCCAACGTGAATCTCTCGCCTTTTTCCTTCATGAATGCGTTGACCACTCTTGGGGTACTCTTCATGTACAACAGTTCTGTGGAAGTGTCCGGTATTCGAGATTTTCTGATCTACATCGCTGTTAGTTTCTTTTTCCACGTCGGGAGACTATCTACGTTGCTGGAGAATGAGGACAAGAGATTGAGGGTATTCTTCCTTTCTTCTGGTTATACAAAAAACGAGTACGTTTTGAATTACCTTTTCAAGCGCGCAATACGGAAGAACATCACTTCACTTTTTTCGTGCTGGGGTTTATTCACCCTGATCCTTGAGATGCGTCATCTCGAGGTTCGACAATATCTTGGATTTTGGATTGGTTTGTTCTTGTTGTGCCTTGGTGTTACTTCTTCGTTACTCGATCGAAAGAACTAAATTCCGACTATTTTAGTATAATTTTGTTGGAAACAGAACTGTAGGAGGGAAAAATATGCCTTTACTGAGTGAAAAGGACACAAAGTACTTAAAGAGGACATTCGAGGAGCAGTTGAAAGATCCTGTGAGAATCTTGGTTTTTGTTGATGACCCTGACGAATGTGAGTATTGCGATGTGACACGCCAAGTTCTTGAGGAACTCTCCACTATAGATGGGAAAATCCAGCTGAGTGTTCATCACGTCAAAAAAGAGCCTGAGCTTGTGAGAATTCATAGAGTGGAAATGACACCCGCCATACTTTTGTTAGACATGAACGGTCAAGATACGGGCATCCGATTCTATGGAATACCATCCGGTCATGAGTTCTCAAGTTTAATTCAAGACATTATAGCTGTTTCCAATAACAAGCCGTTGTTCTTCAATGAGACCCAAATTGCTCAGATTAAGTCTATAGAATCTCCGGTCAGAATAAGGGTCTTTGTGACACCAACTTGTCCCTATTGTCCGAAAGCAGTATTGATGGCACATAGTGCCGCTTTGTTGAACAGAAACATCGTTGCCGAGATGATTGAAGCGAATGAGTTTCCTGAATTGAGTATGAAGTATGGTGTTTCTTCCGTACCTCACACTGTTGTGAACGATGTTCGTGAGTTCGTGGGTGCTTATCCTGAGGGTGCCTTCGTTCAAGAATTGCTCAGAGCTGTAAGGAAGAACTGAGGATGCTTTTCGGATTCAGAGAGTTACAAGGTGTAAAGGATCGGTACGATGTTTTGATAGTTGGAGGTGGTCCTGCGGCACTCGGTGCCGCAGTGTATGCTCGAAGAGCAGGATTGGATGTTCTCATCGTTGAAAAAACACTCGAAGGTGGTCAGTTGAATCTCACCACTTACATCGATAATTATCTTGGTTTTTCAAGCATAGAGGGTTCAGAGCTCGCAAGAAGAATGAAAGAACATGCTGAATCTTTAGGTACAGAATTTTTGAATGCGCTTGTACAAAAAATCATCGTGGCTGAGAAAATCCATGCGATAGTTTTAGATGATGGCAGAACTATCGAAGCCAGGGTGTTGATGTTGGCTACGGGAACGGAACCTAAGCGATTGAATGTTCCCGGTGAATCCCAATTGGTAGGTAAAGGTGTCTCCTATTGTGCTACTTGTGATGGCTATTTTTTTAGGGATAAAGATGTAGTGGTGGTTGGTGGGGGAGACACCGCGATGAACGATGCGATATACCTTTCTAAGATTGCCCGAACGGTTTTCGTGATCCATAGGCGAAACAAGCTTAGAGCTGTCAAAATCCTACAAGATAGAGCATTCTCGAGGGAAAACATAAAATTCTTGTTCGATACTGTGGTCGAAAGGTTCGTTGGAGAGAAAAGACTTGAAAAACTAGTCGTTAGAAATTTACAGACAAACCAAGTCAATGAACTCACCGTCGATGGAGCTTTCATTGCTATTGGTTCAACACCCAATTCAGGCTTAGTTAGAGGTTTAGTCGAGCTTGACGAGAGCGGTTATATTATCACAAATGAATGGATGGAAACTAACGTTCCACGTCTTTATGCTATAGGTGATGTGAGGAAGAAAAACGTGAGACAGATCATTACTGCTGTTGCCGACGGAGCCATCGCAGCGATACACGCTGCAGAAAACTATTTCGATTGATCGATGCGCTCAATTTTTATGAAAACTTTTGTCCCCTGATTCAATTTCGAATGTATGGCCCAGACGATGTTGAATCTCCTTAAAATGTGTTTGACTATGGCGAGTCCTAATCCGGATCCAGGAACTGTTCTTACATTACTTGCCCTATAGAATCGTGCCGTTACATTCTTGAGTTCAGATTCTGGTATTCCCACACCTCTGTCTTCGATCGAGAGTACGTTTTTCTCGAAATGTATTTTTATCTCTCCACCATGGGGTGAATATTTCACAGCGTTTGAGATGAGATTCCTCAGAGCGATTTTGAAGGCTTCCCTGTCTACCTTGATAAGACCTCTCGTATTTATAGAAAAACTCAAGTTTTTCTCTTCTATACGTCCTTTGAATTCCTCTAGGATCTCCTTGATCAGCGTTTCTAAATTCAGTTCAGTTAAGTTAGGCACAAAATCTTCCTTCTCAACCTTCGATAGCACAACGAGTTGTTCCAAAATCCTCTGCATCTTTAAAGCATGTTTCTCTATTTTTTGAAGGGTTTCTTGAACATAAATGCCATCTTTGGCCATTTGAACTAATCCAATGATGGCGGTCACTGGGGTGAAGAGTTCGTGTGAAACGGCGCTGACAAAGAATGTTTTTGTATCTGTCAACTTTTGTGGTTGTACCAAACCATCTCCTTCTGAGGGATAGAAAACTATTTTGTCTGATTCAATCAAGAGTATGGGTTTGTGCTTCTCGATGATTTCATACCAATCTGTAACCGACACCTCTCACTGTCACCAACCTTTCTTTACCTATTTTCTTCCTCAAGGAACTTATGTAAACGTCAATCAAACGATCGTTTTTCTCCTCGCCTCGCCAAACAAGGTCGAGCAACTCACTTCTTGTGTATACTCTCTTTGGATTTTCGAGAAACACAGCGAGCAAGTCGAATTCTTTCGGTGAGAGCTGTACTAAGTCGTTGCCCACGGTCAAAGTTCTCTGCTGAAGGTTCAACTTTATATCTTTATAAACCAACTCTTTCTGTGGCTCTCCTCTGCGTCTGAGAATTGCCCTCACTCTGGCCACAAGTTCTCTGGGATTGAAGGGTTTGGTCACATAGTCGTCTGCCCCCATTTCTAAACCCAATATTTTGTCTCTATCTTCTCTCAACGCGGTCAATACCAATATGAAGGTGTTAGGACAATAGAGTCTTATCGATGGTATCTCGTCCATAGCATCTCCGTCTGGCAAGAGTAGATCCAGCACTATCACATCAAAACATCTTTTTTCCAGCTCATCATACATCTCTTTGATACTTGAAACCGCTTTCACTTCGTGAGAATCAAGCTTCAAATAATTGCACACCACTTCGCTAACATCTTCAACATCTTCTACGACCAATATCGTTGCCACCTCATCCCTCCCAAGTGAATCATGCCAGTGAAGTGTTAAAAAACATTTATATTTCTTCACACTGGTTAGAGATTTCGCGTGTAAAAACTCCCTCGGAGGTGATTGAATGAGGAAACTTTTCTTAGTGCTTTTGACTTTCGTCACCGTGGTGATAACCGCACAAACTTTGGTCATCAAAGGTTCCAACACAGTTTATCCCATCGCTCAGCTCTGGGTGGAAGCCTTCAAGAAACTTTATCCGAACGTCACCGTAACGTTGGAAGGTGCTGGGTCTACCACGGGGATCAAGGCATTGTTCAACGAAACAACGGACATCGCCAATTCGAGCAGATTTCTCAAACCGGAAGAGGTTGACGAAATGCACAAATCTGGTCGATATTTCGTCCCTATAATCATTGCTTACGACGGTTTGTCCGTGATCGTTCATCCAAGTTTACCCATCGAAGACATCAGCATCGATACGCTCAGAAAGATCTACACCGGTGAGATTACAGAATGGAGCCAAGTCGATCCGAAACTTCCAAAAAGACCGATCGTTGTCTATTCGAGAAATACCGCTTCAGGTACATTTGAAACGTGGGTCGAAAAGGTCCTCAAAGGTGCAAAATTGAGTCCAACAGTGCAGATGCTTGAATCTTCTCAAGCTGAAATAGAAAGTGTGGCGGTCAATCCCTATGCGATAGGCTATACAGGTATGGGTTATGTCACCAAGCAAGTGAAGGCGCTGAAAGTGAACGGAATCGCGCCCACTGTTGAGAACGTGTTGGCTGGAATCTATCCAATAAGTAGACCCTTGTTCATGTTTATCGATCTGAAGCGTTTCAACAACACATGGCCTGACAAAGGTGTCGTAGCAGATTATCTGAGATTCGTTCTTTCCCCAAAAGGTCAAAAATTGGTGAAAGAAGCGGGCTACATACCTGCGTACGGGACTGAATAAAATGAAGGTATTTTCAAAGATTTTTGTTGCTATCGTTTCTGCGGCTGCCATGATCGTGGTAGCCGCCATTTTTGCGATGATTTTTTTCATCACTAAAGAATCCATCAGGGCGATTCGGGAAGTCGGATTCGGTTTGTTCTCACCGAATTGGTATCCAGTTTGGAGTGAAGCAGAATTCGGAATAAGAACAATGCTTTTGAACTCACTGCTGCTTTCAACTTGGACGAGTTTCATCGTGTTTTTTATCGGATTGACCATCGCATCTTATCTACATAGATTTGCCAGCAGAATGGAGAAAGAAGTGATTTTGCGCGTGTTCGAATTCATCAGCGGAATTCCGTCCGTTGTTCTTGGTTTCTTCGGAGTCGTCGTTCTTGCTCCCTTGTTTTTGAAGTTCGAGATCTGGACGCCTCTCAATTTCCTCAACGCTTCAATTGTGCTCTCAGTTCTCACTTTACCGTTAATGGTTAGCCTCTCGTATCAGTCACTCGAACAAGTACCGAGAGAAGTTTTGGAAGGAGCTATCAGTCTCGGAGCGAGTGAATCAAAACTTATTCCTCTAGAATTGAAGTATGCCGCTCCAGGTATCTTGAACGCAGCATTGACAGTTTTCAATAGAATTTTTGGGGAAACTATGATAGTTTTGATGGTTTCTGGTGGAGCCAACATGCTCCCAAGATCTTTTTTCAGTCCGGTGAGACCTTTGACCGTGACACTCGGTAGTGAAATAAACGAAGTAGCAGTCGGTAGTCTACACTACAGCGCACTGTTTTTCATAGGATCATTGCTCTTGGCCGCTTCACTCGGTTTGAATTTGGTGAGCAACAGACTGATGAGGCAACTGGAAAGGTGGGTCAAAGGGTGAAACTGGTTCACTGGTTGTTCAGGATTGTAACTTATGTCATTTTTGCGTGTCTTGTGATCGTTCTCTTCTTGATCATCGTCCCTGGGATGCGTTATTTCTTTTCGCCAGGTTTTTTCACCGAGTATCCAAGGTCCATGATGCGCGAGGGTGGTATATTACCGATGCTTGTGGGTTCACTTTTATTGATGCTATTTGTTTTTTTAATCACTATTCCTGCCGGTTTGATGGGCACCATCTTTGTCAGTGAGTTAGCACCGAGAAGATTGTCGATTTTGATTCAATCCCTCGCAGCTACAATGAACAGTATTCCATCGATCGTTTATGGTCTTTTTGGATTGAGTTTCTTCTGCGTGGCTTTGGGGTTTGGAACATCTCTACTTTCAGCGTCGCTCACTCTTTCTACCATGGCTATACCTTTCTTCATCAACAGTGCTGCGGAATTTCTTCGCTCAGTTCCAAAAGAGTTGAGGGAAGGAGTCATAGCGCTCGGAGCCAACAAATTGCAATCAACTTTAATGGTTCTCAGAGCAAGCAGAAACGGATTGATAACGACACTGATTCTCACGTTAGGTAGGGCTTTCAGTGAAACGGCTCCTCTGTTAGCGACAGGGGCTGTCTTCTATTCGACGAAATTGCCTTCTAAACTGTCCGATCCAATCATGACGCTCCCGACGAGCATTTACGCTATTGTGATGAACTTGCGTGGCGAATCTCGATGGATGGCTCAAGGCATGGCGAGTTTGATGGTTCTGATCGTGATAATTGTCTACAGCTTAGTTCA
Organism: Pseudothermotoga sp.; assembly: GCA_025060105.1. Taxonomy (NCBI): domain Bacteria; kingdom Thermotogati; phylum Thermotogota; class Thermotogae; order Thermotogales; family Thermotogaceae; genus Pseudothermotoga; species Pseudothermotoga sp. The sequence goes on along the minus strand of JANXCS010000002.1, from coordinate 179,900 downwards.
ATTTTTGAGGAGGCGGACTCATGTTTGAAAACGAAGTTGTCTTCACAATAAAGAATCTCAGCGCATACTATGGAACACACAAAGTGCTAGAGAACATCAATGTAGAAGTGAGGAAAGGAAAAATCACTGCGATCATGGGACCTTCCGGTTGTGGTAAAAGTACTCTTTTGAGGTGTCTCAACAGATTGAATGACATGATTCCAGATTTTAGAATAGAAGGAAGTATACTTTTCCATGGTCGAGACATCTATCAAATTGGCGATGTGAATGAGTATCGAAGAAAAGTCACCATGGTTTTTCAAAGGCCGAACGTTTTTCCCTTATCGGTCTTTGACAACGTCGCGTACGGACTGAGGATCAAAGGTGTGAGGGATAAAAAAATTCTGCGTCAGAAAGTTGAAGAAGCATTAGTAAAAGCCGCATTGTGGGACGAAGTGAAGGACAAATTGAACAAACCTGCAGTCCAACTTTCCGGAGGTCAGCAACAAAGACTTTGTATAGCCAGAGCCATAGCGATAGAACCGGAGGTCATACTCTTAGATGAGCCAACTTCTGCGCTCGATCCGATTGCAACGACGAAGATTGAGAGACTTCTCGAAGAGCTCGCAGAAAACTATACCGTTGTGATAGTAACACACAGCGTTGGACAAGCATTGAGGATCAGTGATTATGTGCTTTTCCTCTATGAAGGTCGCTTGGTAGAATACGGTGAGACCTCGACTATTGCCAAGAAACCTCGTCACGAGATGACGAGGAAATTTCTAACTGGAAAGATAGGGTAGGTGTTGAACGTGACGGAGAGGACAAAACATTACGAAAAAGAAGTAAGTTCGTTGAACGTGAAAATGATGGACTTTCTCGTGGGCGTTGAGAATCTCTTTGAAAAAACACTTTTTGCTATTCAGAGCGGAGATGAGAATACTGTGGTTGAAATAGAGCAGATGGATGATTACTTCGATGCCTTGGATATGCAGATACAGCAAACGGCTTTCGACATCATTGCTAAATATCAACCACTTGCCGATGATCTGAGGTTTGTGGTGGCCATGATAGGGCTTTCGATAGATTTAGAAAGGATCGCAGACGAGTGCGTGAACATCGCACAACTCAACAGGCATGTCCAAAGGACGATCGAATCTTTCTCATCTTGGAAAACTCTCAACGAAATGATAAAGAATGTACTAGTCATGTTCCAAGAGATAGTAGAAGCTGTCAGAAATAGCGACCTACAGCTCGCCATAAAAGTGTGGCAGAGGGATGACGAAGTCGATAAGCTCCACATTGAAGGTCACGAGAAACTCATAGAACTGGCTTGTGGTGAACATGATCCAAGAAAAATGCGTATTTACCTCGAGGAGGCTTTTCTGATAAGACATCTCGAAAGAATAGCTGATCACATCACAAATGTCGCGGAAAAGCTTTATTTCATCAAGACAGGTGAACAATTGAAGGTCGTGATGGGTAAGAAAAGCGAGCAACGTTAGTTGGCATTTTGGACTTGTAAAACTCGATGGTTGTCAAGATCGTGTTTGATGGTATATAATTTAAAATGCGTGGGGCCGTAGCTCAGTTTGGGAGAGCGCTACCATGGCACGGTAGAGGTCGTGGGTTCAAGTCCCATCGGCTCCACCAGAGGGGGATAACCCCCTCTTTTTGATTGGGGGGATCTATGTGCGATCGTTATCAACGATTTTTCTGTTTTTTTGCACGTTTGTTTTCTCCACAACTGTGGTTGTTTCGATCAAACCCTTGGAATTGATCGTCAGAGAAATCGGTGGTGAAAGTTGCAACGTCGTATGTATCATGAAGAATGTGAACCCCCACCTGTATCAGTTGAAAACTAATGACTTAAAACTTCTTAATGAAGCGGATTTAATAGTTCTAGTTGGGTTTGAGGAATGGGCAGAAAAGGTTAGAACCGTATTTCCGAACAAAACTTTGGTCTTTGCGGATGGAATCTTCAAAAAAGATTTCGAGCGCGATGAACACCTTTGGCTTGATCCAGTCAATGTCATTGTTTTTTCATACGTACTCACAACGAGACTGAGTCGAATTGATCCGAAATACAGAGAATCATTTTGGTCCAAGTGGCAGAATTTCTCAAAAAATCTGCTGGAAAGGATCTATCTTTGGTATGAAAGGCTTAGGCCATTAGAGAATAAGACGATCGTTGAGGCTCATCCGGCGTTGACACACTTTGCAAAGCGTTTCAACCTCGGCGAAATTTTCGGTTTGGAGACTGGTCACGAAGAAGGTTTGACTATGAAGAAAATAACCGAACTTGCAAGTTTAGTGAAAAAAGGTGAAGTAAAGCACATCTTTGTGGACGAGCACGTAGAAAGTTCTACTATTTTGAACTTAGCGAAACAACTGAACCTTGAAACGATTGAGCTTGATTTGATGGGCTACGAAGTTGAAAGTTATCTCAACCTCATCGATTCAATCGTTGAAAAACTCTTGTTGATTTCAAAGCCATCGAAGTGATGTCACTTTTTTCCTGCATTCAACTTTTCCTGATCCAACCCGAAAGGCTCTTGTTCCACGTTACCGGCGGGTTCAATGTGGACTAAAACATCCGCTATACGGTCGTTTTTTTCAATGATTGCTCGTTTGACTTGAGTGGCTATCTCATGCCCAACTTTAACTGTTAAGTTCGGATCAACTTCAATGTCTATGTCAACGAAATACTTATAACCCACTTGGCGCACTCGCACTTTGTGGGGATTCTTTACCCCTTTCACGGACTTTGTGGCATCGAATATTTCTTGATATATCTCTAGATCGTGCATGCCGTCCATCAGCTCGTAGCTGGTCTCTTGAAAAATATTGAAAGCAGTCTTGATTATCATGACGGAAACCACGAGCGCAGCGATACTGTCCATCCAGAAAAATCCAATTCTGCTGAGAACAACACCGAGTAACACTGTGCCAGATATGAGAATGTCATTCCTCATGTTCATAGCATCAGCTATGAGTGCGAGGCTGTTCAATTTCTTACCGGCGTTGTACTTGTAGAGGAATAACCAAGTTTTGGTTGCTACAGATATGATCGTCACAAATAATGGCAATAAACCTTGTATTTGTGTGTGGCTCTGCGAGATTATCTTTTTCACTGAAGAAATGATCAGACTGAGTCCAGCATAGAAAACAATGAAGGAAACTACTTTCGCTGCTATAGTTTCGGCTCTTTCGTGACCGTAAGGATGTGTCTTATCTGGCGGTCTGCTGGATATGGCTCCAGACACCAGTGTTACGAGGGAAGTGAATACGTCTGTACCTGTGTCCACTCCATCCGCCAGAACTGCTGCGCTGCCGAAGAAAAATCCCACCAAGATTTTGGTCAACGAGAGCACGCCGTTGACCCAAACACCTAACCAAGCTGCCTTTGAGAAGAGTTTATTTCTCTCATTCATCCGTTCTCACCAGCCGATCAAAAAGCGCGGCGTGTCGCCGCGCCGATTCGAATTGATCAAGTTTCATCTTCTGATACTGTAGAACGATCCTAAACCTTTGTAGATAGCTGCACTAGCTAATTCTTCTTCGATCCTGAGCAATCTGTTGTATTTTGCGATACGTTCACTGCGTGAGAGTGAACCAGTCTTTATCATACCAGAATTGGTTGCAACTGCGAGATCCGCGATGAACGTATCCTCTGTTTCACCGGATCTGTGAGACACAATACAGGTCATGTGATTTTGCTTTGCAAATTCTATCACATCAAGAGTTTCTGTAACTGTTCCGATCTGATTCAACTTGATTAGAATAGAATTGGTTGCTTTCATTTGAACACCTTTCTGCAATCTCTTGATGTTGGTTACGTAGATATCATCACCAACGACTTGAACTTTTTCACCGATTTGCTCTGTCAGCTTAACGAAGGCGTCCCAGTCTTCTTCGTCGAAAGGATCTTCGATGCTGAGGATCGGATACTTCTCGACGAGCTTTCTATAGTATTCTAAAAGTTCATCTGAAGACTTCTCTCCTCCATCAATGAGATATTTCTTTTTGTCCGCGTCATAAAAGGAAGATGCCGCACAATCTAAAGCGATGAACACATCCTTCCCAGGCTCGTAACCGGCTTTCTGAATGGCCTCAATGAGGACTTTGATGGCTTCTTCGTTGGAAGATAAATTAGGTGCAAATCCACCTTCATCTCCAACAGAAGTAACGTGACCGGCATCGTGCAATATTTTCTTGAGTGTATGGAATACTTCAGCACCGCATCTTAGGGCCTCTGAAAACTTTGAAAAGCCCACAGGGACGATCATGAATTCCTGAATGTCAAGGTTGTTATCTGCGTGTTTTCCACCGTTGATGACGTTCATGAACGGTACAGGCAAGACTTTTGCGTTGGGTCCTCCGAGGTATCTGTAGAGTGGTAAGTACAAACTTTCTGCAGCGGCTCTGGCAACAGCCATGGAAACACCGAGTATTGCGTTGGCTCCGAGCTTCGATTTGTTATCGGTCCCATCCAGGTCGATCAAAACGGAATCAATAGTGGCCTGATCGTAAACATTCATTCCTATGATTTTTGGGGCTATGATTTCGTTAACGTTCTTCACGGCTTTGAGGACACCTTTACCGAAGTATCTTTTGTCTTTGTCTCTCAGCTCGAGTGCTTCAAATTTCCCCGTGGAAGCACCGGATGGCACGATCGCAGAGGCTACTTGACCATCTTCGAGGTAAACTTCGACTTCAACAGTTGGATTACCTCTTGAGTCAAGGACTTCACGAGCTTTGACATCCAAAATTTCGTTGTACATCTATCCACCTCCTCACTCGGGTGAAATGTAACTACCAACTGGCTCACCTTTGACAGCTTTCAGTAGAGCATCTTCTTCGAAAAAGTTAAGCACAACTATGGGTAACTTGTACCTTCCGCATATGGAAAACGCTTCGGTATCCATCACTTTCAAGCCCAATTTTATCGCATCTTGGTAGGACAATCGTTCAAATTTTTTTGCACTCTTGTTCTTTCTTGGATCACTATCATAAACTCCATCAACTTTCGTTGCTTTGATCAAAAGGTCTGCACCCATTTCGACTGCTCTCAAGGCTGCAGCGGTATCCGTTGTGAAGAAAGGATTGCTAGTACCACCTGCAAAAATGACCACATAACCTGCGTCAAAGTAGAGATTTATATCGTCATAGTGGATCGGCCTTATGGATGGAAGTGAACTTATCTGAGACACGACAACACACTTTATACCAACTCTTTGCAAAGCCCCTTTCAAGTACAGAGCGTTGATAACTGTTCCCAACATGCCTATCTGGTCAGCAAGCGAATGTGGGAGATCTACCAATTCTTCTCCTCTGAATATGTTTCCCGCTCCTATAACGATACCAACGTTCACGCCATACTCAACTACTCGCGAAAGTTGTCTAACCAGAAAGTCTATGTTCTCCCTATCGAACCCCCTTGAGCCTTCACCGCACATGACTTCCCCACTGAGCTTTATCAACACTCTCTTGTACATATTTTGAATCCCCTCCCTCAGGATTGTACCAACTGTATGGACAGATTCATCGCTTTTCATGTTACACCAACATGTACTTGACAAAGTTTGAGTCTTAGACTAAAATATTTTTAGTTCAAACTAAATAAATTGAAAGAGGTGATTTGAATGGCGCGTGTGATCTCGAGGTGTCCCGTTTGTGATAATCAATTGTTGATAACTGAGCTCAGTTGCCCGTCGTGTGGAACGACAATAAGGGGAAAGTTCGAACTGGAAGAATTTTTCAGACTTTCACCGGAGCAATTGAGCTTTCTAAGGATTTTCATAAAAGCTCGGGGGAATCTCAGTGAGGTTCAAAAGGAACTTGGAATTTCTTATCCCACAGCTCGATCGAGGCTCGAGGCCATCGTCAAAACGTTGGGTTATGAGGCTGTGGAGGTCCAGCAAGAAAGACAAGTGAACGAGGTCTTGGAAAGTCTCGAGAGAGGAGAAATATCCGCACAGGAGGCTCTTGAAAAAATTAGAAAACTCAAGGAAGGCGTGTAACTATGCTGATTTTCAAAATAATAGTTGGCATTATAGGGGCTTTGCTTCTAGCGTACATAGGATACAAACTTCTTCAGATTAAAGTGAGATCCATAGCCATGACTTACGCTTTCTTCGTAGCACTGTACGCTTTTCTTCTGTTGTTAGGGAATGTCATACCGATATTGTTTTACATCGTCGGTGAGATCGTCGTCATATGGGTGATCATCAGATTCATGGGTTTTTAGGAGGTGAAGCTGTGGAAAAAAAGTTCATTTCGATAGAAAAACAAGTCAGTGAAGTTCGAGTAAAGATCACCAGTGGGAATTTAAAGGTCACGAGAAGTCCAGAAAGAAGTTTCAAATTGTTTTTCGAGGAGATCGAACCCGATGTTCGTATCGATGGCAATGCGTTGATCATAGATGCGAAAAAGATTGAGAGCGGAATTTTTGGTTTGCTTGGTTTCAGTTCGAGTTCTTCAGAACAGTTGGAACTACACATTCCCGTGGATCTAGCGTCGATTTTTGTTAATTCCGTCTCCGCAGATGTTCAAGTTTCATCAGTGAATGCGGAAAAATGCATGTTCAGAACAGTTTCAGGTGAGATCATTCTTGAAAATTGTAGATCACGGAATGTTGAGGTCAAATCAGTTTCCGGAGATGTTGTACTTTCAGCCATTGACGTAGAAAGATTGGTTATCAGTAACGCAAGTGGAGATGTGATTGTGAACAAACTGGAGTGTAGAGAACATGACTGGCTTTTGAATACCGTGAGTGGAGACGTAGAGTTGAACGTTGTAGGTTTACCGAATATGAAGTTGATCTTGAAGAGCGCGAGTGGAGAATTGACCTCTAATGTTGGGTACAGCCGTCATGGTAACGAGTACGTTTTTGGCGATGGGCGAATGAGGATAATAGTTTCAACTGTTTCTGGAGACGTGAGAGTCAAAGTTATGAGTAAGAGAGAACGGGTGGAAGAAATCGAGAGAAGGATACTCAGACTCGTTGCTGAGGGGAAGTTGAGCTATGAGGAAGCAAAACGAATGCTCGAGGAGTTGAGCTAAGATGTTCAAACGAACCGTACCATTTTTAGTGGCGTCAATCGTGTTTCTTATCTTGTTGTTTGTCACAAATCGGCCCTCAAATGGACTTTTCGAGCTTCCAACTAGGACTTACACGTTACTCATGGAAGGTGATGGAACAGCAAACATTACGGAGACATTCACTATGAGGTTCATCAAGCCTTTCCGTTACGTTACATGGAGCCTTGAGATGCCAGAAGGAACACTGATAGAAGATTTTCATTACGATATTTTGCAAGGACCACCGCTACTCGGAGGGGTTCAATTCAAGAGGTTTGGGCCAAGAAACATAGATGTCTTTCTCCAGTTCAGCCGTTCGATGGAAGAATATGTCCAGGTACCAAAGGATGGTTTGATCATCGAGTTGAAATTCAGTTACAAAGTTAAAAACCTTCTCATCCAGGGGAAAGATTTCACACAGTTGTTCATCAAATACGCAGCAGAAGCTCCAGTGGTTACCAAAAAACTGGACGTTAGAATTGTTTTTCCAAGCGAATTCGGCCAACCAATTGTTTATCAGCATCCCTGGGGATTGATGGTGAGTTCGCAGAAGAATGGTAACATGTTACGATTCATCTTCAAAAACGTTCCACCTGAAACGTTTGTTGAGGGAAGGTATGTTTTCGCAAAAATTTTGCCCATTCGATTCAAGCGCAGTGAAAATGTTTCTTTGAGCGAGATTTTGATTCATGAGAAAAGGTATCTGCAGAAAAATTACTTTGGTACGATCTTCGCTTTAACCTATGGTTCATTTGTGTTGTTGGTCCCCGTATTCATTTACAGAAAGTTTGGTAAAGAGTTTTCTGTCGTTTATGATGCTGAATATGAAAGGGAAATCCCTTACAAAGATTCGCCGGACATAGTCAATGGTGTGGTGAGAAGACTATGCTCCACTCCTGATGAACATGGTTTAAACAGTGTATTGCTCAATGCAGTGAGAGAAAAGAAAGCAAGGATCGTCACAGGGCAAACGGGAGAAATCGAAGCAATAGAATTTCTGACCGATGTCTCCAAAGACAGCTTCATAAGGGTGTTCGATGGTTTCATTTCAGAGAATAGATTGGACTTCAACTCTTTCAAAAAATCTGTTCAGAAAGAATCCAGCGCAAGAAAATTCTTACAAAATTTCAGAAAATGGCAAATGGAGGTTCTACATAAAATTAGGGAAAAGGAATTCATGGATGAGAAAGGCAATAAGACTGTGAAAAGCTTTGCAGCGATCTTTTGTGTGTTCGTACCTTTGACCATATTGATTGTTCTGACTAATTTTGGTGCAGAACATCGTCCGATGATTGTTTATATAAGAACCATGATGTTTTTGTGTATTTCAGTGGGCATAGCTATCTTTCTTATGAGGAAAGATGTCTTCTCAAGATGGACGAAGGAAGGTCTACTTTACTACTTGAGATGGAAAAACTTTGAAAGATTCTTGTTGGATTTTTCCGCTCTTTCGATGTATCCTCCGCAGTCTATCGCTATGTGGGACGAGTACATAGTTTATGCAACAGCTTTGGGTATCGCAAAAACGGTTGCAGAAAATTTCAAGAAGCTCAACCCACCCGCTGAGACATCCGTCACAAATCTTATCCTTGCTCAACCGAAGATGTTGGATGTGATTCCATCCATGGTTCAAACGGCTTCACAAACGATCGCACAGACATCTTCTTCTAGCAATTTCAGAGGTGGAACTGTTGGTTCTGGGGCTGGGGGAAGCAAGATCGGTGCTGGTTAACTCTAACATTAGAAAACCATTAAGAATAAAAATGTTGATCATTCGAGGATCTAAAATGATGATAGAAGGCGAAAAAGCAGGAGGGTTGAAAAATGAGGCGTAGAATGTTTTTAATGTTTTTGGTTCTGATCGGTTGTATGCTCTTTGGTGGAGTTATAGATGCTCTAGAGAGTGCTAAAAATAACAGCCCAGCGTATTTAAAGCTTGTACTGGATCGTCAGCAAGCTGAGGACGATTATCAAAAAGCTTTGCTTGAAGCGAAAAATAAAAGGCAGGAACTCTCTGCAGAACTTTCCAAGCTGAGATCCGAAAACAGTTACAGAGAATCTCTGAAAAATTTTCTCAGTGACTTTCTCGATGTTTATTTCGGAACAATCGAGAGTCAAATTGCTCTCGAAATAGCACAACTGAATCTTCAAATAGCAGAGATCGATAACAGGGAAAAGAAAGGTTTGTATGAAAAAGGTGTTGGAACGATTCAAGAACTTAAGAGTGCTAGCGCCACACTGATTGAAGCTCAAAGAGACCTTGAAGCTGCAAAGCTTTCGTTAGAACAAGCGAAACGAGATTTCGAAAGTCTCATAGGTGCCAACATCAAAGTTGAAATGCCAACTAAGTTGAATCTGAATTTTTCATTGCCAACTGTTGAGCAGCTGATGGACAAATCTTTAACGCTCGCTATAGCCAGATTGAATGTTCAACTTGCACAGATGGATTTGGACGGATTGGTGAATCCATCCCAATATATGAAGAATTATTACGAAAGGAATTTGAAAAAAGCTCAAGCCGATGTTCAGTTGTACTTACAAACTTTGAGAAAGTCCTACGAAAGCCAAATTCAGTCAATTAAAAACAATATAAAATCTATTCAAGCGCAAATTGAAAAGGTAGATGTCGCAAGACTACAGCTCGACACAGTGCAGAAGAACTACAGTGCTGGGGTCGCATCCGAGAAGGATGTTCTGAGCGCCAAGCTGTCCTACGCAAATGCGAGGAGAACGTTTCTAACACAACTCAAATCCCTTCTGAAGAGTATATGCAATATTCACGTGGATGTAGAACAAGACTTTTCAAAGATGCTTGCAGCAACCCTTGGAGAGTGATGTAACATGAAAAAAGTAATGTTGCTTTTAGTTTTGTTACTGTCAGGATTTGTCCTGGCAGCTTTCATGGATGAGGTTCAGAAGAGCTTGCAATCCGATGTGAATTATCTGTCTGCCAAGCTGAGTTATGAAGAAATTGAATTTCAGGTCAAAAAGGATAAAACGATGCTAGTACCATACATCGGTTTGGATAGACTCAGTATTTCAGCGTCGATTTCAGGTACCGATGTTACTTACTCTACCAGTATACCTGTGTCCATAACTTTCCCAAACGTGGCTGGTTTCAACTTTTCGATCAAAAACAGTTGGAGTTATCATTCTTCCCTTGAAGAATGGAAAGACAGTGGTTGGACTTTTTTCGTCTCGAGAGACTTATTCTCCAATTTTGATCTGCAACAACTTGAAAAGCAAAAGAATCTTTTTGAAGCTGCGTGGAAACTTTTGTCTGTGAAGAACAGCATTTTTTTGAACGTGGTGAACGACGTTTTCAACAGCTTCTACTACGCGAAAAAGTTGAACATCACATCTAGAAGACTTCAACTTTTGAATGAACAGGTTGAAGAGTTACGTAAAGCATACGAAGTTGGAAGTGTTGCCTTCGAAGATATCGTGAGCGCTCAAAAGCAGTTGCAAAACTTCACTTTACAGCTAGAAAAGCTCAGTCAGGCTAAGTTCAGTGTTTCTAAGAATTACCCACAAACCGTTTTGGATACCATGATGGCTCGATTGCGCCAGATGACTTCAAAATTACCCAGTGAACAAGAAGCACTCGAAACGATTAAGGCGAGATACGATGTACAAGCTTCATTCATCGACCTAGAGATCGCAAAAAAACAGAATGAAAGATCCTATCAAACATGGTTACCAAATCCAACTGTTACAGCTGGGGTTACTCTGAAAGAGGAGAAGAATTTTTCCATCTCACTCGGTTTCGCGCTCAGCTACAATTTGTTAGATCGCGGAGAAAAGTTGCACAGTTACAAATTGACGCAGCAGAAATTTAACTTGCAGCGAGCAGTATACGAAGAGAAGTTGCAAAACTTAGAGAAAGCGGTGAGAGATTCCTACGCATCGATAAAAATTGCTGAAATTTCCAAAGCGGTCGTAGAACTGGACCTAGAACTCAAAAGGATGAATTTGGATCGTTTGAATAAGAAGAAAGAGTTTGTCTCGTCGCGAGATCTCGAAACAGCCGCACTCGATGTGGAAGAGGCGGAGCTTGAGCTTTTCAAAGCTGAACTGGATCTTTTGGCGAGTAAGCTCAACTTATTAATGGTCTTAGGAATAGATTTGGTTGAAGCTTCAGGAGGTGCATGAGAGTGCACAAGTTGCGATTGATGTTGGTTTTTCTTTCTTTCATTTTTATTTTAACAGCTTGTAGCAACAGAAACACGGTTCAAACCACCACGGTACAAGTCAGTGAATACACAGTTTCCAAGATGAATCTGATAGACACCGTTACATTGTCTGGAACTGTTCAAGCGAGAGAGTATGCCGACATAAGGACGTTGGTGTCCGGTATAGTGAAGAAAGTGTTAGTGAATAAAGGTGATCAAGTCAAAGCGGGTGATGTACTCGTTGAAATCGATGACACTGAGTATAAATTAGCTTACATCAAAGCGCTTCAAAATTATGAGACGGCAAAGAATTCTGGTTCCAAACTTTTAATACAGCAACGCGAAATAGAACTTGAGCTTGCAAAAAGAGACCTTGAGAATTGCAAGATAGTCAGTCCAATAAGCGGAGTAGTTACCTCTTTGGATGTGAAACAAGGTGATTTGGTGAACACTGGAAAAACCCTCGCTCGAGTTGTTAATCTTGAGAAGCTTTATATTTCAGCTTCAGTGGATGAGGTGGATTATTCAAAAATCGCCGTTGGACAAGTTGCCACGGTTAGTTTCGACGCAATCGAAGGTTTGAGGTTGGGAGCGAGGGTCAGTTATGTTTCAAGCGTTGCCGAAACTTCGGGTGGCATAGTTGTTGTACCCATAGAACTTGATGTGCTTAATCTGGATATCTCACAACTCTCCAGTGCGGAGCGATCACAAATTCAACAAGTGTTTCAACAGTTCAGGAATCAGTTCCAAGGAATGGACCAAGCTCAGGTGCAGCAGAGGTTGCAACAATTGAGAAATCAACTCTCTACGGGGCAGAGACCATCGCTGGGACGCGCAAGTATACAGGCTCAAACCAGCAGGGTTATACCTGGTCTCTCCTGTGAGGTCAATATCGTCACTTTGAGTAAAGAGAATGTGATCGCTGTACCAGTGAACGCTGTTAAGTTCGTGTCGGGGAAGTCTTACGTGACGGTGAAAAAGAAAGATGGTACCACAGAAGATAGAGAGATCAGTGTAGGAGTAAGAACAAGCAATTTTTACGAGGTTTTGAGTGGCTTGGCGGAGGGAGAAGTTGTACTAGTCACTGGAAGAACGACGAGTGCAAACCGCACTTCTCAAACATTTGGGCCCATACCTGGTTTTGGTCCTGGACCAACGAGGTGAACGGTGTGGCGGAAATCATAAGGGTTGAGAACGTTAGGAAAATCTACAGAATGGGTGACAATGAGGTGAGAGCACTCGATGGAGTGAGCCTTACAGTTGAAGAGGGTGAGTTCTTGATAGTTATGGGACCATCGGGAAGTGGTAAATCAACATTGCTACACGTCATGGGATGTTTGGACAAACCAGACGATGGTGAAATATACATCGATTCAACACCCGTATCGAAACTGAACGATAACCAACTCGCCAGGATCAGAAACAAGATGATAGGTTTCGTTTTCCAACAATTCAATCTTCTTCCTCGTCTCACTGCTCTTGAGAACGTTGAGCTTCCAATGATATACGCTGGTGTTCCAAGACAACTGAGAAGGAATAGGGCAAAAGAGCTGCTAGAGTTGGTAGGTTTGGGTGACAGAATGCACCATAAACCCACGCAACTTTCCGGTGGACAAATGCAAAGAGTTGCCATAGCCAGAGCATTGGCAAACAAACCAGCCGTACTGCTCGCAGATGAACCTACTGGAAATCTAGATTCTAAGAGTGGAGAAGAGATACTCAAGATATTCTCAGATTTGAACAGCGAAGGTCAGACTATAATTGTGGTCACGCACGATCCCGATGTGGCCAAACGTGGCGATCGCATTGTTCGAATGCGCGATGGGAAGATCGTCTCCGAAGAGGTGAACGTGCGTGCTTGACATGCTGAAAGAAGCCTTTCGCTCGATTTCCCACAACAAGCTTCGTGCGGCTCTTTCTATGATTGGGATAATCATAGGCGTTGCAGCGGTTATAGGTGTTGTCTCCGTCGCCGAGGGTACGAGCAGAAGTATCAGGCAAACCTTGACTGCTATAGGTTCGAATTTGATACTGATCTCACCTGGTTTCACCAGAGGTGGCGGTGGAAGGACTGCGATCGCATTGACTGAGGTTTTGGAAAAGGAAGATGCTGATAAAATAGCTCAAGCATGCCCTTCGGTGCTACACGTTACTCCCGTTCAACAAGGAAACTTTGTTGTACAGTACGAGAGGCAAAACGCTATGGCAACAGTATTGGCTTCAAGGTCAGTTCTGTTCAACATGTTGAATATAAAACTTGCTCAAGGAAGTTTCTTCGATGAATCGGATGAAAGGGGCAGACGTCGCGTCGCGGTGATAGGCAAAGAAGTGGCTGACCAATTGTTCCCAGATGGAAATGCGCTGGGTCAAACGATAAGAATTACAAGTGGTTCAATGAGACAGTCTTACGTTGTTGTTGGTGTGCTCGAAAAGAGTGGAAATCTTCTGTTCCTGAATCCAGACAGATCCATTTTGGTTCCTTTTTCATCCGCTGAAAATAGGCTATTCAGACGGAAAAACGTTTCCATGATAGTCGCACAGGCAGTTTCGGAAACCTTGGCGGCACAAGCAGTTTCAGAGATAGATTCAATTCTCTTTGAGAAATTCCAGAATGAAGAGAGATACCGCATAATCAGTCAAGATGCATTGCTCGAGACTGTGAATCAAACTATGACGATGTTGAGTTTTATGCTCGGTAGTATTGCAGGCATCTCTTTACTCGTTGGCGGGATCGGTATCATGAACATAATGTTGGTCACCGTTACCGAGAGAACGAGAGAAATAGGTGTGAGAAAAGCAATAGGTGCTAGCAGAAGGCACATATTAATTCAGTTCTTGCTCGAATCGATCGTATTAACCTTTGTTGCAGGCTTGCTCGGCATTGCGGCGGGTTTTGGCCTTTCCAAGCTGATCGCGAGTGTGGGTTCCATTCGAACCGTTGTGACCCCAACGGTAGTCTTCATAGCGGTTTCTGTTTCGGTGCTCGTAGGATTGTTTTTTGGCGTATGGCCAGCTGTGAGGGCTTCGAAACTCAATCCTGTGGAAGCCCTCAGATACGAATGAATCTCAATGATCCTTTTGCAAATCTAGCGGAAAGCTATGATAGTTGGTACGAGACTCCTCTTGGCTCTTTCATCATCAAAGAAGAGGAGAAAATACTTAGAGACCTTTTACCTGCAGGTGAGAAATTTCTCGAAGTTGGAGCTGGCACTGGCTGGTGGTTGAGAAGGTTCAGATACTCAGAAGTCGTCGCGATCGAACCGTCGATACGGATGTTAGAAATTGGGAAAAAGAATGCGCCTTGGGCGAGATGGATCTGTGCCAGGGGAGAAGAATTACCTTTAGAGAATGAAAGCTTTGATGTGGTTCTTCTGTTCACAGTGCTGGAATTTGTTCAAGACGTTCGAAAAACTCTGAGCGAGTCGATGAGGGTTTTAAAAAAGAACGGAATTCTCATAGTTGGTATCCTCAACGCTTTATCCTCATGGGTTGCTCTCTACCGAAGGCTTGGTGATAAGGGTACAGAACCATGGAATCGAGCACGTTTTTATACGAAGGAAGATCTGATTGAACTACTAGGAATGTGCGAGGCCGAAAGGGAAGCTATCTTTCTCTCCCCAAACGCAATACCTCCCTTTGAAGAGGCCGATGTTGCAGGAAGAAGAGCTGGAAACCACGGAGCCATTTATGTGGGTAGCTGGAGAAAATACTAATATTGGTGGAGGCGGGGGGAATCGAACCCCCGTCCGAATGTGAGTACCCCCGAGCGTCTCCGAGCGCAGCCTGTGTTTGTTTTTCGGTTCGAAAGTGCCCACAGGCAGGCCCTCTCGAACCATAGCCCCTTTCATACCAACCGAAAGTCCAGGGCGGTACTTTCGGTGGTTAACCGGCTTTCTCACGCCCCTTCCGTGGGCGCCGGTCAGACCTCACGGGGGACGGCTGCCTATCCTCTATTAGGCAGCGAGAGCCATTTCGTAGTTGGCACTTCTTTTTACTTCCACTTTTTTAACGAGGTAGTGGAGACCTCGGCTCGCTTCTCGGGGGATCTCACACCCGTCGAACCCGTTCGCCCCCACAATACCAATTTTAATTATACTCCAATTTTGGTGACTCACCCCAGATGAAAAAAGTTCAAAGCAAGTATGCTTCACTCATTACATGGAGTGCTGTCGGTGGGAGCAGTTTAAAAACCTCTACAAATTTATTCTCTTCAAGAGCGTATCCTTTGCTTTTCTCTGTGAGATAGAAAAATAGCATTTGAAGCGTTTTCTCATCGAATTGACTTTTGTGCTGTGATATTGCTTGGAATTTCTTATCCAAATGTTTTCTCTCGACAGGGTAAAACGTGTTTGGAAAAGGAGTATTGAAGAATCCCACGATCGCCACATCATGGCTCGAAGTTCCTGGAAGCAACTTAGGTAGTTTATACAGGCTCACGGCTTGAGCAACAGACATACCGCATTTTATATGATCTGGGTGCACTTCGTAAGGTGCGAACGGATCAACTGTGAATACCGCGTCGGGTTCGATCTTTCTAATGATACCAACTATTTTGCTGCGTACTTGTTCTAAAGAATAATCACCGAGATCTTCGAAATCTAACCAGATCAGTTCGTGTACTCCCAGAATTTCCCCAGCTTTCTCTTGTTCTTTTTTCCTGATCTCTGCGAGCCTCTGACCCAAAAGGGATTCGTCACGTGTTCCCGCACTACCATCTGTCACACTGATGTAGTAAATCTTGACACCCTTTTCTGAAAGCTTTGCCACGGTCGCACCCATGGATATATCTGCATCGTCTGGATGTGGTTGGACGCATATCAGTTTCTGAAGTGTGTCCAGATCAGGAGACTTCATCCAACTCCTCAACTTTCTTACGAACTGCTCCACTTTTAACCCCCCGTTTCAGAAAGCGTTTTTTTGAAATACCAGCCAAAACTAGTCAGTGACATGGCAAATACGCCAAAGATCAAGTAAGTAGTTTCTGCTCCTAGATTCTCTATCACTAAACCTCCGATGCTCGAGCCCATCAGAGGTCCTATACCTTGTAACGATGTCCAAAAAACTATCTGCATGCTCTGGAGTGTTTGTACTGAAAGATTTTTTCTCATCAAAAACAACGTTGTGTAATAGATCACTATGTATGTCCAACCATGAAGCAGTTGTATCAAGATCAACTGAGATTCGTTCTTCACCATCGAAGCCAACGCTAACCTCAAACCCACAACGAAAATGGCACTGAACAGCAACTTGAGTTCCCCCACTTTCTTCACTACGCGATCGGCGAGCAAAAGAAAAGGAAGCTCACTCAACGCCATGAGTGATAAGCTCAAACCGACGCTCGTTGGGTGGAATCGCTTGGATCTAACGAGAACCGGCAAGAAAACTGTGTTGAAAAGGTTAAAACCAACTGACAATGTCACGATCAGAAAGAGAACGAAAAACCTTTTGTCGATCGTATGTACTGACGGTCTCCGATGGAATTCTATACTGAGCTCACTCTTTTGCACAGTAAATTCGGTCAAAAAGAACAAGATCGAATAAACCACGAACAACACAATGAAGTTCTTGGACATGAAACTACCGGCGAAAAAGGCTGTTATTGCATAACCTAGAGTGCCGAAAAGTCTGATCTTTCCATAGGGAAAATTGGAACGACTAGCCAGCTCGATCAACGAAGATTCCAACAACGGAACCAAACCACCTTGAGAGAGCATCAACAAAAAGCAAAAAACGAATATTGGCAAGGGATTTCTCGAAATAAAAAGTAGCCAAAGTGAAACAATACCAGCTACTGTTGAGAGAAAAACAACTCGTTTGAGATTAGTCTTGTACGTCATCAGAAAATAAAGCTGATTCGCCCAAAGTGCGTTGATAGATGGTAAAGCCATCAAAATGCCCACGAAAGATGGTGGAAGATCAATGTGTACAAAATATTGACTCAACAGAGTCATGCATGCGAGAAGTGCATAAACTAAAAACTCGACCAGTAGAGGTACAAGCTTCGATCGTGTCATGTAATGATTATAGAACTACGGGTGCAACGTGTGCAAGTTCCAACTTTGAGGCTCAGACATTGATCTTCGATTTTTCATCTTGTTTTGCTTTTTCATCTTGGGTGTTTGAGCCAAATAGGACTTTGAACTGATTTTTTGTTGTCTTTAGCAGTCTTTCTCTCTCTGCTTCTTTGATGAGTTCTTCCCATCTGATCTTTGCCAACAGATATTCCATCATCATACTCTCACCTCCGATAAAAATCTTACCACTACCTTCAAAATTTGTCAAGTCCATATAAAAAATATGGATATCAAGTATCAATTAATAGTGAATAACAAAGAATAATATGAAATTATATGAACTACAACCTTGGATTTTTTCAATGCACAGAAAAACCCGCCTAAGGGCGGGTAAGCTCATTTGGAGACTCGTCTTTTTACTTTTTGTATTTAGTGACCTGTCTGAGAAAGTTATGCCTCCATTCTCTGTCCTTATCGCTCTCAACACCTTTAACGGCAAATCCATCCACGACACCTATCACAGCTCTTCCTTGATCAGTCTGTACAACCAAAACTTGTAAAGGATTGGCAGTTGCGGCGAAGATCCTACAAACTTCTTGAACGTTCTTGATTTGGTTGAGTATGCTGATCGGGTAACCATTTCTGATTATCAAGACAAAGAGGTGTCCAGCGCCGATCCTTTTTGCATTATCGATTGCCGCGTCGATGAGTGCTTGATCATTACCCTCGAACCTCACCAAACAAGGCCCACTTGCTTCGTTGAAAGCGAGACCAAATTTCATGTTGGGATTGGTTGTCATAACCACCTCGTAGATGTCTTCGACAGTTTTGATAAAATGTGAATGACCTATGATAACGTTTGCACCCTCAGGTATGTTGACTTGTACCACTTCAATGTTCATAAAATCACCTCGCGATGAAGTTTTATCAACAAAATTATCGCATAGGATTGGCGAGTGTTGATCTGCGATGGGCCACTTGCATTGTTTGAACTGTTGTTCTATAATTACAATCGCCGGGGCCGTAGCTCAGCTGGGAGAGCGCTACCTTCGCAAGGTAGAAGTCGTGGGTTCGAATCCCATCGGCTCCACCAAGCGGGGCGAAGTTGCCCCGTTTTTCTGTATCATTACATTGGGGTGATCTTCTGTGCCGCTCGTACCTCCACACAACTTGGAAGCTGAGGAAGCTGTACTCGGTAGTATATTGATCGATCCGAGCGTGGTGAACGATGTGATGGAGATTCTCAGGAGTACCGATTTCTACTCGAAGAAGCATCAGGCGATATTCTCTGTCATGGAGAAACTGTATGAAAGAGGTGAACCCATCGATGTACTCTCAGTTTGTGAGGAATTGAAGAAAAACGGTCAAATGAAGTTTGTTGGAAGCGAGCTTGATGTCGCAAGGCTTGCTGAGGCGGTTCCAACCTCGGCGCATGCGATGCACTACGCTAAGATAGTGCGTGACAAGTCGATTCTTCGAAGTTTGATTGTGGCTGGAAGGAACATCGTTGAATCAGCTTATGAAGAGCGTGAGGTTGACGAAATCCTGGATGAAGCTGAAAGGGTAGTCTTCGATATAGCAGAATCGAGGGCCACGAAAACATACGATCATATAGGCACGATAATGCACGCTGTGTTCGAGAACCTTGAAGAGTTGAGGTTAAAGAGTTCTTCACTCGTTGAACCAGGTGCTGTTGTCAGCGGGTTACCGACTGGTTTTAGAAATTTGGACCGACAAACTTCCGGATTTCACAAATCAGATCTCATCATCATCGCTGCAAGACCTTCAGTTGGCAAAACGGCATTCGCGCTCACCATCGCAAGGAACATGGCTGTCAAGTTTAACCTTTCCGTGGGTATATTCAGCTTAGAAATGTCAAAAGAACAACTCGCACAAAGGCTTTTATGCAGTGAATCGAGAGTCGACTTGCACAAAATAAGAACAGGGTATCTGAGCGATCAGGAATGGGAAAGACTCACGGTGGGCGCTTCGAGATTGTACAAGGCCAACATCATAGTCGATGATGAACCTTCACTGGATCCGAGGACGCTTCGCGCGAAAACAAGGCGAATGAAAAGAGAATACAATGTTGATGCGATTTTTGTTGACTATCTTCAGTTGATGCACACTCGAGGTGGTAGTCACGAAAGTAGACAACAGGAGATATCCGAGATTTCGAGATCTTTGAAATTGCTTGCAAGGGAACTTAACATAGCTGTCATCGCATTATCGCAATTGTCACGGGCTGTAGAGACTCGGGAAGAAAAAAAACCGAGATTGAGTGATTTGAGAGAATCAGGTGCGATAGAACAAGATGCCGACACGGTGTTGTTCATTTATCGTGAAGAGTACTACAAAAAAACCGAGAAACTTCAGGAACCTCACGAAGCGGAAATAATCATAGGTAAGCAAAGAAATGGCCCCATAGGAACTGTGAAACTTATGTTTGAGCCCCAGACAGCATCATTCTATGAGATGGAAAGGGTCGAAGGTGAATGAATTTCAGAGTGGGTATTGGTACTGACAGACATCCTGTCAAGAAATCTGGACGGATGGTTCTAGGCGGGGTAGTTGTGAGTGAAGATATTGGGCTCGAAGGTCATTCCGATGCAGATGTTGTTTGTCATGCTTTAATAGATGCACTCCTTGGAGCTACTGGTATGGGAGATATAGGTGAATATTTCGACCAGAGTGAAAACTGGCGCGGTGCTTCGAGTTTGCTCATGCTCGAGCGAGTGTATGATCTGCTGAAAGAAGATGGTTGGTCGATCGTGAACGTAGATGTGACTGTGATTTGTGGATTGTTGAAACTGTCGTCTTACAGAAATAAAATGGTGGAAACATTGTCAAGAGCTTTGAAGACCTCGGTAGAAGTCATCAACATTAAGTTCAAAAGTGCCAACAATTTGGGTTTCGAAGTGAACGAAGGCGTTTCAGCAATAGCGATCTGTTTAGTATCAAGGAAGTCTACCAGTTGAAGGTCTTTCGCCTCTGAGAACTTGCTCTGCCAGTTTGATCAACCATTCTTCATCGGCGAAAACCAGAACTCCGGCCCTTTCAAAAGGATTGTTCACCGAGATTTTGTTCACAGAACGGTTCAGCAAAACAATCGCGCCTTCCAGGACTTTTTTCCTGATTCGTTCCACTTCGCTAACATCCACAGGAGGTTTCACATTCAAAGTCGGTAACCTTCCAAGTACGTGGCCTTGGACTGTCACGAATGTGACGTTGAAACCTTGATCACGCAGATATCTTACTTTTTCTTCATTGTCGACGAGGGCAGGACAAGAAATTTTTCTGTTCAGTAATGCTTTGATCAGGTCCACATTGATCTTGGTGGTCGCATTCAGTATGGGTACCACACCTGCTGAAAGGAATCCCTCGATCATGTAGGAAAGTACTTGTGCTGTGATGAAGGGCGAGCGTGAGATCTTGTGCAAAGGCATCGGATCATTATCTGTGAGAACATCCAATGTCCCAAAAACCACATACTCAAATCCGTGGGAACGTGCTAGCATACCAGCAGCGTAAGAAGCGTCTCTCGCAATCTCCAAGTTTTGATTGCAACCTAGAGAGAGAAGAGAAACGTCCTTCAAAAGCGTTTGTAGAGGTATGAACAAAACACACTCACTTTGGCAAGTCGAGAGATCAGTACGAAGTTCAATCGAGTAGACCGAGTTCGAGCAAATCAAGCACGAAGTTACCAGGACCACCAAGAAAATTTTCATCCACAATGACGTCTGCCACCTCCTTTAAAGCTTTAGTTCCGTTTCGCACAGCCACGCTGAGCCCAGCACACTTGAACAAGGGTACATCATTATCGTTATCTCCGAACGCCATTGTTTCTGAAAGATCGAATCCCAATCTCTCGGCAAGTAGTTTCAGTGCGCGCCCTTTGTCTGTTTGAGACGGAACAAAGTCAAGATAATTGCTAAAAGATTTGAAGATGAGAACATCTGGAAAAGTTCTCCTCAGTACAGGAATTATCATGTCTAATCTCTCTGGCTCAGCAATAGCGAGTAACTTTGTTGCACCGCACTTTGCCACTAGTTTTGCTAGATCATCTGTGAATGTGAGTTCTACATCGGCGTGCTCACTGTAAGCTCTTGCTTCTTTATTGTTTTCCTCGACGACGAGTTCATCGTTCACATAGGCTTGCCTGTGTATTTTCAACTCTCTGAGAGCCTCAACTATTTCCACTGCCCGCATTGGATCGATTCTGAGTTCCATTATCTTTCCCAACTGAGGTGTCCATACCACAGAACCATTGTACGCTATCACTGGAAATTCTAGGTCGAAATGGCGTTTCAATAACTTCCGAACGGATGGGAGCATTCTCCCACTGGCAAAAACGATCTTTTTGTTTTTATTCAACAAAATGTTTATAGCTCTCAAGTTTGAAGGATGAATATTGTGCGAATCAACGAGGATTGTTCCGTCCAAATCGAACACGAAAACCTTCAAGGTTCAACTCCCTCCCGCCATATTTTCTCGAAGAATTCCACGTACTCTTTGACCAGATCTTTACGTTTAAGTATCATCATCAACTCAGCGTTCTTTGCATAACCACTTTTCGTAGCATTGGCTGAACCGCTTATAACTGTTCGCCCGTCGATTATAAAAAATTTCGTATGCAATGTGAGATCTTTGAAAACCCTCAATTCTATGCAAGATTTTGGCAGGTCCTTCAATGTGGAGGAATCTAGAAACCATCG
This sequence comes from Pseudothermotoga sp., assembly GCA_025060105.1. NCBI lineage: Bacteria > Thermotogati > Thermotogota > Thermotogae > Thermotogales > Thermotogaceae > Pseudothermotoga > Pseudothermotoga sp. The sequence goes on along the minus strand of JANXCS010000002.1, from coordinate 157,937 downwards.
ATCGACGAGCAACCTGACTTTGACTTTCCTACTTGCAAGGATCTTCAATAAAGCCCAGACTTTCGGATGTGTCAGAGCGTACATGGCTATATCCACAGTTTTTCTAGCTTTGGAAAGCTCTTCAAGCAAAAGTTCTTCAAGATGAAAATTTTTCACCATCAGACCATCCTGCTCTATTGTGATTCGTTTCACCTCTCCGTTCCAGATGGATTCGAACAAGTCAGCAAACTGTGAAGCTACTAGTGAATCCTCAACGAGCAAAAGATCGTTCAGAGAATTTTTCAGACCGTTTTGAGTGAAATTCGCAGAGCCGAACAAGACTCTTTCATCTATGACAATGAATTTCAAATGCAACAGGGAGTTTTCGACATCTACTTTTATACGTGCACCAGGTGGCGCCACACCTGTTTCGAACATTATCTTTACTTCTACACCACGTTGAGAAGCTTTGAACAGTGCTGACAGCAAGTTCTCTTCGTTCAGAGAATAAGTGCACACATACACACGCCACGAAGCCTTATCTACCAATTCGCACAGCCAGTCCGTGGACTGGAGCGGTGTGAACACGAGTTGAAAAGCAAACGACAAACATGTCGATAGGCACAGAAGAAATGTTTTCACATTTTAGTATTATACCGGGGGTGAGAAAATTGCAACTTTTTCAGATCAAAGGTTTGGTGTTCCGCATTGTGACAGGTCCTATAGGGACGAACACTTATCTGTTAGAAACTGATCCTAAAATCGTTGTCGATCCAGGATACGGTATTGGAACGATCGTGAGAGAACCCTGCGTGGTGCTTCTCACACATGGTCATTTCGATCATGTCTGCGGTTTGAAAGAATTGAATGCCAAGAAAGTTTACATTTCCAGGAAGGATTCAAAACATTTGAGAGATCCCCTTTTGAATCTGTCTTCATACTTTGGGGAACGGTTCGTTTTCGATGGAACAATTGAAATCCTCACAGAAAATGTGTTGAATGAGGGTGGATTAGAATTTCAAATTATCCATGCTCCTGGACACACACCAGGTTCGATTCTACTAAAAGTCAGCGATGTGATCTTCAGTGGTGATACAATCTTTTTGGACAGTATTGGTAGAACCGACCTTCCCAGTGGTGATGAAGCGACGATGGTGAGAACCTTGAAACGATTAAGGCAGATCTTCAAAAGTTTTAGACCAGATTCAATGATTCTACCAGGTCATGGGGAGTTTGGAACGATCGAGTACATCTTGAAATACAACGATTTTTTGAAGGAGGAAAAAGAGTGAAGAAAATCTTTTTAGTTTTCTTCATTCTCTCAGTTCTTAACGGTTGTACGATCAGGATCGTAGAAGTTCCGCCGCGTGCCTATTCGCTCGAATCTGCGGTGAAAATTGTTCAGGGCAAATACGTCCTGGTTCATACCGATATTTTTGACAACTATGAAGGGATCGATGCGAGAGGAACTGTGGCGATTTATCGTGATAATAAAGGGCAGATGTTTTTGTTTTACGGTCTCAAGAGGTTTGATGGTTCTTCAAAGAATCTGTGGAAGTCTATAGTGAAGAAGTATGGTGTATGGAATTTCGGAATTTATATAGATCTTCCATCTTTCGGTTATTACAGCACCAAAAAGGGAGGTAAGACCATTACTGCTTGGTGGAAGGACGTTTGGCTGTTCGTCGTTGAGTCGAGTGAAAATTCAAAAGGTTTCGTGAGGGACGTCATGAACGCCTTTGCAGAGGTGGGGGGTGTGTTGAGATGATTTTGTTAGCTCATAGAGGTTACTCAGCGCGTTATCCAGAGAACACCCTCATCGCATTCAAAAAAGCCCTCGAGCTTGGAGCAAACGGCGTCGAGTTGGATTTGAGGAGCACAAAAGATGACAAAGTCGTGGTGATTCATGACGAAGATCTAAAAAGATTGTGTGGTGTGGATGTGAAGGTCTCGGATTTAACGCTGGAAGAGCTCAAAGGTTATGCGGTGAGTGGTGAAAGAATTCCATCTTTTGAAGAAGTACTTACCATGTTCGATCAGAAACACATCTTGAACGCAGAGATCAAAGAAGCAAGGGTTGCCCAGAAAGCTTTACAGCTCATCGATGAGTTTCATCTTACAAAGAGTGTGGTTGTCTCTTCGTTCGATCACGAACTGATAGTTCGATTGATAAAACAAAGGCCAGATATGAAGTTTGGTTTCCTCGTTGGTGAAGAGTTGAGGTATGATCCAATTGAATTGATAGAAAAACTCTTGCAATACAGACCATATTCAATGCATTTACCACACCAGCTCTTCGATTATCCAATCTTGTCGAACAGGATAATCAAACTTGTCAAGGATCTAGGCGTAAAGGTCTATGTCTGGACATTGGATGATATCAACAAATATCATCGTATAAAGTACCACATAGACGCAGTGATAACCAACGAAGTCGAGCTCTTTGTGAATGAGCTGAGGAAGTCGTGACTCTTATGAAGGTAAATCAAATGTGCCAACGTTTGATCGATGAACCTTTAAGTCTCCATACCAGCTTCAGGATAGGAGGTCCAGCAAGATTGTTTCTGGTACCGCAGTCGATCCAGCAACTTGTCTGTGCTTTAACTCTCTTTCCGGGTGCGAAATTGCTGGGGAAGGGTACGAACGTTTTACCACCAGATGAAGGTGTAGATGTAGTGATCAATACTTTGGGTCTGGATAGGTTCTACTTTGATAATGATTCGTTGGTGAGTGAGGCTGGCGCTCAGCTCAGCAAACTTTGCATAGAAGCGGCGGAACGCGGGCTTTCGGGCTTGGAATTCGCTTACGGTATACCTGGTACGATCGGTGGAGCTGTTTACATGAACGCTGGTGCTTATGGCGGTCAAATTTGTGATGTGATAGATTGGGTTGAGTTTTTTGATGGGGAACGTGTGATGCTTGCAAGCCGCGATCAGCTCTACTTTTCTTATCGCGATAGCGTCTTCAAAAGAAACGGTTGGGTGGTTCTCAGGGTGTGCCTCAGAATGGTCAAATCTGACAGCAAACTGATTCGTTCGAGGATGGAACAAATAATGAGAAAGCGTATCGAAACACAACCACTCGATCTACCGAGCGCAGGAAGTTTTTTTAAACGTCCAAAGCCAAACTTTTACGTAGGGAAAGCCATTGAAGAACTTGGTTTGAAAGGATACAGGATCGGGGATGCGCAAATTTCTACTAAGCACGCAGGCTTCATAGTGAATTTGGGATCTGCGACAGCAAAAGACGTGTTGACTCTCGCTGAGGTTGTGAAGAGACTCGTGCAGGAGAAGTTCAACGTTACCCTAGAACCAGAGGTTGATGTGTGGTAGGTGTTGAACGTGAAATCTCGCCCTGAGGGTGTCTTCTTGATCTTGCTAACTATTTTTTCTTTGCTTTTCTTGCTCTGTTTTCAAGCTTACAATTCCAAAAGATCTCAGCTGAAAAGATACGAGATGATCTTGGAAGCGTACAAACTCTATGCAAATGAACAATACGAAGAGTTCGAAAAATATGTGGACAAAAACGATTTAAAGGAATTCAAAGGATTCAAAGACGAGCTGAAGCATCGTCTTTTCGAGAAATACTACGCGTTTGGAGTTGTGAAGTTCCAAGTGGGAGACTTCTCGTCTGCGGCTGAAAACTTCAAGAAGGCTCTTCAACAACTCCATCAAAACGATCAAAGGCAGGTGGAGTTGATTTATCTCATAGGTCAAAGCCTGGCGAAGGCTGGCCGAACCAGCGAAGCTAAACTTCAATTGAGCGCAGTACTCGATATGCCGAACTCTTTCTATAAAACACAGGCGATCAATTTACTTATAGATCTTTACAAACAAACTGGAGAGAAGGAGAAAGCTGAGCAAGTTGCAAAGGTTTATGGGGAGGTAATGAAGTGATGAGAAATCTTTTTGGTACAGACGGGGTGAGGGGTATCTACGGAGAAGATTTAACCGATGAGCTTGCCTACAAGTTAGGTTTAGCACTCGGCGAGCTTTATGAATCCGCACAGTTCATAATTGCTTGCGATACGAGAGAATCATCTGAACCTATTCAAAAAGCTATCGTGAAAGGATTGTTGGAGAAAGGAGCAAAAGTGAGAATTGCTGGCATACTGCCTACTCCAGCAGTAGCAATGATCACAAAGTTGCTGGACTGTTTTGGCATAGTGATATCGGCTTCGCACAATCCTTATCAATACAATGGAATAAAGATATTCAGATCAGGCTTCAAACTTCCAGATAGTGAGGAAGAAATGATCGAATCGATCATGGAGAATGTTTCGGGCGGTGTACAAAGGGGCTTTTTGGAAATCGATCCGCAGTTACGGGAAATTTATCTGAGAACTGTCTTAAAATTGTTCAGCGAAATCAATTTGTCTGGTATTAAGATCGCAATCGATCTTGCCAATGGAGCGGCAATCACAACTGTGCCAGAGGTTCTAAACGCACTAGGTGCGAGTGTGGTTTGTTTTTCTAACACTCCCAACGGTCGGAATATAAATGAAAATTGTGGATCACAGCATCCGGAATTCCTTGCTAGGCATATCGCTGGTTTTGACCTCGGTGTTTTGCATGACGGTGATGCCGATAGATGCGTATTACTCAGTGAAAAGGGTGAAGAAATCCACGGCGACAAGATCATGGGTGTAATTGCAACGAGACTCAGAGAGGAGAATCGTCTGCGGAAGGACACGATCGTGGCAACAATCATGAGTAATAAAGGTTTAGAGGATTATTTACAAAATCGAGGTATAAAGCTTTTAAGGGTGAAAGTAGGGGACAAGTATGTGCTGGAGGGTATGCTGAAGGCAGGTGCGAGCTTCGGTGGAGAGAGGTCTGGTCACATCATCTTTCTGGACAGATCAACTACCGGCGATGGTTTGATAACTGCCCTTGAGTTCCTGAGATTGATGGTTACGACAAACAAAAGTTCGTCTGAGTTGGGAGCAGAAGTTCAGGATTATCCTCAAATTCTACTCAACGTTCCGGTACAGGACAAATCAGTTGTGGAACATCCGCTGCTGAAAATGGAACTGGAGAAACATATGAAAGGACCATTTCGGGTCGTTGTGAGACCATCCGGTACAGAAAAGTTGATTCGCGTGATGGTGGAGGGAAAGGAAGAAGTTCGAGTAAAGCAACTCGCTGAAGAACTGTGTGCTCTCATTCGTGATCTGGACAGGAGGTGATGTTGATAGATGCGTCTCGCTATTTGCGTTGGCTCATCGAGCGTTTCAGCTTTTGGAGACAGAGGAGTGTTATGGCTTTCACACAACGGTGATCCAATTGGGGCAGTTGAAAAAATCCTGAAGGATTTGCCAGAGAACCTCCAACTCGTTTTCACAGGTAGAAAGTTGAGAAAAATTTTTAGAGCCCCGAATATCCCCGAATCACTTGCGGTTGAATTCGCTTACAAGAGTTTGAGATATAAGTATGGCGAATGTGATGGAATTGTGAGTGCTGGTGGCGAAAATTTTGTGTTGTACCAACTCGATCGAGCCGGTGAGGTAAGTTCAATTCAAGTGGGAAGTAAGTGCGCATCCGGTACAGGTGAGTTCTTTCTGCAACAGTTGAAAAGAATGGGATTGGATCTTTCAGTTATAGATTCGGTGAATTCAGATGGTTTCTACAGGTTGTCCTCACGTTGCACGGTATTCTGCAAGAGCGATTGTACTCACGCTTTGAACAAAGGTGTTCCGAAAGATTTAGTGCTCAATGGTTTAGGCAAAGTTATGGCTGACAAAATACTTCAACTTGCGAACAATGCGGGTGTGAAAAGAATTCTGATCGTTGGTGGTTCCACGAGGAATAAACTCATGTTGAAATATCTCAATGGTCGTATTGATTACGTCATCCCAGATGAAGCAACTTATTTCGAATCTTTCGGAGCATATCTTTGGCTTGTTGAAAACAATCCAGAAATTGTAAAGAAATACCATATCATTCCAAAACAGATACCCTCAGCCTTCCTCAGATTGGCTCCATTATCGAAATATGTATCCATGGTGGAGTTCAAAACTATCGAGAACGGAAAAGCCGAGTTGAACGATGAATGTGTTCTTGGTGTTGATGTTGGCTCTACGACCACTAAAGCAGTGCTTGTAAGATTGAGTGACAAGAAGATTCTGGCGAAAAGCTATCTCAGAACGCTTGGAGACCCGATTGGTGCTTCAAGAAAATGTTACAAAGAAATTCTGTCTCAACTGAATGTTCCTGTGAAAATAATTGGAGTTGGCGTTACCGGTTCTGGTAGGAAGATCGTTGGTCTTCACGTTCAAACAAAAGCTGTCTACAATGAAATCATGGCTCATGCAAAAGCTGCCGCACATTTCGACCCTGAAGTTGACACGATCTTTGAAATCGGTGGGCAAGATGCCAAGTATACCTACTTGAATGAAGGTGTGCCGTACGATTACGCCATGAACGAGGCCTGTTCTGCTGGAACCGGTTCCTTCCTGGAAGAAGCTGCTCGCGAGTCTTTGAACATAGATTATAGGCAAATTGCAGACTATGCGTTGAAGGCTCAAAACCCCCCGAACTTCAGCGACCAATGTGCGGCCTTTATAAACAGTGACGTAAAAACCGCTATACAAGAAGGCATCTCTGCCGAAGACATATGTGCAGGTTTGGTCTATTCGGTTTGTATGAACTATCTAAATAGAGTGAAAGGCAACAGACCCATTGGGAACAAAGTTTTCGTCCAGGGTGGTACCTGTTACAATAAAGCAGTACCACTTGCGATGGCTGCACTGACTGGAAAGAAAGTGATAGTTCCCCCTGAACCAGGACTCATGGGTGCATATGGTGTAGCACTCATGACGATTGAGAACATCGAAAAAGGTATTTTGGAGAGGAAACATTACGATATACGTGAGCTAGCAGATCGGGAAGTGAAATATTTAAAACCATTCACTTGCACTGGTGGAAGAATTGGCTGCGACAGAAAATGCACCATCAGTGTCATCGAAGTCAACGGAAAGAGGATACCGTACGGTGGAGCGTGTAATCTATATGAATCTTTCAGGGAGCACAAATTCGATGTGAACGATCTTGACTTTGTTGCTAAGAGAGAAAAGATGGTTTTTGAATTGAAAGAAAACGGTCACGGAAAACGTGTTGGCATTAGTAAATCGTTCGTAATGAACGTGTTCTTCCCATTTTTTTCTACATTGTTTGCAACACTCGGATTTGAAATAGTTCTACCTGATGAACCAGAGGAATCTGGAAAAGATAGGATGGGTTCAGAATTCTGTTTCCCTGTTGAACAGTCACACGGTTTTATACTTTCGCTCTTGAAGAAGAACATTGATTTCATCTTTCTTCCGAGGATAAGGGGGGCAAAGCCGGCTGGTTCAAATGTGAAAGGTGTATATTGTCCCTTCGTTCAAAGTGAAGCGGATTGGTTAAAAGCGGACATAAAAGAACTAGAAAATGTTCAGATTCTCTCATGTGAACTTGATTTCAATGATCCAGAGGAAAAGGTATTTAAAGCTATCTTCGAAATGTTCGAAAATCTTGGTTTCAGAAAAGAAGAAGTTGAGATAGCTTTCGAGAAAGCAAGAAAGAGTCAGAAAGATTTTGAAAACAATCTGAAACGGTTGGGAGAGTTGTTCATTCGAAAAGTTGAAGAGAGTGATATGGGTATTGTCATCTTTGGGAGAGCTTATAACGCTTTTCTAGGATATGCAAATCTAGGTGTGCCAAGAAAGATCGCAAGTTACGGTTATCCCGTGGCAAGTTTCGATGCGCTTCCGTTCGAATCGAACCAAGGTTATGAAAACATGTATTGGACGTGGGGAGAAATGATGATCAAAGCCGCTAGATACGTGAAAAATCATCCAAAGCTTTATCCTGTTTTCATAACGAATTTCAGCTGTGGTCCAGATTCTTTTATTCTATCTTATTTCAAGACCATCATGGGTGAAAAACCTGCGCTCATACTCGAGCTTGACAGTCACACCGCAGACGCTGGGATAGAAACACGCATAGAGGCATTTTTAGATATCATCAAGTGTAGAAAAGGTGTTAAAAAAGAACGAACAATTTCAGGATCACTCCAAGTTCAGATAGACAAATCTGGTGTCTTCGTTCTGAAGGACGGTGTGAAGATCCCTTGGACCGATCCAAATGTGAAGTTGGTTTTTCCAACGATGGGGGCTTTTGGAGCTCGTTGTTTGGCTTCTGCTATTTCAAGGTTTGGAGTGAAAACGCATGTTTGTCCTCCCCCAGGAGAAATTGAATTCAGGATTGGTAAAGGTAATTCACTGTCTAAGGAATGTTTACCTCTACACTTGACATTAGGTTCATTGATAAGGTATCTTGAAGAAAGGCCCAAAGATGAGATCACTCTCTTTTTCATGCCAACAACGTCTGGTCCCTGTAGATTTGGACAGTACAGCGTTTATATGAAGCTTTGGTTAGAGCAGAATGGAGTTCAAAACGTCGGGTTGGTCTCATTGAACTCAGAGAACGCTTACGGTGGATTAGGGATAGACTTCACGATTAGAGCCTGGCTCGCTATACTCATTTCCGATTTGTATTCAAATTTGGAGAATTCTTTGAAAACCCTCGTTAGAGATGAAAATTACATTGATTCGTTGGTTGAGAGGCATCAAAAAATGGTCCTTGAGAGCCTGCGCAAGGATACCATAGCTGGTTTCTTTAAAACAGTAGAAAAAATTTGTTCTGAGCTTGAGAGACTCAACTTGAAGGAAGCGTACGAGAGAAGTCCCAAAGCGATGATGACGGGTGAAATATATGTTCGTTGGGATGAGTTCAGTAGAAAGAGGATAGAAGATTTGTTTGCACAAGAAGGTATCATCCTACACATATCACCCATACATGAGTGGATTTACTACATCTACTACATCTTCATACAAAGACTTGTAAACAAGGATTCAACAAAATTTCAAAGGATCAAAAAACGTATGGAAATGCGGGTTTTGAGATATTTCGAGCGAAGAATGAAAAATCTGTTTGCCCGTACAGGTCTCTGTGACATACGCATGCTGGATATCACACATGTGGTTGAAACCGCTCGTCCGTACCTTTCTCCAATGTTGACTGGAGAAGCTATTTTGACTGTTGGTAGTGCTCTAGCTGAGATCGGAGAATACTATGATGGGGTTCTGGCTGTTGGTCCTTTCGCTTGTATGCCTACTAGAATAGCCGAATCGATACTCAAGAAAGCCATAGAAGATAAAAAGCGGAAGCTTGGCAAGCCCTTGCCATTCATTTCTATCGAGCTGGATGGAAACCCATTCACACCGTCCATTGAAGCAAGAATAGATGCATTCATTGCTCAATTAAAGCAATTCAAGAAGAGGAGTGAAACTCTTGCCGGTGCTGTTTCTCACCGGTGATGCCGAAGTTTTGAAACAAGAATATGTAAAAGAACTCTGCATGAAAGTGAAAGCCAAGAGGATGAGGATTGAAATTGAAGAAAAAGAGATGGCTTTCAATCTGCTCACTCAGAGTAGTTTTTTCCTCGACAACGTGTTGCTCGACATCGTTGACTTTGATGACTGGAAAAAAGATGAGCAGAGAAAGCTACTACAACTCGCTGAATCTTCAAACATCACTGCGGTCGTTAGAACCCAAGAGGCGATAAAAGCGAAAAACGTTGCCACTTTTTTTGTACCGAAACCATGGGAGCAGGAAAAATGGTTAACCTACATAGCTGAACGTCTAAGGAAGCATGGTATTTCTGCTTCACGAAGTATTGTGGAAATGATTTTTGAGCGAGTGGGACCGAACGATGAACTCCTCGAAAAGGAAATCGAAAAATTAGCTTGTGTTTCAAATCGGCCAGATGAAAAACTCGTTCGAGAGTTGATCGTATCCCATGCTAAAGCGGACCTTGAGGAATTCTGCTTCGTCGTTTCGACGAAACGCTTCAAGGAAGCCCATGCAATTCTTAAATCGATATTGAGTCATACAGAAGCTGTCGTGGTGGTTTCGACAATCATCAGGCATTTTCTCGATCTTTATAAACTTGTCCTTTTTGCGGATAGAAGAAGCAGTTACTCATGGCCTGTGGTAAAACAATTGGCTGAGAGTTTAGGCTTGGGGCTTGGGAAAACCGCAAAATTTCTTGGTTTTTCTTTCAAAGGGGAAGAAAAAACTTTGAATCATGTGGTTGCTTACGATGTGGAGAAGTTAGAAAAGATTCTTGAAAGGCTTTACTGGCTTGATCTTACCGTGAAAAGCTCACCAACGCCCAATTTACTTTTACACAACTTTTTGTTTGATCTCAAACAGATTCTCGGTGATGAGGGAAAATGAAACTAATATTCAGGCAAACTAAGTTCAATCGATACAGTATCACTGCTCTTCTCAGTGCTGTTGCTAGCAAGATCGATTTTGTCGAAATTGTCGTTGCTGAAAAAATTGAAGAAATCCTCAATGCAACTGATGAAGGTTTTGTCGCTTATTCTTTCATGAGTTTTGATTTGCCCTGGGTCAGTCAGGAGATAAAGTTGCTCAAGTCTAAAGGTTACACACTTCTGGCTGGAGGTCCGCATGCGACCGCTCGTCCTAACGAATGTCTCAAGCTGGGTTTCGATCATGTCTTCACCGGTGATGGCGAAGAAAATTTGATCAAATTTTTGATGGGAGAAAGACGTCCCATATTCGATGGAATAAACAACCGAGTCGATCTGAACGAGTATCCCCCATTTTCGGTTGAGTTAGCAAGATTCATGCCTATAGAAATCACCAGAGGCTGTCCTTTTAATTGTGGTTATTGTGAGACATCTCTGGTGGCTGGCAGAACCGTTCGACACAGAAGTGTTGAGCAAATCGTCTATTACTGTCAGCTTGGAATGAAGAAAGGAAGATATGTGGCTCGATTCATAACACCAAACGCATTTGGATATGGATCAAAGGATGGTGTCACGCCAAACGTGGAAACGATAGAATCTTTGTTGTTCAACCTCAGGAAGATAGGTATGAGAGAGGTATACTTCGGCACGTTCCCTTCGGATGTCCGACCAGAGTCTGTCAACGATGAGATAATGAACGTAGTCAAAAAGTATGTAGACAATAGAAGTATAATCGTTGGAGCACAAAGTGGAAGTGATAGGATCCTCAGGTTACTGAATAGAGGGCACACAAAAGATGATGTTTTGAACGCTGCAGAAACGATATTGAATCACGGTTTCGTGCCACACATAGACCTCATTTTCGGCTTTCCGTTCGAAACGGATGAAGACAGGGAAGAAACAGTTCAATTCATGGAGAAACTTGTGCAAATGGGTTGCAAAATACATGCGCACAGCTTTTTGCCATTGCCAGGAACATCTCTGGAATCAGTAGGGAGTGCTCATTTACCTGACTGGTTGAAAAAGAAGTTGTCAAAATTTGCTTCCGAGGGTAAATTGAACGGTTACTGGCAGAAACAAGAATATATGTCTCGCTCGCTTTTCTCTGAAATGTCGCACAATCCATCGTAACGATTGCTTGTGTTTATAGTTTTTGTGAATTGTTGTTAAAACAGATTTGGAAGGTGTGTGTTAAAATGTTCGCACGGAGGGATTAACTTTGCCAGAGAAATTTTGCTCCTTTTGCGGTAGATCGTCCAGTCAAGTGGGAAAGTTGATAGCTGGTCCGAACGCATACATATGCGACGAGTGTGTTGAACTGTTTCATGATCTTTTAACGACCGACAGGAGAGTCAGGAGGGAACGAAGAAGACCTCTGCCGAAACCTGCTGAGATAAAAGCTGAACTGGATAAGTACGTGATTGGGCAGGAGAAAGCCAAGAGAATCATATCTGTGGCTGTGTACAACCATTACAAGAGAGTTTTCTACGGGGGTAGTTTCGATGATGTTGAGATGGAGAAATCGAACATCATGATGATTGGTCCGACTGGTAGTGGAAAAACTCTCATAGCTCGCGTATTAGCAAAGATATTGGACGTACCATTCGCTATAGCGGACGCCACACCCCTCACTGAAGCTGGTTATGTGGGTGAGGATGTAGAAAATGTGATACTGCGCTTGCTTGAGGTTGCGAATTTCGATATCGAGAGAACCCAGTACGGAATCATTTACATAGATGAGATCGACAAAATAGCGAGAAAATCTCCAAATCCATCCATCACGAGAGATGTTTCAGGAGAGGGTGTACAACAAGCCTTGTTAAAGATCGTCGAAGGTACCATTGCGAACGTACCACCACAAGGTGGAAGGAAACATCCATATCAGGAATTCATCAAGGTGGACACAACGAACATACTCTTCATAGTTGGTGGAGCTTTTGACGGTCTGGAAGAAATAATCAAAAGGAGAATACAAAGTTCTTCTATGGGTTTTGGGGCTCAAATAAGGAGTAAGAAACAAATGAGACTTGGAGAGATCCTTTCTCATGTGACTCCAGATGATTTGGTACAGTACGGTATGATACCAGAGTTCGTGGGTCGATTCCCTGTAATAGCGACACTCGATGATCTCACCGAGGAAGACTTGGTGAAAATACTCAGTGAGCCAAAGAATGCTTTGATAAAGCAGTACAAAAAGTTGTTTGAACTTGACAACGTACAACTCGAGATAGAGCCAGAAGCATTGATTGCCATTGCTCGAAAGGCGTTAGCACGTGGAACTGGTGCGCGTGCCCTACGGAGTGTCTTTGAGGAAGTCATGATGGATGCCATGTTTGAATTGCCATCATCCAAAAATGTGGAAAAAGTCATAATTACAGCTGCAGCCGTGGAAGGTAGAGAAAAACCAAAACTCGTGATACGGGAGATAGCTTGATGAAAGTTCTAGCGATCGAAACTTCTTGTGACGAAACATCCGTTGCTGTTCTTCAAGATGAGGAAATTTTGTCCAATGTAGTGATGTCTCAAGTTCAAATTCACGAGCCTTTTGGCGGAGTGGTCCCGGAGATCGCCGCAAGGCATCATTTGAAAAATCTTCCGCAGATTTTCAACATGGCTCTGGAGGAAGCCAAAGTTGAGTTGAAAGAAATCGATATCGTTGCAGTCACACATGGCCCGGGCCTCATTGGAGCTCTGATGGTTGGTATATCATTTGCGAAAGGACTATGCCTTGCTTTAGGAAAACCTATCGTTGGAGTGAATCACCTTCTCGGTCACACTTACGCAGCCAAGTTGAGTTTTCCTCACCTTAATCCACCTTATCTAGCTTTGTTGGTGAGTGGTGGTCATACTGAATTACTTTTGTTCAAAAATGATCCAATTGAAGCTGAGGTGCTTGGAAGAACTGTTGATGATGCCGCTGGAGAAGCTTTCGACAAAGTCGCAAGGTTGCTTCAATTAGGCTATCCTGGTGGGCCAGCCATAGAGAGAGCGTCAAAGTTTGGTGATCCAAACAGATTCCGCTTTCCAAGAGCGATGATCGAAAAAGGAAATTTGAATTTCAGCTTCTCGGGGTTGAAAACTGCCGTTTTGTATCTTCTCAGGAACGAAGAGAAATTTAACAGTTTCGACATTGCTGCTTCTTTCCAAGAAGCAGTAATTGATATCCTCGTTTGGAAACTAATCCACGCTGCTGAGTTGACACATGTGAAGAAACTTTTACTCGTTGGTGGTGTGGCGGCCAACGAGAGATTGAGACAAAAACTTAAGGAAGAATGTTCAAGAAAATCTTTTGAAATCTATATTCCCCCCGCAAGTCTATGCGTAGACAATGCCGCGATGATCGCGAGGGCAGCCATCGATTTGGCGAAGATCGGGAAATTTTCGGATCTCAGCTTGAATGCCGTACCTGACCTTTCTTTTTGAGAAGTTTCTGTCTGACTTTGGTAGCTTTTTCGGCCAAGATCAAGACGTGTCCACTGTCTATGTAAATCACACTTCTTGCTTGAGCACCATAGGTGAGGTTCACCATCTTGTTCGAAAAATTCGCCGTTTCTCTCAACTGCTTTGCCATAGCACTACTTACGGGAACGACTGCTTTGATTCTATCACTGTTGACAAAAACACCTTTAACTATCTGAATCAACATGATCTCCCATCCAATCAGAACCAATCTCTCATGGAAAACAGAATGGGTTCACCCTTGGGGTTCAACAGTTTGTGATTCACCACAAGGCCATTGTATATCATGTGATCCCCACTTTCAAATTTTCCAACCAGCTCACACTCAAAGTAAGCGATAACGTCTTCCACGATGGGAAGCTTTAGTTTCTCGCTCTCGAACCAACGAACTTTGGCAAACTTATCGATTTGTCTGCTCGAATAATAACCGAAGAGCTCAGCGATTTCTTTCTGTTTTTTGTCAAGAACCTGGACGGAAAACTTTCTGCTTTTTTCTATAACCTCTGCAGTTCTCCTCGTTGGACCGAGTGCAACGGCAAGCATGACTGGCTTGAAAGAAGATTGCATGACCCATGCTGCAGTCAACCCAGCCTTTTCGTCACCGATCGAGCTCGAAACTATGTAAACCCCTTGAACCAGACAATCGAAAGCGTTTTTATACACATCCTTCACCTCATCACATTAAGGTTCTCTAAGTATTATACCCCAAATTCAATCTGTGTATTTTCGATGTGCATTGAATGATCTTCGCGAGGTGAAGTGAAAAGTATGCTCAATTGAATGTGAGATCGAGTGCTGAGTTTGAATCAAAAATTACTAAAAGTTTCTGGATACTTTGATAAACTCTTTTTTGAAAAACCAATTGGGAGGTGGGATCAATGAACTGCATCAATAAAGAGAAAAACTTGAAAAAGTGTAACTGTTCTTATCCCTCCTGTCCTAGAAAAGGTATCTGCTGCGAGTGTCTATCGTACCACAGGCTCAACGGAGAGCTTCCAGCATGCTATTTTTCTAATGAAGCTGAGCGCACTTGGGACAGATCGATTGAGAACTTCTTGAGATGCAGAAAAGAATGAACTTTTAAGTCAATTGCTACTTGATTGAGCGAAGGGTTTGTGTTATACTAAATTGTGTCGAAAGTCGGGGACGTGGTGCAGCCTGGTTTAGCATGCCGGTCTGTCACACCGGTGGTCGCGGGTTCAAATCCCGTCGTCCCCGCCAAAGGAGGGTTTCCAAAACCCTCCTTTTGTGTTATAATTCGATCGAGGTGGACGAGTGAAACTCCTTGTCGGAAGGCAAATCGCGTTGAAGGAATTTCTCCAGGTCGACCTCGCAGTTTCTTGGGTGGATCAACCAGTTAATGGTGCGAGTTTTTACCTGCTTGGTAGCGACAAAGGTTATATCTTGATCTCAAGCTTTTCTGAGGAAGTAAACTATGGTGCAGGCTTTCATTGTGTGGAGTTACCCCAAGGGATTTTTGCAATCACGACGGGTTTCATGAGCTGGAAATTTGCAAAACAGGCTTCTGAAAAGGGTGCAAATGCTCTATTTGTTTTTCAGTCTGTAAGTAAGCTCGAGGATCTGTTGATGGCGAAAGCTGTTTGCTGGGGATCAAGTCGTGAGTTCAACATTCCCATTGTGCTTTTCGTTCAACACGCGTCTGTAATTCATCTTTTTTTCTGTGTGCCGGGACAAGGTCGGGAAAAATCCGGTATTCTCTTTGACGCAACTTCTTCTTGCATCGTGGAGCTTGATGTGTCTCGAACAGACTCTGGGAGATCTTTCACCGTGAAGACTTTCGTTAGTTGATTCACTCATGAGTTTCTTAACCCCAAGACTCTGGAAGCTGTTGAAGGATCTACCATTAATGAAATGTGCTTTCGAAAGGGACAGTGTTGTCCGTGTCGCAGTATTGCAGCTTGAATACGACAGTAGCTTCAGTAATCATAGGATTTTCACAGATTTTTTTATCTCGCTTTTTTCTAAGTTATCTTCTTTCTCCCCTCAAGTAGTAGTTTTTCCAGCCTTGACAGATTTGTTTTTTGTTGGTGGAATTTGGTCGATACCTCTACTTGGAAAATTAATGAGGAAGGATTTCACTGTATCTGAAAGCGTGAGCGAGCAATGTGAACGATTCATGGCAGAACTTTCCAAGAGAATGAATTGTACTGTCGCCTTCGGCACGCGGCGTGGATTAAGGCTTTACACGGCAGGTTCGTTCATTAAGGAGAAACAGACTTTGGTGAATGGTTACAAACTAGCATTGTTGTCGAAGAGATGGTTGGTCAACAGTGAAGCGTTATCAAAAATGGTTAGCAATGGTGTGAGGATCATAGCAACTCCGACTTGTGGCATGAACGATTACAGTGAGTGGGATGATAAATACTACTTTTGGTCGCACGCTCAGATGATAGGTTATTACTGTCTTAAAGCAACACTCGTTGGGAGGATTCTTCGGAATCAACTCAAGGATAAAGCGTGCGTTTGTGCTCCAATTCCAATCACTCAGAGTCAAGATGGGTACATCGTGAGGAATGAATCGATCGAAGGAAGTGCTGTCCTTTTGGCGGAACTCGATATGGAAAAACTCGAAAAATTTTTAGCAGAGCAAAATCAAATCTTTGGGGCTCTTGCTCGTTAAACACCTCATTCGATGTGGCAAGTACCCAGTAAATTTTCACAAGTTTGAGATATCTTAC
Source organism: Pseudothermotoga sp. (assembly GCA_025060105.1). Lineage (NCBI taxonomy): Bacteria > Thermotogati > Thermotogota > Thermotogae > Thermotogales > Thermotogaceae > Pseudothermotoga > Pseudothermotoga sp. The sequence goes on along the minus strand of JANXCS010000002.1, from coordinate 141,479 downwards.
CAGAACAATCGAAATCGACTTATCCCTAAGTTCTCAAGGTGTAAATTCTGTGTACGAATGCCCCCTCGTATTTGTAATTTTCGATTCTCTCGATAGACCAAGTTTTTGGTAATACAAGATCAACATTTATATCTTTCTCCTCTAGGTTCACTATATGGATCTTCAGAGTGTCAAATTCTTCAAAGCTGCTTGTGATGAGAAAACCGTCCGACTCAACGGTCCAAGGTTGGTGTGTTTTGACGAGCTCGATCAACTCCCTTGTATCAAATGGATGTATAAAATTGTAGCAATAATTCAAATAATTGAAGAACAAGAAATTCGCCTTCTCCATCCTTCTTCTCCAGTTTGGATCGTTGAAATAAGCCCAGAAGTTCAGCAACGATAAAATTTGCTCAAGTTGAAGTTGCTCTTCAGTCTTGATGTTCGAAGACAATTTTTCGTAGACGTCTTTCCAGATAATTTTTCCTTCGTTGAAAGGTGAATATCCCAAGAATATCTTTTCACCTTTGAATCGGCTAATCTTCTCTATTTCACTTTTTTCGAAGATTGGTGGGACGAGTAGCACATCTACATCGTTGAAATCATCCCACACGACTTTGTAATCTATGTTGTTCTTAACGAGTTCATGTTGTGCTGCGAAGAATGGCAAGTAAGTTCTTTCCCAATAGAACGTCAACGAATCGTAGGGATGGAAGATCGCGATTTTAGTGGCTCGTTTTCCGTAGCAATTCTTCCAAACACTTTTGAACCATAGGTGATAATCAGCAATGCTTTTCCTCACTTCTTCAAACTGATCATCTGTTAAAAGTGTCCAGCGGCCATTATGAAAATACTCAGTACCTTTCAGAACCATCACCGAATCGTTCGCGTAAGCTTCAGCCATCGCTTGAAGATAGATCCTCGTTGGATAAACACCATCAGCACCTATACCGAACATGTACGGAACGGATGTGACAGGTTTCCCTCTACAGTGTGCGTGTGCGATCCTGTAGGTCATAGTGTTGAATATCTGTAAACCCTTAAATTTTCTTGGGAGTTGATGATTTTCTATCATCACGAGGTCTTGAACTCTGAAAGCTTCTCTCAAATCTATACCTGCCATGATCGACAACTTACTTATACCAACTTCGAAGGAGTTCGATGAAATGAGGATATTCGGATTCATCGTTCTTGCAAACTTTGAGAGTTGTTCTATGGTTTCCCAGAGAATCTTTTTTCTCCAGAGCAAGTAGACTTTCGAATCCTCATTTTCAGAAAGATATTCTGGAATTCCTTTCACTTGAGTACCCATCGAGCGAGCGAATTCTTTGAACAAACCTTGGCATCTTTCACAATAGCATGGTCTGAAGCCAAACCAAGAACCAAAAACGTTGTCAAAAAAGACACCATCTGCTCCGCTTTCCACGATACCTTTCACCACGTTTGCAAGATGCTTTTTCCATTCCTCATCCGTAGGACACGTCAAGTACCTTCCAGAATAATAATTGATTTTGTTACCATATTGATCCATTGCGTACCATCGCTTAGTTGTATAGGAACCATCAAAAACAACGTTCGAAAATTGAACATAGCCGAACACCTTCAATCCTTCTTCATGGTATTCTTGTACTGTACGTTTAAAATACCTATGATCTTCCTCCTCTATTTCCGGTGGGAAACCCCAATTGTAGGTACAGTAGGCCCAATTGTAACCCATTTCTCTCAGTTTTTTCGCCCCGATTCTCAACCCTCCTTCCATGTGTACTTTTTCATCGATGAGCGTTGTGGGAAATTTCACCCTGTTTATCCTGATCGTTCCAGGACCAGCCCACATGTAGACCGGGAAATGATTCCATTTTTCTACCATTGTTCTGACCCTCCTCTCGCTCTATCGAATTTGCTTTATCACAGCCGCTGCGTAGGAACTCCAAGCTTGATGCAATGAACCATGGTCATAACATGGAGAGTAATATTCCAAAAGATTCACCCATCCCCTTTCCAAGCAGTATTTCCACCAGCTCAGCAGTGGATAGTTTGGATCAAGACCATATCTGTACTTAGCGAGGGCGTAAGCGCAACTCAAGTATGGCCAACAACTACCGTTATGGTATCTATAAGCGAAGGCACTTTTTCCAAACAAGTGAGACCTTCTCTTGTAATTCGGCCAAACGTTCATTACACCCCAATCTCCATAAGGCTGCTTCGAATTGTTCCTCGTTTCAAGAAGTTTTTCCATCTTCACAAGAGAAGAAATTGCTTTTTGATCTTCTGCAACGTTGAAGATCATCGCTACCACGGTATCTATACTTAAATGATCTTCTGAGTAACTACCAAGGAAATCTATGAAGTAACCTTTTCCTTCATCGAAGAGAACTTCGTTGAATCTTTTTTTAGACTGAAAATAGTGATCTTCCCAAAGTTTCGACTCTTTATGTTTATTTGATATGAGCAGAAGTTTTGACAATTCTCGAGACGCTGCAACATAAAGCGCCGCATCGTAACTGACAAAACCGTTTCTGAAAACGTTATCTGCCCAATCCCTACAGTCGTATGGTTTTTTGAATACACCATTTTCAACGAATTTACTAGCATGCAGCATTATCTTCACTGATTTATCAAGGATAGTTTCTCCACCCAACTGTTCACGAAGAATAGAAGTATCTTCCGTATTCTCAATGTACTGAGATAGCAACAAGACGAACAAAAAGCCAGAATCATGATGATCGCTCCACCAATCGTTCTCATATCTGACGCTTTCCTTTATCGTAGGATTTTTGTCTCTGAGTTGTCTCAGAAGCGCTTTTTCTTCCTCTGACAAGAACATCACGCCGCTTGGGCAACCGTCATCGTGTACCCCGCTCGCCAATACCAAAATTTGCTCTCTCACAAGCTCAGATTTCGTACGAAGTGAAAGTAAGCTCAAGCATGTCCAGAAAGAATCTCTGAAGTAGGTCCTCGGTGGAAAAGAATAATTGACACCTGCCGTGAAAGCATGTACTGGACCAAGATCTTTCCAATTGCTCATCGCTGTGTGTAAAGCAAAGATCGCTAGAGTTCTTTTCATCTCATCGATGCTCTTTGGAGTGTATTCCTTCAGAAATTCTCTGTAAGTGAGATTATCTTTCTGTTCATCAATTGGTTCTCTTTTGCTGAAGAATCTGATCTTCAATTGTTTCTCGTCACTACTTCGCAGCTTCAAGGAAAAGTATCTGTCTTTTTCACAGTGGAACTTTTCTATTTTCCCTTCGATCACTTCTATTGATATCATTTCAGAAAAGTTCACTGTTGAATTTCTCGCCACTACGTTCAGAGGTTGAGCGAAACTGAATGTATCACCGAAAGGTACCTTGAATTGTTTTTCTAATGGTACCTTGAACGATAAACTCATCCATTCCACATCTTTCAAACACCAAAGAATGGAGCGCGAAAATGTTGATGTGAAGAAAGACCAAGATTTGTTTTTAAATCTGAACTCGCATCCGTTGGGCCAGAACTTGGATGATTCAGGTGTTGTAAGATCGATTTCTGCGAAACTAAGGAGAAGGCCGTTCTTTGAAGAGAACAATCTATAGGGTAAACCTTTTCTCAGCTCTAAAGTGAGCTCGATGTTAGACAAAATATATTTCTCCGGCACATTCTTTTCGTACAAAATGCAGTCACCTATGATTTTGTAATCCATGATCTTTTTTCCTCACTTGATCGCGCCAGTGGTGATTCCCTTGACAAAATACTTTTGTAGAGTGATGAAAACTATCAAAACTGGTATCATTGAAAGTACAGTCATGGCCAACAAAGGACCCCATTGAACTATGTGTTCACCTGCATACAGACCGAGTGCGAGTTGTATAGTGTAGAGCTTTGGAGAACCGACCACTATCATGGGCCAGAGAAAGTCATTCCAACGCCATGTGAACGACAGAACAGCTAGAGCCGCGATTAGAGGTTGGCAAAGTGGTAGAACGATTTTCCAAAATATGACGGATTCATTGGCACCATCGATTCTAGCACTCTCTATTACAGAATCTGGTATTGCTGAGATGATGTACTTTTGGGCCAAAAAAATTCCAGTTGGAGTCGCGGCTGGTGGTATGATGAGTCCCCAAATGCTGTTGATCATGTTCAATTTTGAAAGGACCAAATAAATCGGCACCATGATGACCTGCAAAGGTATCATGAGCATTGAAAGAATGAATGTTGAAATCGCACCCTTAAATCTGAACTGATACTTTGCGAGTGCGTATCCTCCCATCACACTTATGATGACGGTGATGGCTGTAGCAGAGAGTGAAACTGTGAGAGAGTTTCTAAAGAACAATCCGAACTGAGTTCTTCGGAGGGCTTTGACAAAATTGATGAGTGTTGGCTCAGTTATGAGACGTGGTGGCCAAGAGAAAAGATCGGCTTCATCTTTGAAGCTCGAAAAGATCGTCCAAACGATTGGCAACACGTAAATGAATGCGAACAAATATGCCAAACAATTGAGGGTGATCAAGAAGATCTTCTTTCTCATTGTTCTTCCTCCAAAATCTTGAATTGCAATAGGGAAAGTGTGATCAGGATTCCGAACAAAACTATAGACATAGCTGAGGCCATACCCAACTTGCGTTCGAGGAAGGCGGTATAATAAATTTTTTGTGCTAAAACCGTGGTTGCTGTTCCAGGTCCGCCAGCCGTGAAAACGTAGATGATTTCAAAACTTCTCATGGACATGATCGTGCTTAGCACTATCACTAGTATCGCTGTGGGCTTTAATAGAGGGAATATGATCTTCCAGAATCTCACCCAGCGGTTCGCTCCATCCAAAGCGGCAGCTTCGTAAACCTCGATGGGTATGGCAGTTAAAGCGGAGTTGAACATGACCATGAAATAACCCGCAACGTTCCAAACCGTCACTATAACGACACTCAAAAAAGCGAGTTTTCGATCGAGTAACCATGGAATGGGTGACGATCCAAATTTTAACAGCAGTATATTGATCAATCCGGCATCGTAGTCGAGAAACCACTTCCAAGAAATGCCTATGATAGATGGTGATAATAGCCAAGGCCAGTAAAAAAGAGCTCTGAGGAAAGCTTTACCCTTGATCAAGTCGGAGCTCGTGACCAAGGCCAGAAAGAGTGAAGCAAAAAACGCGAGTGGCACGACCATGGCTGAATAGTAAAAAGTTCTCAGCAGCACTTTTCCAAAATCGCTCCTGTTGCTGAACAAATACTGAAAATTGGTCAGTCCAACGAACCTTCCTGAAAATCTCAGCATATCGTAGTCTGTCAATGAAAAGTAGAAGCTACTCAAAGCTGGTGTGACAACGAAGATCGTGAATATCAAAAGATTAGGAAGCAGAAACAGCCATGCATAATGATATCTTTTCAATTCTTCCTACTCTCCTTTGAAGACCCGGGGATAGAACCCCGGGTCGTTACTTTCATCTTCCAGCGGCCTTCCTTAGTATCGTTGCTAAATCCTTGAAAGCTTGTTCTGGAGTTTTTTCTTTCGCTATTGCTGCTTTGATGTGATCGTTTATGACTGTTCTGTTCGTTTGAACAATGCCTGCGGTGTCCGGATCGTACCAATCAGGCACCATGCTACCGCGTGTTGATTCTGCTAGATCCTTCATAACAACGGCGTATACTTCATTGATGATTGGATCTTCTATCTTGACTTTATCTGCAAGATCTTTTCTATCAGGAATCAAGTATAACTTGCCTGCAAATTCTGTAAGGTTCTCTGGGTTTGTCAGGAAGAACGCGAGAGCGGCACCTCTTTCCGTGAATGGTACTATGTATTTTCCTCCAGTCATGACAGCACGCTCGCGTTTGTAAGGCCACATGATAACGCCCCAGTCGAACTTCAATTGTTCTCTGAACTGCGCGAGCATCCAGGTACCAGATACATACATGGCGGCAAGACCATTTTGGAAATATTTTGCTGGAGCGTCACCGGTGAGCCACACAGCTTTGGGTATGAGATCTTCATCGTGCAGTTTGACGAAGAACTCTAACGCTTCAATCGATTCACGAGAATCGATTATGATGTTTTTACCTTGTCTATCCCAGATGCCTCCACCGAACACATACAACAGATTAGCGAATCTGTATGGACTGAAGTCATACACAAGCGCGTATCTTGCCGCCCCACTTTGCTTGATCTTCTTCATTGCAGCGTACCACTCATCGATAGTCCAAGGTCTGTCTTTTGGAGGTTCAATACCTGCTTTTTTGAAGATCTCTTTGTTGTAGAAGATCGCATGTGCATCCGATGTGTACGGGATACCTACCACCTTACCGTATTTCTCATAGAGCTTTTTGAACCCGGCTTTGTAAAATGACACATTCTCGAGCCAGTCTTCAAATTTCATTCCTGTGTACTTTTCAACGAGTGGTTTCAAATCGATCGCATACTCAACCCATGGTAGTAGATCAGTTTCTCTCGCAACGTCTGGTGGAGAACCTGCTTTCGCCATCGCAGCGAGTTTAGGCTTGTACTCCAAGTAGTACGGTAAGTTCAATATGACGACTTTTTCTCCTGTTTGTTTGGTGAATTTATTGGTCTGAGCAGTGATGAGGTCAAAATCTGGACCGTCGGTGAACCACATTAAAACTGTGTCTGCAAACAACACCACGGAAACCAACAGTACCAATAGACCAGCAACCTTTCCCATACAAGCACCTCCTTCTCCCCAAATGGGGTTGAATCATATGTTCATCACTTTTTGTCTAACCATGAAGGCTGCTCCGAGCGCAACGTCGAACTTTTCCACAATTCCGCATCGAATGTCCAGATTTTCGTAGAACTGTTCAGGTAAAAAATCTTTGAGCGTTGGCACTATCACTTTCGTGATACGGTCGAAGTATTTCTGTCCAAGTCTACCTTTGATTATCACAGCTTGAGGATCGAAAATCAGTAAGACGTTGGCCAGTGCGATAGCAAGATGTTTCAACCCTTTATCTAGAATTTCTTTCAACATTCCTCGATCCTGAGAGAATATCTCTTCGATGTTCGTTCCGAGTTTCTTTGAAAGCTCCTTGAAGCCGTGTCCAGAGATTTTCCTTGCAAGATATCCAAAGTTTGGTTCATGGAAAATTTCTTCTGATTTTTTGAAAGGATCAGTGATCAACCAACCGAACTCCCCAGCCTTACCGAAAAAGCCCTCGTAGAACTTACCATCGATCAAAAGAGCAGAACCTAGTCCGCTGTCGAAAAACACGAAGACAGCCTTTTCGAGACCCTTGGCGATTCCGATCCTACACTCTGTGAAGGCCGCGGCTCTCACTCTGTTCATGACGATCACGTTCGCATTCAACCTTTGTGCAAACATCGATGCAACATCCACGTTTTTGATCCCGAATGCCGGGGCTGTCCTGACCATTCCAGTTTTTGGATCCACCATTCCAGCGATACCTATACCAACTCCGAGTAGCTTATCTTTAAAAATGAAGTTTCTCGAGAGCACTTCATTGGCTTTCTTACAACACCAATCTACGAGTTGATCGAAGTTTCTATAAGAAGGTATTCTTTCCTCCATCGAATCCACAACGTTTCCCAAAAGATCCGAGACCACTACTTCGAAAAAGTTTTCGTCCAGCTCGAGCCCAACACAGTACCAAGCGTTCTTCACAAAACTCAACCTTACGCGTGGTCGTCCGTTCTGAATCTTTGTTTTTCCAGACTCAACGACCAAACCTTTATCCATGAGCTGTGCTACCACGTTGCTCACAACAGGCTTAGTTATCCCAAGCTTTTGGGCAATTTGCTGTCTAGATATTCCTTCGTTCTCCACAATGATCTTCAGAATACTACTTTCCAATCCCGTCAGCAAAAGACTACCTCCATTTAGTTATCTAAAGCTAACTAATGAAATTGTAAAGCAGATGTATTTATCTTGTCAAGTTTAGAATTAACATGCTTTGCCATGAAAACAAACATTTGTGAAAGTTTTAGAAGTGTATTCTACTATTTGGTTCATTTTTCATCAAAAACGCAAGTTATTCGTTCAAGAATCTGTGATTTTTTGAGAACATACCAATGCAAGCTGTGGTATTCATATATCGTGAAGAGGAAAAGAACAGTACGATATTGGGAGTGATGGTATGATTGATTTTCAACGAATCAGAGCTCTGTTCGAACCAAAACCCGTTGGGCATCTGAAGTCTTCTTCTATCATAAAGAGGCACCATGACAATCCATTACTCACTCATCGGGATGTTCCTTACCCTTCGGCGTTGGTTTTCAACCCAGGGGTGTGTAAATGGAAGGGCAAATACGTCATGGTCTTTAGAAACGATTATGGTTCATTTGAAGAGCAAAGGTTAGAAGGTACCAACCTTGGACTCGCTTACAGTGAAGATGGTGTGAAATGGAAGGTGGAACCACGACCAATTTCTCTAAAACTTGAAGGCGAAGATTTTATAAGGATCTACGATCCTCGATTGAATTTGATTGAGGACAAACTGTACATCACTTTCGCTGTTGATACATGGCACGGAATCAGAGCGGGTATTGCGACTACGGAAGATTTTGAGCATTTTGAATTGATTCATCTTTCTACTCCTGACAATCGAAACGTTGTACTTTTTCCAGAGAAGATAGCGGGTATGTATGCCAGACTCGAAAGACCTTTTCCAGTTTATGGGAGATTGGGACTGGAGAGGTTCGATATTTGGATCAGCTTCTCTCCTGATCTTAAGTACTGGGGAGAAAGTCAATTGTTGTTGGGGGTTGAGAATGTTCCGTTCGCCAACCTCAAAATTGGACCTGGCGCACCGCCAATCAAGACCGATGTCGGTTGGCTTGTGATCTTTCATGCTGTTGATACAGATCCATCGAGAGGTAAAAATGGCTGGGAAGAAAGATGGACTAAGCGTTATACTGCAGGAATCATGCTCTTAGATTTGAAAAATCCGAGCAAGATCCTAGGCATCCACAAACATCCTTTGATCGTTCCAGAGGAAGAATACGAAACCAAGAATGGTTACAGAAACAACGTTGTGTTTCCAACCGCAGCAATACTCGAAGGAGAAGAGGTGAAAATCTATTACGGAGCAGCAGACACCAGCATTTGCCTTGCGACTGCTAAGATCCAAGATCTGATCGATCTGTGTCTGAACGGTTGAATGTATGAAGAATCTCAAAAATTCGGAAGACTGACCACTTAGATACCTACAGCTGTGATCTTTCAGTGTTTCTCCAACAGTGCAGCACGAAAGAATGAGTTAGTCATCTTCATACTACACCGCGATTCTAAATCATCCTTGTCGTCACCAAATGAGTGAGATCACCGTACATTTCGACGAGTTTCTCAAATTCAGCTTTGTCATAAAACTTAACTTGTCCTTTACCGAAATATTTTGCAACCTCGACGCAGAATCTCGCCGCGAGTTCTATATCAACTTCGTGCGAAGCTCCAGTTGCACACCCCGCCACAGGTACTTCCGTCGTTATCGCGACACCCACTACAGGCACATGTGGAACAACGGTACAAGGTTGCATGATGCTGTTTATGTGATAAACCCCATTATCATACGGGGTTATATCCTGCGTCGTTATTGGTAGCACGAACGGTGCAGTTCCACAAACTCTCTCATAGATATCAAGTAAATCTTCTGACACTTTGAGTATGTATCCTCTCAAAACAGTTGGCGATATGGCGAAACCCCTCTTCTTTATCACTCGGTTGCCTTTCGTTGTGTCTATAGAAAGTATGGCATCAACATCTCTGTTGAGCATCGATTTCAGTACTTCCTCCACGCCGATTGGAGAATCCATGAAAGGTACTGGTTTATGTTCCTTAGTGGGTGCATTTGGACAGATGTGTGTTGTTACAAAGATTGTGCCTGTAGTTTCTTCACCCTTTCGCTTCATCTGTGCCAGTTTCAAAGCACAAGCAATCGCAGCGATTGCGCCATCCGCATCACTCACCAACCCTATCATTTGTGGTCTTGCACCCACTCCTCCAAGTTGACCGATTATGCCCAACACAGGTGCGGAGGAATCACTTCCATATATAGTTATCCTCACCACATCTGTTTTGCCACGTTTTGTTTTGATCGTCTCGTACTCTGCGTGTACTCCATCGTAGTCCTTGAAAAGATTACAAACTTTCTCTCCATTTGTCGTCGGATCATCCAGTACTTCCATAGCTGTCATCACTTGCGTAAGCATTTTCATACCTCCTCGTATAACATCAAACTCCCATGATTCGCTCGAGGTGAAGGCACACAGATGAATGATTGAAAATTTGTCCCTGGTAAAAGAATTTCGCATTTGAATTGTGTCTTCACGAAGTTGATGCTATAAATGATTCGTTCTGAGACGTTAGGGATATTTAAGTGATTTTTCCCTTACTTATGGTTTAAACTTTGGCAGAGAAAATTCACAATTCAAAAATTTTGCTAGAAAAATCTTTCAATAAAGAAAGTTCATCGAGCAAGTCCAAAATGGTGTATCTATCTCTTATTGTGTTTGCCACAAGCGTTATTTTTTGAATCAACTCAGGATCATAGCTTTTGAGCAATTCTTTCACACCTATTTGTTCAAGTACGGACTCGATCTTTTTGTGAAACTGTACGTAAGTGGGATAGAGGACTTCTTTCACACGCTCAAGTTCAATTTGATCGACCCTTGTTTTCCTTTCATAAGTTCTCATGAACTTTGTTGCTATTCTTTCTTTGAAGAGCCGTTTGAGAATTGAGAATCTTTCCTCATCTTTGATGTTCATTTTACGAAGCTCGATATTTTCAAAGATCATCTTATAGGCCTTCATCGTGATGAAGGTGCCAATGGCGACTTGTAAACCATGGTACATTGGGGTTTCTCCTCTGAGTTCATGGTACATCTCGAATGAGTGGGAAATTAGATGTTCTGCACCCGATGCGGGTCGCGAATTTCCAACGACGGTTATGTTCAAACCTGAAATCAAGAGCGCTCTCATCAGCTCCAGAATAGTTTTCTCATCCTTTTTTAAAATCGATTCTACTTTCATTAAAACTTTCTCGAAAGTTACTTTCAGTTCTTCCCACACAAGATCACAGATAGATTCACCAGTCACGAGATTGCTCAATTTCCAATCCAATCTTGCCGTGAACTTGGCACAGATATCTCCGATTCCAGCTTTAACTAGTTCTGAAGGGGCTTTTATGAGGATTTTTGGATCTATCACCACTTTATTAGGTGTAGTCGCTTGTAAGGTTGTTTTTTCGCCATTTATCGAAATAGCAGCTATAGATGAAGTGTAACCATCCACAGATGGAGCCGTGGGAAAGGACGAAAATTTCGCACCTTTCAGATGAGCGGCACATTTTGCGATGTCTGTAAGACTACCAGAACCGATGGAAACGATATGTTTTCCGTTGAATTGCGAGAGCACTCTTTCAACGTTTTCCATTGTGGCCAGAACTCTCGGTTTACCTTCGAGTTTCAACGTTCTGGAATCAGGTACATCCACGAGCTTTATCGTGTTTTCGTCCACAAGATAGGTAGCGTCAGTGAAGAAACCACTAAGGTGTTTTGAAGACCATCTTTCAATCACAAACTCAACGTCCGGTACTTGGTGAACCTTGCCACAGGTGCATTCAAATTTTTGACCCATTCGTTTGAGCACACGATCACCTGTGCAGAGTATACACTGAACTTTTGATTTTACTTAGAATAAACCAACTGGTTTTAGTATAATAAAAGTAGGTGAGAACATGAAAAAAGGTTCAGTTCTGATCGTGACTCTCACAATAGTAATTTTTCTGTCGCTGACGATCATAATGATGTTGGCTCTTTATAGTCAGCTTATCAATAATTATTCTATGCAACAAAAGCGCTTGATGGTTTCAAATGTAGCCAAAAGTGGAGCATACGTATTGGCAGATCATTATGTTAAGCTTCTTCGGCAAAATCCCAGCCTAGCAAATAATCTAAATGTGGATTTAACGGCTTCGTTGAAAGAATTTCCAGGACGAATAGAGTACAAAGTGCGCAGTGATGGAAATTACATTACAATAACGTGTATAGCTACGTTGAACGATCAAAACGTTTCAGATAACTACTCGCTGAGGTTGAAAAAAATGGGTGGTCTATCGTTTGGAGCTGCTCTAGTATCGAACACAACCGTTGAAATCACAAATAATGGGATCATTAATGGTGATGTAGAAATATTACAAGGTGATCTTCGCCTTGAAAACAACACGGCCGTCAAGGGTACTGCTTATGTGAAAGGAAACATAGTCTCTATAGGTGGTGGAGGAAGATCTAAGCCGGTAATTGAGGAAGATGCATATGCAGGTGGGTCTATAGATACAAGCGGTGTAGTTATTAAAGGAAGGGCTTATCCGAACCAAAACCCTGTGCCATTCCCTTCTCAATATGCATACGGTGGTTTTCCTCTACCTTCGCCACCCCCAGAAGCAAGCTCAGCAGTCATCAGTCCTGATCCAACGAGTAGTGGTATTGTGATTTCAAGGAGCGGTAACTATGGAAACATCACAATTGAAAACAACAAAAGGCTCACATTCGATACTTCAGCTGGTGAACTTTCCATTTATGTTAGCAACATCTATACGAGTACGAGAGCTGAAATTGTTGTAAAAGGTGGACGTAGAGTAAAAGTGTACTTTGCGAACAACATAGGTCCTCAGGATAACGTGAATAATCAAGTTACGGTAAGAGTTGAAGATGGTTCCCAAATCCTTTTCTACTCTGCTAGTAATGGGAGTATGACGTTCAAAAATGGTTTTCAAGTAGAAGTCCAACCGCCAAACACGAAAGGAGCTGTTTTTATATATGCACCGAATGCAACATTTGAAGTTCAGAACAACTTCACCTTATTTGGAGCAATAATCACGAAGAGTTTCATCGGGTTGAAAAATAAACTCAACAACTTGAATTTGACATTCGCCGATCCAGGTAGCGATTTTCCTATCGATTTTCTAAACCCTGTATATACATACGGAGGCTGGAGCAAGTGAAAAGCGCCTACACCCTTCTTGAGATCATCATGGCTTTGGCAATAATCGCTATTGCTGCTATCGTACTCTTTTCGATTTTGAGCAATGTTTTGAGTGGCATGGGGAGAGTTTATCGTGAATCTGTAAAAAATTTCGAAGCGAATTCAAAGTTGGAAAGTTATTTGACAGGTGCTACCAGCGAAGCGGTTCCATCTGAGATCTCTTATCTGAGGGTAACGGAACTGGCCACGCAGTTGCAGGTGCAGATCATTAGACCTTCAGGCTCAGAGTATAGAAATATTCCCCTATTCTTGTTCGAACCTACGCAAGCTCAACAATGAATTGAAGTGGAGGCTTATTCTGTGTGTAAATCATGCTTTCAGACGAGGAATGGTTTCACAATCGTAGAGCTTTTGATTATGTTAATACTCATTGGCGTCGTGTTCGCTATTCTTTCGTTGTTGGTCTACTTACCCATCAGGAATACTGATTTTACTCAAAAGCAGTACGTGACATTCGAGGAGATGAGAAAAATCGTTGAGATCATGAGAAGGGAATTAACGCTTGCAGAAAGTGCAACTGCAACAAATGTTGTGCCGTTGAATATCAATGATAAGCAATTGATTTTCTATGCGAGTGATAAAGGTTTTCATATCAAAACGAAAACCACTGAATCAACGATCAGTTCCCTAAAGCTTCAATGTAGATTCGAAGTTAATGCTAACTTGTCCTCACCTCCACCGAAACCTAAACAAAGAGTGAAAGTATCTTTGAAACATGACAATCCAGCTATCACTCTTGAAGCAACTATTGGTTTACTGAACTCTATGAATCTCTCGGTAACATCAGAAAGTAGCGGAACAGTTTTGATAGTTCAGAAATAACAACCTCTTAGCCGAACATATCTATATCCTTTTTTAGGGAGCGTATTGACCATAGTATTGTGGTATGCTTAAGCCGTTTATACGTGAACAATCATTTTCCCAGGCAACTTGAAATGCTCTGTGATAGAGTATCTGTTCAGGTACTACACCGGCTGTATTTGCTTCCACTTCGATGTTCAACCAGGATCCTAAAACGGTGTTCTGGAGAAGCCCTTTGAGAAATCCACTTGACCACTCTCCTCCTACATCTTCAGGATTTGGATCGTTAGGCTCATCCAAATCACCGTATGAAGAATGTGCAAGGTCTGTTGCGGTAGTTATCAATACTAAGTTGGGTACGGTCACCCACAAATCGTTGATGAAGCTACCTGAATGGCACGCATCAATGATAATGGCAAATGTGACTTCGGGATGGCTCAGCATCAAGTCCCTCAGTTGCGTAGGGTTAATCCATTCTGATCCCATCACAAGCCTATCAATACTGCCATGCGTCACGATGTAGATCGTTATAAAATTCAGTGACCGTTGAGTTAGATCGTGGATCGCATCCACCAAGTGCTGATGAGTATTTGTTGGATAATTGAGCTTTCGAGTTCGAAATTCATCGTAAAACATGGTGAAAAACTGTCCCATGTTTGTGAAGTCAACGCTCATGTCACAGTCTGGAAGCCTTGTTGGATCATTTCCATTAACCACGATTGCTCCATATGGTACTTCCATTCGATTCACTATCTCACCGAAACTGATGCCTCCCATCGCAGTCAAATGAAAGTTTGTCCAGACAATTTTGCTATAAGTTGGCTCGTAAATGCTGCCTGTCAGTGTTGCAACACCGTTCACAGTGGGCGGCCATTCAAAAAGCTTCAGCTCAACGATGTTACCAATTTTGTCTGTGACAACATAAATAACACGATGGGCAAAGCGTGACAGTGGTTCTAGATCAACTACAAACAGAAAACCGTCTGTAGATACTGTGAAACCCGTGGATGACTTATCCAATGTTGGGTCCAATTCTGCCACAACATCGCCTTGTTCCAACTTTGCAGCAAGGAAGATAATGCGCCTTTCTTCCAAATTTTCTGCAAGCTGTCGAAGATCAAGTTGATTGGCTATCTTTTGGGCGATATCAGTTGGAGCAATACCAGTTTTGAATGCACATGAAGCCACTGTGAGTAGGATTGTGGCACAAAAGAGCAAAAAAATGCGCAACAAAAATTTGCCCCTTAGCACAATAATCCCCCCTAGACTTTATAATTCATAATCCAAGGACAGTTTTTGTTGATCACTACATAATCTTATTTACTAGGTGGACAACAAGAAGTTGTGAAAAACCATACATCACTCACGTTTGTCGCACCTTTGCTATCCCTTACGAGTACTTTCCAGTAGTAAGTGGTCATGGGATCGAGAACTGTCGGAGGATCGTAAGTTGTGATCGTACAATTTGAGGCAACGAGGGTGAACTGATTCGGACCTTTGCTGAGGTAAACATCGTAGGTCAGTGGATCCCCATCTGGATCTGAGCATTGCCAACTGAGAAATGTTGCTCGAGACACTCCTGTGGCTTCATGAGCTGGATTTGGATTAGAAGGCTTATTTGGTGGATTGTTGGCAGGAGGTTGCTCATTTTGATCCATTTTGGAACATCCTGCAAATGCTATGATTAGCACAATTCCAAGGATGACTACAAAAAGTCTTTTTGCCTTACCTTGCAAAGTTACCGCCTCCTTGAGCTTAAATCTATTATACACTCGCTCGAATGATTAATTTTACTTCATGGCAAGATTGTACTGAAGTACTTGTCGAGCCAATTGAGCCAGCCGGTTTGTGAGGCGAAAGACAACTTTGAGTACATTTCACGGTAATTGTCGAGTTGATCTTTGCTTTGAGGAAAAAACACATTCAAGTGCAACTGGGTAGTTATTTCCGACAAGCAAGCTCTTTGAAATTCTTTCAGTACGTCTGACCACTCAAAACTTGCGAGAACTTCTCCAAAGTCGCAAAGTCTAGGATTCAGAGAATAAATGGCACAGATCGGTAAAACCTCTGGTTGAACCTCTGGTGGAATTGATTTCAGTCTATCAGCGAATTGTTTCACTGCCTCGGTAAATTTTTCCTTCTCCCAAGCATTTAGAGAATATCTGAACTTACTGTTGTTATAATGGGCTCTCCAAAATTGTACAGCTTTCTGGCAGAATGACTTTGAATCACTGTTCGAGATCTCTCCAAGAAAAGAATAATCCCAACCAGTTGATGGTATCTCACCGGGAGCTGCCAAGAAAAAATCTGCTGAGTTCTTTAATTCATACAGGACTTCCACAGATGCCATCAAACAGGCATCAAATCCCAGAACATCCCAATGTGTACCTTCCAGAACTCCTTTCAATTCATCGATGGTTAAAAAATCTTTATCCGTGTCATCATAGGAAATTCCCTTAGTTTTGTATGGATCAACATCGTTCCATGCCGTACCATGGTTCCAGATGATCAAAGATTTCCTGACCGCATCACAGTTTTGATATTTCTTGATAAACCAGGAAAAAGTATCACGACAACCACTGTTCAACTCGTTCAAAGTTTCTATTTGTAAAAATTCACCTTCATTTGAGAGTGCATAGATCCCATCTGATTTTTCTGATTTTAGATGATCAACAAGAAGGATCACAGCAACATCTTTAGCGGCTTTTTTCATCTCTTGAATGTCTTGATCGACATAGCTAGAAAGGTTGTTGTCGGCTCCAATCCAACCGATAACTAACCATGACGCTGGTTTAACGTTCAAAACGATCTCTTGAGTAATTTCTTCGTATTTCACACCGATTTTGTACGAACCTGCTTTCAAAAAAAGGAATTGAACGTGTGCATAGCCAGAGCTGTCAGTTCTGTAAGTCTGACCGTTGATCTCTACATCGACGTTGGACAGAAGAAAATTGAATGGTCCCATCACTCCCACTTTCACAATGAAAGGTTTTCCAGCGTACATATTGCCTGGGAGCAAAACTTTGATGCGTGTTAAACTCAAATTTGTGCATGATACGAGAAAAAGTGCGAACAAGATTGATAATAGTAGAACTAGTTTCTTCATATTTCTAAGAATCTATGTGCTTGCGCAAAAAGGCCAAAAGTACCTCCAGTGTGTATGAACAGAATTTTTTGTCCTCTCCTGCTTGATTGGAGCATGCCTCTGAAGGCTTTGGATGTGTAAACAGGATCGAGGATCAAACCCTCCATAGTTGCGACCATTTTTATGCATTCAAGATCGGCCTCACTCGGTACGGCATAAGCTGGTCCACTGAAATCGTCGAGAATCTTGATTTCTTCTGGCTCTATGTTCACCCTTATTCCGTAATTGGACAATTCAGCAATGATTTTCATCACTTTTTCAGTGAAGAAATTGGCTTCCTTCTTGGTCACGTTAATGCCCACAACATCCGTCTCATAACCGAGGAACCTCAAACCTGCCAGTAACCCTGCGTAAGTACCACCGCTACCTACCGCACAATAAATGGCATCGAACTCCGATAAATCAAGCTGGCTCGTCATTTCAACGACTGTCCAAGCGTAGCCTAGGGCGCCGAGTGCGTTCGAACCACCCTCTGGTATCGTGTAAACTTTGTGACCATGTGACTCGTACTTTTCTCTGTATTCTTCAAACAGTTGATCGATTTTTGCGTACTGTTGTTGGGTAACAAAGATGATCTCTGCTCCGAGCAATTTGTCGAGGAGAAGATTACCATTGATGGCTTTTTTGAGATAACTTTGTTCAGCTTCATCGCTTGCAAAGAAATTCCTCAGTTTCTTGAGTGAGTTACCATTCTGCTCAGGCTGGCTTTCTCTTAAGAAAAGAACAGGTTTTAAACCGAGTTTAACACACAAGTGTGCGGTTGCTCGTGCATGGTTGGATTGTTCTCCTCCGCAAGTGAAGACCGTGTCACATTTTTGACGAAGCGCATCAGCCAAGAGAAATTCGAGTTTTCTTATTTTATTTCCCGATGAGATGAAATCTGTCATATCATCCCTCTTGACAAAAATTTCGCGTTCGTATCTTTTGCTGAGTCTAGATAGCTTTTCGACAGGTGTCGGAAGCCTAGCGAGAGAAATTTTCATCACATCACCTCCATGATTTTTTCAAGAATTTCAAGGAATTTTTCCATACTTATATTCGTTTTGATCGAACCACGCTTTTTTCCGCCACCGCCAGGTGCGTTCAACATGATCTTTAATCTTTCAACTATTTGAGCACAATCTACCTTTTCTGAGCTGAGGACGAATTCCCCTTCAAGTCTGCAAACAAAAAGATCTGTCGTGGGGCTCTTCAACAGTGCTTTAGCCACAGAAGGGAATCCTTCATAGAATGACACTTCAAGCTCTTTCATCTTCTTTCTTGGTAGATCATCCTTGATCGCTTCTGCATGTTCTTCAGAGAGGTGTTCCAGATGTGAGGAAAGTGTCTTGATTTTTTCCAACAGCGTTTCGATCCTAATTGATAGGTCCTCCATAGAGCATGTCAATAGCTTTCTTAGATTCTTGAAAACAAATACCGATTTTTGGAAATATTGAAGGGCTCTTTCACCAGCAACGAAATAAACACGTGTTAGATTTCCTTTCGTTTTCTCCCAGTCAATGATTTTCACAATACCGATTTGTCCAGTGTTTTCAACGTGAAATCCTCCACACGCAGACAAGTCGAAATCATCCACCTTCACGACCCTAACTGTTTGACCAACTTTTTCACTTATGGCTTTTCTCAGACTCAGCTTTTCTGCTTGTTCTCTATCAAGATATAGGATTTCCACAGGTGTACAACTTCTAACTATTTGATTGGCGAGTTGTTCGGCATCGCTTATTGCTCTTTCTGTAAGGATGGGTAGGTTGAGATCAATGGTCGAGGTTTCCTCACCCATGTGAAAACTCAGCGTTTGTGCTTGAGTTAATTTTAAGAAAGCTGCAGATAAAATGTGTTGAGCTGTATGCTGTACCGCAATATCGTTACGCCTGATTTGATCTATTTCGAAACTGTATTCTCCTAGCTCCAGTGCTCTATCCAATTTGTGATGAATCTCACCGTTCACTTCTTTCACATACAATACCTTTGCCGGACCTATGCTACCTCGATCCCCCAATTGCCCTCCCTTTCCATCCGGGTAGAAAGGGCTCTCATCACTCACGGCAAAGAATTCTTTGCTTTCTTCATACAGTTTTTTAATTCTGATCATGACATACTCACCTCAAGCGAATATTAGAATCTTGTTCAGGAGGAAATGTTATTGGTTACAATCTCGGTCATACTCTCTTTGGCTTTGGTTGTGATCGTTCAAAGGTTTGCTAGAACTCTACTCTTATCTATGATATCAGGTTTTACTCTCTTTGTAGCGATGAATCCTACTTTGAGATGGTCTCTTGTAAAATTGATTCTAGCTTCTGTACAAGACAAGTCTTTCGTAACTCTAATCCCTGCCGTTTTCTTCATATATTTCCTGGGTGAAATCATGGAGATTTCCAAGGATGCAGAAAAATTGACTGAATCTGTTCAAAAACTCTTCGATGGTTCGCGTGGTGCCGTGGTGTTCATACCTTCTGCGATCGGCCTTATGCCTATGCCCGCTGGTGCGATGTTCACAGCACCTATGGTCGATCAAATAGGAAAAGGCATACCCAGTCTGGACAAAATGACCATCAACTATTGGTTTAGACACTGCTTGGAATTTTTTTGGCCTGTGTATCCAGCCATGTACCTCCTTTCGGGCCTCACCTCTACAAAAGTTGGTACCATTTCTCTGAAGTTATTGCCATTGTTCGTTATGGCTTTTTTGGTTGGCTGGTTTTACCTTAATGGCTTGAGATTCGTAAAATTGAATAGGTTGAGCAAAGATGAAGCTAAGCACCTATGGCCTCTGTTACCCATCCTATCTGTAGGGTTTTTGATACTTCTTTTCAAAATGGAAGGTTACTTTGCGTTGTTATTGGTTAGTGTCTTATATGCTCTCGTCAGAATTAGATACGTTTTAATTTCGCTCAAAAAAACGATGAAGAAACTGGATGTGGTACCAATCTTGCTCTTGGTTTTCATGTTCAAGCATGCGATGATGGATTTTAATTTAGGAGAACGCATGAGTCAAGAGCTTGGAAACTTAGGTTTTGGAATGAAAATCGTGGCTGTGTTTTTACCGCTACTCATAGGTATGTCTACAGGGATAACACATGCAGCTTTGGGAATTTCATACCCTGTCGTGGCAGGTATGGGAGGGCAACAACTTGGTCTCTTGACGTACGTTTTTTCTGTGCTCGGTGTTTTACTTTCACCGGTTCATTTATGTCTAGTTCTGACGTTGGACTACTTTAAGGTGGATCTGATGAAAGCTTTCTTGAAAATGATCCCATTGATTACTATGGTTGGTTTCATAGGTTATCTGCTGTACGCTTGAAGTGAGGTGCTGAGTTGTGTCGAGGTTCATTGGGAAACTTTTTCCACAAGAATCACCTTTGAAATTGCTCTATGAACACGCTAAATTGGTTGAGCAAGCTTCGGGACAAATCTTACCAGCATTCAGGAAGTTCTTATCAGGTGAACCGGTAGAAGATTTGGCACAATTGGTGGATGAACTTGAGGACAAAGCCGATGAAGTGAAAGTTCGTATCAGAGAAGTTTATTCAAAGTTGAAATTCGTCTACTTCGACAAAATGGATTTGTTGTTGATATTGCATGATCAAGACGCGGTGATCGACGCCGTTGATGATTTTTTGAAATTACTCACGATTTATCGTTTTGAAAAACCTTTACCAAAAGAACTGACGGACATGCTCCTCGAGTTGGCTGAAAAAGTGCGAGACGCCATCAAGTACATGACAGAATCTGTTCATGAGTTGCTTAATTTGGTCGAATCTTCTTTTTCTCCAACATTCGTTCAACAGGAAGACTCACTAACACGAAGGGTTGAAGCCGATGAGAGTGGTACGGATCGATTATCCCTCGCGTTGGGTAAAAAGGTCTTTTCACTGAAAAATGTGCTCCATCCCGTTGACATACTTTTCATCGAGAAATTGACACGCTTACTGACGCGATCGGCTGATCACGCGGAAAATGTGGCTGAAAAAGTGAGGATGATAACCAGGAGTTGAAGGAGTGATCAACTTGTTCCTGATGATTGCGTTTACAGTAGGTTTCATCATGGCGTTTTCGATCGGAGCAAACGATGTTGCAAATTCGATGTCTACAGCAGTTGGAGCTCGAGCTATTACCGTAAGACAAGCAGTGATCATCGCAGCCATTCTGGAATTCCTCGGAGCAATCATGTTTGGATCGCACGTGGTCACGACGATAACGAAGGGGATCGTTAAACCTGAGGTGATGAACGATGCAAAAGCGGTTCTTGCTGGAGCACTAGCAGCTCTACTTGGCTCATCTATCTGGATCTTGTTGGCCACGATTTGGGGCATGCCAGTGTCAACTACACACTCGATCGTCGGTGGTATGGCTGGATTCGGTATAGCCAGTGCGGGCTTGAACGCCATCAACTGGAGTAAAATGATCAGCATATTTGCAAGTTGGATCCTTTCTCCGCTTGCAGGATGGCTGCTGGCTTACGTGATGTTCAAGCTCATTTCATATGCAATCCTGAGAAAACCCGATCCAGTCAGCGCAATGAAGAAAGCCATACCGGTGATCATATTCACAACTTTTTTTATCATATGTTTCCTGTTCATGTTAAAAACTTTGAAAATGAAAGCTACAAAAAGCTTTTTGATCTCTTTGATCGTATCCATTGTAGCCAGTTTGGCTGGAACTCTCTTACTTAGAAGACTCGATACGAACAGTTCAGATAACTATGAATTCGTCGAGGCTGTGTTCAAAAGACTCCAGGTTATGACAAGTTGTTATGTAAGCTTTTCTCACGGTGCGAATGATGTCGCGAACGCGGTTGGACCCCTTGCTTTGATTTACTGGATCGTTTCTTATGGAAGTGTGGTTCAGAAAATCCTTGTTCCAACTTGGCTTTTAGCGCTGGGGGGTCTTGGTATATCCGTAGGAGTTTTGTTCCTCGGTTATAAGGTGATGAAGACGGTGGGAGAGGAAATCACACAGTTGAACAACTCGCGAGGTTTTTGTATTGATTTTAGCACCGCTTCCACGGTATTGATCGCATCTGTTCTTGGTTTTCCCATCTCTACAACCCACGTTGTCGTAGGCTCTGTGGTGGGTGTCGGAATGGCCCGTGGGGTAGAGCTTGTAAACGTTGGTGTTTTGAAAAACATACTGATCTCATGGTTCGCCACGGTTCCCGTTGCGGCGTTTGCTTCTGCTGGGATCTATTTGCTTGTTTATCGTTTCATTTGAAGCTCTTTCTCACCACATTAGCTTGGATCAAACCAATTAAGCCGAGAAAAATTAAAAGATTCCTTGGGAGGTTGAACTGCAAATTGAGTTTGGACAGATCGTTCAAGAAAGTCAGGACTGCCGTTATGAAGAACAACAAACCTCCAACCATAATATGTGCGCGAATTCGTTGTGGATCATTCTTCGACTCCAAAAGTCCAAGCAAATAGATGAAAGAAAAAATCAAAACACAAATACTGAGCAGTGTTTCTTGCTTGACAGACGAAAAGAAAAACAAAAGTGAAGCTATCCACTCCAGTAAAAGTAGAAATCTCACAAGAGAACACCTCCGATGAGCTTAACGAGGAGAGCTGCAGCATAAGCGAAGAAAAAACTATAAAATATAGTGATCAAAACGTATTTTGTACCTATCTCGCTACGGATCGAAGCGAGAGTAGCTAAACATGGAATATAAGCCATGACGAATATGATGAAACTGTACGCTGTGAGAGGATCGAAAAGTTGAGATAGATGCTTGGCTAGCGTTTCTTCCTGCGTTTTAAACAGCATGCCGAAAGTTGATACTATGATCTCTTTTGCCGTTATGCCGAAAAATAACGCAGTTGAAGCACGCCAGTCGAAATTCAATGGTTTCAGGATGAGAGACATGGACCTACCTATTTGAGCTGCAAACGACTGCGAAACATCATTCGGGTTTGGAAAGTACATCAACGCCCAGAGAACCAGTGAGGCTACGAAAATGATGGTACCAGCTTTTACTAAGAAATGTTTACCTCTCAGCCATGTATAGATGGCCAAATTCTTAATCGTTGGTAATCTGTACCTTGGAAGCTCGAGGATGAAAAAACCACGCTGACCTTTGAAGATCAACCTGTTAAGTATCAGAGAACTGACCATCGCCGCAATCATGCTGAACAAATAAACTGAGAAGACTACAAAACCGCGGTTCTCAGGAAAAAAGATCGAGGCGATCAACAAATATACAGGTAATCGCGCACTACAGCTTACGAACGGAACTGAGAGTACCGATATGATCCTTTCTCTAGGGTCAGATACACCTCTCGTCGAGAGTACAGCGGGCACGGAACATCCAAAACCGAGCAAAAAGGACATGAAGGATCTACCGGAAAGTTTCAAAGTGTACATGATCCTGTCCATAACGAAAGCAGCTCTAGGTAGGTAACCTGAGTCTTCCATGATACCGAGCAGAAGAAAAAGAGCGAATATGTTCGGAACAAAAGTCAAAACAGCTCCTACTCCAGTGACAACTCCGTCAGCGAGCATCGAACTGATGAGATTTTCTCCAAGGTTTGTCCTGATGGAATTGACAACGTGGCTGAAAAGCGATTCGAGTAAATCACTCAATGGTTGAACCGTTTCAAAAGCGAAGTTGAGTGCTAAGTACATGAGAGCAAGAAAGACAGGGATGCCAATGAATTTGTGAGTTAAAACATGGTCTATTGCCTCACTCAAAGATAGCTCTTTTGAAGCCGATGCGATCGATTCTTTAATGATCAATTGTATGTGATCGTATCTCTCACGCGCAATCTCACTTTTCAAACTACCTGCTTTAATAGGCAAATTTGAAGTTCGCTGAGAGAATTTCTCAACAATCTCTGGATCTCCTTCTAGATACTTTATTGCGAACCATCTTGAAGTTGAGATTCTGGAAAAATCTTCAATGAACCTTTGCATTTGAAATATTGCTCTCTCAACTTCGTCACTGAAGTTGAAGATTACTTTTGTCTGCGTACTCGAAGCGGTCGAGATTATTGTGTCAAGTAGTTCTTCCACACCTTCTCCTGTGATCGCACTGGTGAGAACAACAGGTACTTTGAGGTGTTTCGAAAGTTCCCTTTTATCCACGATCAACCCTTTTTTCTTAGCTTCGTCTATGGCATTAATGACCAAAATCGCTTTAGTTTCAAGTTCTAAAACTTCCAGTAACAAATACAATCCTTGTTCTAGGGATAGCGCATCGGCGACGACAACAACCACATCAGGATTATTGTAAAGTAAAAAATCTCGGGCTATCTTTTCATCCATCGATGTGGCGAGCATGCCATACATTCCTGGAAGATCCGTGATGATCAGGTGATGATCTTTCCAGCTTCTCACACCCTCTTTTACCTCGACTGTCACACCTGGCCAATTTGCGACATACTGTCTCATACCAGTCAAAGCGTTGAACAAACTTGTTTTACCAACATTAGGATTTCCACAGAGTGCGACGCGAATCGTCAAACATTATCCCTCCTGACGAGGATAAGTTTAGCCATGTTGATGCCTATTTTAAAAACTCCCTTTTCAGTTTCCACGATCCCATTGGATATAACTTTCACTATACTTCCCACGAAAATACCCATAGATTCAAGCTTCTCTCGAAGTCGACGTCCTCCGATCAAAGACACAACTCTCCATGTTCCCTCTCTAGCGTTCATCAAAGATTCCACATCATTCTCCAATGAAACCAAGATCTGCTTTGCTTCATCGTTCCTCAGAGTGATCAGTTTCCCCATGATCATGTAAACACGGGGATCTCCCAGAGGTGCACAACCGACGACCTTCACTTTGTTTCCAGGTACAAAACCAATGGACAACAACTTGTTCCCTTTGACATCTTCTGGGACAGAGAGTATCTTCGCTTCCAGTCCAACGGGTACTTCTGATAAAGACATACCAGTCCCCCTTTTTATTGAGATTTATTCTCAATAAGATAATACCACGCCCTTCCTGATTCAGTCAAGCAACCGCTTAAGGTAAAATAAAAAGACGGAGGATGAGATGTGGAACTCCGAAAAAAGGCAGAACTCGCTCCAAAAAAGCCTGGTGTGTACATTTTTTATGGAAAAGAGCATCAATATCTCTACATAGGCAAGGCGAAGAATTTGTACCGCAGGTTAATGAGTTATTTCAGCAAATCTACTCACACAAGGAATCCCAAGATAGCATCTTTGATCGAAGAAGCTGCCGATTTAGACTATGTCATAGTTTTTAGCGAAAAAGAAGCTTTATTGTTGGAGGCAAGTTTGATATACCAGCACAAGCCTAAATATAACATCATGCTCAAGGAGAGTGAATACTACCCTTACATTGAAATCACGAAAGAAGAATTTCCGTTGGTGAGAATCGTAAGAAAAAGAAGTCTTGATGGAGAATATTATGGTCCCTACACGAATATCACAACCTTGAGGAATTTACTAGACTATTTACAACAAGTTTACCAATTTCGAACTTGCGCACGAGATCTCAAGAGGGTGAAAAAGCCATGTGTTGAGCATCATTTACATAGATGCTTAGCTCCTTGTTCAAATCAAATTGATGCCAACACATATGTTCAATTGGCTATTGAACCTTTGAGAAGATTTTTGAAAGGTGAGATGGAAGAAACGTTCAATTTACTCAAGGAGAAGATGAAAAAGCATGCAGCTGTTCTTGACTTCGAAAACGCCGCAAAATACAGAGACCTTCTTTTGAATTTGCAACAATTTTTAGAAAGTCAAGGAGTGGTACTGGAACCTTGGCGAAATTTGGATGTCATTGGAAACAGTGGAAAGTGTTACGTCGTACTTCGTGTTAGGAGAGGAAACATCGTTGCAAAACTGAACTATACGCTCGATTCTTCTAAACTTGAAGATTTCCTGTTTCACTATTATATTGTGAATCAGAACGAACTTCCAGAACTAGTGTTGGTGAAAAGGAGCATAAAACTAGATTTGGGTACACAGGTTCGCCCTCCCATGGATGATGTAGAAACTGAGCTGCTTCGAAAAGCTATTGAGAATGCAAATATCAATTCACAAAGATTCGAACTCAACCTTGACGCCATGAATCAACTTAAGGATTTAGTTGGGCTTGAAAAATCACCAAGTATCATCGAAGGATTCGATGTTGCGCACCTTCATGGTCAACTCACGGTGGCATCGGTTGTTGTTTTTAAAGATGGCTTTCCACTCAAATCGGCATACAGACATTACAGACTGACTGACATTGCAAACAACGATTTTGCAGCTATAAAAAATGTGTTGGTGCGAAGGTACTCAAAACATCCCATCCCCGATCTGATCTTTGTTGATGGAGGAGTCACTCAAGTTCAAGCAGTTGTGAGAGCTTTGAGTGAACTTGGTAAAAACTGTGGCGTTGTTGGTTTGTCTAAAGGTAGGGAAATTGTTTGCACCATCGATGGCGAACTGAGCTTGCCTAAGGATCATCCTGTGCTGAGGTTACTCGTGTCCATTAGGGATGAAGCCCACAGGTTTGCTAACAGTTTTCATAGGAAATTACGGGATCGACAGTTGTTAGAGTCGATCATGGAGACCGTACCAATGATAGGTCCAAAGAGAAGGAAGAAACTTTTAAAAAGGTTCACAAGCATTGAGGAGATCAGAAATGCTCCTATAGAAGAACTTACGAACATTCTTGGCAGCGAGAAGCTGGCTAAACTGTTTTTGTCAAAAATATGATGTGAGGTGGTTACTGTGAAAACGTTACTCTATCTCTCACTGCTGATAGGCGTATTTTGGTCTGCGTTTGGGTTACTATTGCTCATCGGTTATTCACTTCTCGGTTATGTTTCTCCTTTGCTCAACGACTTTTTCAATGTAACAGTGAGAACATCGAAATGGTTCTTGGCTTTCTCTCTGTTTTCTTTGTGTTCTGGTTTATGTACATGTTTGTACAGCATAGCGAGGGCTAGTGGAGGAAATCACATGATTTTTCTTTCGTTCGCGTTTGCATCGAGTGCTTTTTCCATAGCCGTTCAGATTTACAGAATGGTCGTTAGCGGGTTGGGGTGGTTCGCCGTGGATTTACTCGGCGCGTACGGCGATCTGAGACCGATTCAGCTACTGTCGATAGGTCTTTTAATTTTGAGTTTGATACTTTTCTCATTTCAGTTCAGTTTGATTCGATTGGAGAGAACACGACTATGAAGGTCTTGGGAGTGATCGTTGAATACAATCCGTTTCATAATGGTCACCTTTATCATCTGACTCTTGCAAAGGAGCTCGTTAAACCAGACTATGTAGTTGCCATCATGAGTGGTAGTTTTTGCCAAAGGGGAGAACCAGCCATAATAAGCAAATTCTCAAGAGCTGAAATGGCACTGCTGAATGGAATCGATTTGGTCTTTGAGCTTCCATTCGTTTATGCAATTCAAGATGCCGGTGGTTTTGCGAAAGGGGCTGTATGGTCTTTACACCACACAGGTGTCGTCACTGATATCGTTTTTGGAAGTGAATCGGCCGATCTAGCTTTTCTTCAAAAAATTGCAAGAATTATGGCTGAGCAGCCTGAACCTTTTCCTGCGATGATGAAAGAGGAATTGAAAAAGGGGCATTCATTTCCCAACGCTCGAAAATACGCTTTGATGAGGTATTTTGAAGTGACAGGAGAAATGAATCCAAAAGAAGTTTTAAAAATAGAGAAGTCTAACGATATACTCGGTGTGGAGTATCTCAAATCACTGATAGAGTTGAACAGCCCCATAAGGCCTCATGTTGTGAAGCGAGTCGGTGCAGAGGATAAAGATGAAAGGTTCCGTGGAAAGTTCTCGAGTGCGACGGCTATAAGGAAGTGTATATTAAAAGGTGACTGGGAAAAAGTTGCAAAAGCAGTACCAACAAGCAGTTTGCAGATCATATCACGTGAGTTAAACGAGGGGAGAGGACCAGTATCTTTACAGGACTTGGAGTTGCTGATCCTTTCAAAGTTGAGATTAGTTGATAGATTTCAACTTCAAAGGTTACACGGTTTCAATGAAGGGATCGACAAACGTTTCGTTGAATGTGCCACAAAGGTATCAAATCTGGAGGAGTTTTTCTCCTGTGTGAAGAGCAAAAGGTTCACTCTGAGTAAGATTAGAAGACTTTCTCTGTATTCGTTCTTCGAGTTAGACAGCCAGTTGATTGAAAAATCAAATACACTTGGCCCTCAATATTTGAGAGTATTGGGTTTTAACTCCAAGGGTAGAGAGCTGTTGTCGAAAATGAAAAGAGTTTCTACTGTACCAATCATTTCGCTCTGTTCTCTCTATAAAAAAGTTTTGGAACAATCTTTGAAAAAGCCTGAGCGTTTCAAGATAGATGCAAAACTTTTCGAACGACAATTAATGTATGATATAAAATCTACCTCGATCCACTCGCTGATGTTTCCGAGGCATTCTGAGAGGATCGGTGATATGGATTTCAAATTTCCTCCAATCGCTATATCGTAGTAGGAGGTGCGGTAGTTGGGTTATATTCATGTGTATACGGGAAATGGTAAAGGCAAGACAACGGCAGCTCTAGGTCTGGCTTTAAGAGCCCTAGGATACAACATGAAGGTTTATATTGCTCAATTTTTAAAAGGAATGGACTATGGAGAAATTCATTCATTGCAGCTCTTCCCGAATGTCACTTTGGAAAGGTTTGGAAGACCAAAGTTTGTGCACGGAAAACCGGATGAGGAAGATGTGAAGCTGGCCCTTTGTGGTTTGAACAGGTGTCGTGAGGTCATCAGCAGTGGTGAGTACGATGTGATCATATTGGATGAAGCCAGCATAGCGGTTCACCTTGGTTTGTTTTCTGTTCAAGATTTGTTGAATGTGATTTCGAAAAGACATGAGAGAACCGAGATAATAATTACTGGGAGGTACGCTCCGAAAGAGTTGATCGATGCCGCGGATTTAGTGACAGAGATGGTTGAAGTGAAGCACTATTATGCGAAAGGTGTCCAAGCGAGAAAAGGCATTGAATTTTGATGAATCCATTGAAAAGTTCTTTTAAAGTTGTTCATCGGTTTTTTATCCTTAAAACTCGTGGGTTACTCTCTCGATTTCGAATTTTCGAGTACTCTGTACTTATCATGAACCAATTTTGGAGTGATTGATTTGTTGCAACGTGCAGTTTACTAACTGTTACATTAACCTTTGCTTGTGTAAGCGCCGAAGTAGTATAATGAGTTTCGCGAGCATCTTTCTCATAATTGACAAAACTGGTTATTTGTAATAAAATGACGTTTCGGTGCGTTATCGAAGGGAGGTTTTTGATGCCGACTATAAATCAGTTGATACGTTTTGGTCGCGAGAGGAAAATCGAAAAATCAAAGGCACCTGCTTTGATGGGAAATCCACAAAAACGTGGTGTTTGTATACGAGTCACAACAATGACTCCGAAAAAACCGAACTCGGCTCTAAGGAAAATTGCAAGAGTTAGGCTTTCAAACGGAGTTGAAGTGACGGCGTACATACCTGGAATTGGTCACAACTTACAGGAACACTCTGTTGTCCTCGTGAGGGGAGGAAGAGTGAAAGACCTTCCGGGAATAAGGTATAAGATCATTCGTGGTACGTTGGATGCCGCAGGTGTTGAGAACAGGAAACAATCTAGAAGTAAGTATGGTGCCAAGAGGCCGAAGAAGTGACGTTTGGAGGTTGGTAGTGTGAGACGAAGAAGAGCGGAAGTCAGAAAGATAGCTCCTGATCCGGTTTATGGAGACGTCCTAGTCGCCAAATTAATAAACAAAATCATGTGGGATGGTAAGAAAACTGTTGCTCAGAAGATAGTCTATGAGGCTTTTGATCACATAAGAGAGAAGACAGGGAAGGATCCACTGGAGGTTTTTCAGAAAGCTGTTGATAACGTCAGACCTGTGCTCGAAGTGAGACCTAGACGTGTTGGAGGCGCAACATATCAAGTTCCAATCGAAGTGCAGGAACCAAGACGAACTTCTTTGGCGCTTCGTTGGATTGTTGTGGCAGCACGAGCAAAGAAAGGAAGACCTATGTACATCAAACTGGCAGAAGAGTTGATAGCATCTTATCAAGGAACAGGAGCCGCCGTCAAGAAGAAAGAAGATGTTCACAAGATGGCGGAGGCGAACAGAGCGTTTGCCCATCTGCGGTGGTGAAAGGAAAAACTATGTTAGAAATTCAGGCTTTGTATGTGCCTCTTGAGAGACTGCGTAATATAGGAATAATGGCTCACATAGACGCTGGTAAGACGACGACGTCTGAGCGTATTTTGTATTATACGGGTCGTAAACATGTACTCGGCAGCGTCGATGAAGGAACGGCCACGATGGATTGGATGGAGCAGGAGAAAGAAAGAGGCATAACGATACAAGCAGCGGCAACGACGTGTTTCTGGAAAGGTTACAGAATAAACTTAATAGATACGCCCGGCCATGTGGATTTCACCATAGAGGTGGAACGTTCCTTAATG
Organism: Pseudothermotoga sp.; assembly: GCA_025060105.1. NCBI lineage: Bacteria > Thermotogati > Thermotogota > Thermotogae > Thermotogales > Thermotogaceae > Pseudothermotoga > Pseudothermotoga sp. The sequence continues at coordinate 111,151 of JANXCS010000002.1, read as the reverse complement.
GTTTTGGATGGGGCGATTGCGTTATTCGACGCAACGGCTGGCGTGGAACCCCAGAGTGAAACGGTATGGCGTCAAGCGAACAAGTACGGTGTGCCAAGGATAGCCTTCATGAATAAAATGGACAAGACTGGGGCCGATTTTGACATGGCTGTAAAGAGTATGATCGAGAGGCTCCATGCTAAGCCTGTTGCGGTGCAAATGCCAATTGGTTCTGAGAGAGAGTTTGTAGGTGTTATAGATCTTCTCAAAATGAAAGCAATAATTTGGACTAGTGAAGACGGTTCGCAATACATCGAGCAAGAGATACCAGAACATCTCGTTGGTGAAGCTGAAGACAGACGTGAGGAGCTCATATCGATTCTCGCCGAAGAAGATGAGGAAGTTTTGAACCTTTACCTTGAAGATGAGGAAATTCCAATTGAGAAAATGAAATCGGTAATCAGGAGATTAACCATTGCAAACAAGATAGTTCCAGTCTTGTGTGGAGCTGCTGCGAGGAATAAAGGTATTCAACCTTTATTAGATGCTGTGATAGACTATTTACCGTCACCTTTGGATTTACCTCCGCTCAAAGCGCAAACTCTTGACGGAAAAGAAGTTGAGGTTTTACCAACGGAGGAAGGCGACTTTGCTGCCCTTGCTTTTAAAGTTCAGGTGGATCCATACGTTGGTAAGCTTACCTATTTGCGTGTCTATTCAGGTAAGCTGGAAAAAGGTTCTTATGTGTATAATTCAACAAAGAACGTTAGGGAACGCATTTCTAGATTGATGTTCATGCATGCGGATAAGAGAGAAGAAGTGGAAACCGCGAGGGCTGGAGACATAGTTGCCGTGGTAGGTTTAAAGAACACCACAACTGGTGATACACTCTGCGATGAAAATCGTCCAATACTGATAGAAAGGTTTGACTTTCCAGAGCCTGTTATATCTGTAGCGATTGAGGCAACAACGAAAGATGAAGAAGAAAAGATGGTTCGTGCCGTGACGGCCTTGAGTGAGGAAGACCCCACTTTAAAAGTCAGTGTTGATGAGGAAACTGGTCAAATCATTCTATCAGGCATGGGTGAATTACACCTAGAAATCGTGACAGATAGGTTGAAACGAGAGTTCAACGTGAATGTTAAAGTCGGAAGACCGCAGGTTTCTTACAGAGAAACCATAACCAAAAGTGCCGTGGCTGAAGGAAAGTATATTAGACAAACAGGTGGTAGGGGTCAGTACGGTCACGTGGTCTTAAGGTTTGAACCTATTTCTTATGACAAGGGAAAACATTTTGAGTTTGTCAATGCTATAGTTGGTGGTACAATACCGAAAGAATACATACCTGCGATAGAACAGGGCATCAAAGAGGCTATGGAGATGGGTTACGTTGCAGGTTACCCGATGATCGGAATAAGGGCTGTGTTGATAGATGGTTCTTATCATGAAGTAGACTCTTCGGAGATTGCCTTCAAAATAGCTGCTAGTTTAGCTTTCAAAAACGCAATGAAAGATTGTGAACCTGTGTTGCTGGAACCAATTATGAGACTTGAGATAGTAACACCTGAGGAATATTTAGGTTCCATCATAGCTGATCTGAATTCTCGTAGAGCTACCATACAGGCTTTGGAAACTAAAGCGAATACCAAAATCATTCGCGCAACTGCTCCAATGTCAGAGTTGTTTGGTTATGCCACAGTCTTGAGATCTCTGAGCCAAGGTAGAGCTGTTTATACAGCTCAATTCTCGCACTATCAAGAGATACCAGATAGGATCTTGGAGAAGCTTTTGAAGGCTGTTTAAAGGTGAAGGAGGGAGTTTGAATGGCTAAGGAAAAATTTGTTAGAAGCAAACCACATGTCAACGTAGGAACCATAGGTCATATCGACCATGGTAAGACGACTTTAACAGCTGCCATCACCAAGTATTTATCATTCAAAGGCTTGGCGAATTATGTGCCTTACGATCAGATTGACAAAGCACCAGAAGAGAAAGCTAGAGGAATCACTATCAACATCACGCACGTTGAGTATCAAACGGAGAAGAGGCACTATGCCCATATCGATTGTCCAGGACATGCTGACTACATAAAGAACATGATCACCGGTGCTGCGCAGATGGATGGAGCGATCCTGGTTGTCGCCGCAACAGATGGTCCAATGCCACAGACACGTGAGCATGTGCTTCTCGCAAGACAAGTCAACGTGCCGTACATGGTTGTGTTCCTCAACAAAGTCGATGCAGTTGATGATCCCGAATTGATTGATCTTGTCGAAATGGAGGTCAGAGAGCTTCTTACCAAATACGAATTTCCAGGCGATGAAGTTCCAGTGATCAGGGGTTCTGCTCTTAAAGCTATGGAAGCTAATAATCCAAATGATCCAGCTTATAAAGCTATTCAGGAGCTCTTAGATGCTCTCGATAACTACATACCTGAACCAATCCGAGACGTAGATAAGCCTTTCTTGATGGCTATAGAGGATGTGTTCTCTATCACGGGAAGAGGAACGGTTGTTACCGGTAGGATCGAGCGCGGACGCATCAGACCGGGTGACGAAGTCGAGATAGTAGGTCTGAGCTATGAGATAAAGAAAACAGTTGTAACAAGCGTTGAAATGTTCAGAAAAGAACTCGATGAAGGTATCGCAGGTGACAACGTTGGTTGTTTGTTGAGAGGTATCGATAAGGATGAAGTCGAGCGAGGACAAGTGTTGGCAGCGCCTGGATCTATCACTCCTCACACAACGTTCAAAGCGAATGTTTATGTTCTCAAGAAAGAGGAAGGTGGCAGACACACACCGTTCATGAAAGGTTACAGACCGCAGTTCTATATCAGAACAGCAGATGTGACAGGGGAAATTCTTGAGCTTGGAAATAACGCTGAGATGGTTATGCCGGGAGATAATGCAATATTAACGATAAAATTGATTTACCCAATTGCCATCGAAAAAGGTATGCGTTTCGCCATAAGAGAAGGCGGCAGAACAGTTGGAGCAGGAGTCGTTGCGGAGATCATAGAGTGATCTTGTGGGGGATTTTTCCCCCACTTTTTGGACGAAGAGGAGGGGACAAAATTCATGCCTGGACAGAGGATCAGGATAAAGTTAAAAGCTTATGATCACGAGCTTCTTGATGAATCTGCAAAGAAAATTGTGGAGGTTGCTAAGTCAACCAACGCAAAGATATCGGGACCCATACCTTTGCCAACGGAGAGGACACTCTATGTTGTTCTGCGCTCTCCGCACAAGCACAAAGACTCACGAGAGCAATTTGAAAAAAGGGTTCACAAGCGATTGATAGATATAATCGAACCTTCGCCGAAGACGATTGACGCTTTGATGAAGATAAACCTTCCAGCAGGTGTCGATGTAGAGATCAAACTCTGAACCTTAGGAGGTGTTGGAGCATGAAAATGATCATCGGTAGAAAAATAGGAATGACTCAATTGTTCAAAGGCAATGAGGTTGTACCGGTCACCGTGATAAAAGCCGGTCCTTGCTATGTTGTGCAAAAGAAAACTCCTCAAATTGATGGTTATTGTGGGGTGCAGTTAGGCTTTGAGGAAATCAAAAAGTGTAACAAACCTCTCGAAGGACACTTCAAGAGAGCAAATCTAAAACCTTTAAGGATTTTGAAGGAAATGAGACTCGACAGTGAGGAGGAACTCAGCAAGTACGAAGTGGGACAGACAATCAAAGTTGATATATTCCAGCCGGGTGAGTTAGTTGATGTAATCGGCTGGACAAAAGGTAGAGGGTTTGCAGGAGCTATAAAGCGATGGGGATTCTCTGGAGGACCAAAATCCCACGGTTCAAAGTTTCACAGAGAGCTCGGCTCTCTTGGTCAGCACACGGAGCCAGCGAAGATATGGAAAGGTAAAAGGATGCCCGGAAGGTATGGAAACGAAAGAGTCACAGTGCATAACTTGGAAGTCATCAAGCTCGACATTGAAAATAACCTCATAGCGGTCAAAGGTTCTGTCCCGGGAGCGAGGGGTAGCTTGGTGCTCGTCAGGAGCCCCAAGAAAACCCGAAAATGAGTTTGAGGAGGAGTTGAAAATATGGCTGTCGTCGACCTTTACAATGTGAAAGGACAAAAGATAGGTGTACAAGAACTCAAGGATGAGATATTCAATATTGAACCAAATTTGGATGTGATGTGGCGGTACATCGATTATCAACTGTCCAACAAACGTGCGGGTACTGCTTCAACGAAGACGCGGGCAGAAGTGAGTGGTGGTGGGAAGAAACCTTGGCCGCAAAAACACACAGGTAGAGCAAGACACGGGTCAATAAGATCCCCTATATGGAGACACGGTGGTGTTGCGCACGGTCCAAAGCCAAGGGATTGGAGTAAAAAACTGCCAAAGAAAATGAAGAGATTAGCCATAAAGTCTGCGTTGTCTCAAAGGTTTCGTGAAGGGAACCTGATCGTCGTAGATGACATAAAATTCGGTGATCCCAAAGTGAAGAACATGAAGCAATTGTTAAATGACTTTCAATTACTTGGAAAGAAAGTCCTCTTCGTATTACCATGGAAGAAGCCTGAGTACGAAAATGTTAAACTTGCTTGCAGGAATATACCAGGTCTCAAAGCGATAATTGCCGACAATCCAGGTGTCGGCCAGGAGGACAAGGTAAAAATAGATGGATTGAACGTCTACGATATCATCAATCACGAGAAGCTCGTTCTGACAAAGGATGTGGTAGAGAAGATCGAGGAGGTGCTGAAATGAGCCAAGGAAAGCTCACGCCATACGACGTAATTATTAGACCCATGGTAACTGAAAAAACCACTCTTGCCAGAGAGAATAGAAAATATGTTTTCGAAGTCAATCTCAAAGCGAACAAGCACCAAGTTAGAAATGCTGTGGAAAAATTGTTCAATGTCAAAGTTGAGAAAGTGAATATTCTTCTGATGAAACCAAAACCCAAACGCAGAGGTTTATTCGAAGGGGACACTAGACGTTGGAAAAAAGCTATCGTCACGTTGAAAGAGGGCCATGTTATTAAAGAGCTGGAAGTCCAGCAGTGAAGGAGGAATTTAGATGGGTCTAAAGAAGTTCAAACCGATCACGCCCGGCCGGAGATTCATGGTGATTCCTGATTTCTCGGAAATAACCAAAGGAGAACCTGAGAAATCCTTACTGGTACCCATCAAGAAAACTGGTGGGAGAAACCATCACGGTCATACGACGGTGAGATTTCGCGGAGGAGGTCACAAGCGCAGGTATAGGATTATCGATTTTAAGCGTGACAAGATAGGTATACCCGCCAGGGTTGTGTCCATTGAATATGACCCGAACAGAACCGCGAGGATAGCGTTGCTTATCTACGCTGATGGAGAGAAAAGGTACATTCTGGCTCCCAATGGTCTTCAGGTCGGAGACACCATCATGGCTGGACCCGAGGCTGAAATAAGAGTTGGTAATGCGCTTCCTCTCGAGAAAATACCCCTTGGAACGATGATACACAACGTGGAAATCAAACCGGGCTCCGGTGGAAAGATTGCTCGCTCGGCTGGTGTTGCCTGTCAATTGATGGCGAAGGAAGGAGATTACGCCCTTTTAAGAATGCCATCCGGCGAATTGCGAAAAATTCACATAAAATGTTATGCCACTATAGGTGTGGTCGGCAATGAGGACCACAAGAACGAGGTTGATGGCAAAGCCGGAAGACCACGTTGGAAAGGCAGAAGGCCGCATGTAAGAGGTATGGTGATGAATCCCGTGGATCATCCAATGGGTGGTGGGGAAGGAAGGGGTAAAGGTCAGCATCCAGTAACTCCTTGGGGTGTACCATGCAAGGGATACAAGACTAGAAGAGGCAGAAGACCATCGGACAAATTCATAGTCCGCAGGCGCAATGAAGTCTGAAGGAGGTGTTTTCGTGTCCCGATCGAAGAAGAAAGGACCGTATGTTGATCCAAAATTGTTAAAGAAAATAAGGATGCTCAATGAAACTGGCGAGAAAAAGATCATAAAGACTTGGAGCAGGGCTTCCACCATAGTGCCTGAAATGGTAGGGCACACGATAGCTGTTCACAATGGCTTGAAACACATACCCATATACATAACAGAAAATATGGTTGGCCACAGGCTCGGTGAGTTCGCACTGACACGGAGATTTGGAGGTCACGCGGACAAAAAAGTAGCCTCTAAAGGTCAAGTCAAGTGAGGAGGGAACAAGTCTATGCCTACTGAGAATCAAGTTAGAAGGCCTAAACGATCTGTTCAGCAAAAGCAACGTGAAGAAGTTGAGACGAAGGAAGCACGTGCTGTTGCCAAGTACGTGAGATTATCACCAAGAAAAGCTCGCTGTGTAGTGAATGCTATAAAAGGTAAAAGTGTCGATGAAGCTTTCCAAATTCTTCAAATGTCTCCCAAAAAAGCTGCGAGAATCATCGAGAAAGTCCTGAAGTCAGCTGTGGCCAACGCTGAGAACAATGCGAAACTCAGTAGAGATGGCCTTTACATTTCTCACTGTGTTGTGGATGATGGTCCAAGGATGAAAAGAATTTGGATACGCGGTAGGGGAAGAGCGGATATAATCCAAAGGCGGATGTGCCACATAACAGTAGTTGTGAAAAGCAAAGACTAAATCTAGAGAGGTGATACGGTGGGTCAGAAAGTGCATCCGAGAGGATTCAGACTGGGCATCACATCAAACTGGCAAGCACGCTGGTTCAATGAGAAGAACTACAGTTCATGGCTTAGAGAAGACGAAGAGATAAGGAAGATGGTTAAGTCAATGTACATTCAAGCTGGTATAAGTGAGGTTTTCATAGAACGACCTGACAATGAAACTGTCACGGTGGTTATTAGAACTGCGCGTCCTGGTGTCATCATAGGTAAGAAGGGTACTGAGATCGGTAAATTAAGAGAAGAGCTTGAAAAGAAGCTCAACAGAAGAGTTGTTGTGAATGTTGAAGAAGTAAAAACGCCCGAGCTTGATGCACAACTTGTGGCCGAAAGTATAGCAACTAGAATTGAGAAAAGGGCATCATACAAGCGTGCAATGAAGAGGGCTATTTCCGATGCGATTCGTAAAGGTGCTGTTGGAATCAAGACGATGGTTTCTGGTCGTCTGGCTGGTGCTGAAATAGCAAGACGCGAATGGTATTTGAGAGGTCGACTCCCGTTGCAAAAGGTGAGGGCGGTGGTAGATTACGGAACAGCTAGAGCTGAAACGAAGTATGGTACGATCGGTGTTAAAGTTTGGATATACAAAGGTGATGTGCAGATCTAAAAATGAGGAGGGAACAAGATGTTGATGCCAAAAAGAGTCAAATACAGAAAGCAACAACGAGGAAGAATCAAAGGTGAGGCGAAGGGTGGAACAACAGTTGCTTTTGGTGAGTGGGGTTTGAAAGCTCTTGCGCCTTCCTGGGTCACAGCTCAGCAGATTGAAGCTGGTAGGATAGCCATCATGAGGGTGTTAAAAAAAGGTGGAAAACTCTGGATCAGAGTTTTTCCAGATAAACCTTACACCAAGAAACCTGCTGAGTCAAGGATGGGTAAAGGGAAGGGTAACGTTGAAGGCTGGGTCTGTCCAGTTAGACCTGGCAAAATTTTATACGAAATCGCAGGTGTCGATGAGCAAACCGCTAGGCAAGCCCTCGAGTATGCTGCTAGTAAGTTGCCAATCCCAACCAAGATAGTTTCGAGGACTTCTTTCGGGGGTGAAGCCGTATGAGAGCAAGTGATATCAGAAACTATACTGATGAAGAATTGAAAAAGCTGTTGGATGAAAAAAAGAGGCAACTCATGGAACTGAGATTTCAATTAGCAATGGGGCAATTGAGAAATACATCTCTAATAGAGGAAACCAAAAGAGATATAGCAAGGATCAAGACAATACTTCGTGAACGAGAACTGGGAGTAAGGAGGTAATCAACGATGCCAAAGAAACGATTGATAGGTGTTGTGGTCAGTGACAAAATGGATAAGACAGTTGTGGTCAAAGTCACCAGGAGATTCGAGCATCCCGATTACAAGAAACACATAGAGAGATCTAAGAAATACCACGTTCACGATGAAAATAATACCTGCAAAGTTGGAGATGTTGTTCTCATAGAAGAAACGAGACCTCTGAGTAAAACTAAAAGATGGAGAGTTGTGGAGATACTCCAGCGAGGCTATCAGACTGAAAAAATGCCCGGGGTTGAGGAGAGTGAGCAAATATGATTCAAACAGAAACTTATCTCAACGTCGCGGATAATTCTGGTGCGAAAGTTTTGAGAGTCATAAGGGTTCTCGGTGGTTATCATAAGAAATATGGTACCGTAGGAGACGTGGTCGTATGTTCCGTCAGGGATGTCATTCCCAACACAGGGATCAAGAAAGGAGAAGTTGTAAAGGCAGTCATCGTTAGAACACGGAAGCCCATAAGAAGACCCGATGGAACATACATAAGATTCGATGACAACGCTGCCGTGTTGTTGGATAAATTCAATGAACCAAGAGGGACTCGAGTTTTTGGGCCAGTAGCCAGAGAAATCCGTGAGAAAGGTTACATGAAGATCGTATCTCTGGCACCAGAGGTCCTTTGAGAGGTGAAAATTCATGCGCATTAAACGTGATGATTTAGTTCAAGTCATTTCAGGTAAGGACAAAGGTAAAAGAGGAAAAGTTCTCAGGGTTATTCCGAAAGAAAATAAAGTTGTAGTTCAGGGAGTCAACATGGTCAAGAGGCATCAAAGACCGATCCCTCAGTTGAGGGAAGGCGGTATTATCGAACGGGAAGCACCGATTTACGCTTGCAAAGTAATGGTAGTGTGCCCAAGCTGTGACAAACCAACGCGCGTTGGTATGAAATTTTTAGAGGATGGTACAAAAGTGAGATATTGCAAGAAGTGCGGTGAGATTGTTGATAAAGTATGAGGAGGAATCAGAAGATGGCTCAGTATATGCCTTTGAAGGAGAAATATCAGAAAGAGATAGTACCGATATTGATGAAAGAATTTGGATACAAAAACATTCATGAAGTTCCAAAACTTGAAAAGATAGTCATAAACATGGGTATTGGTGAGGGTGCTAGAAATGCTGATCTGTTGACCAAGCATATGAATGAACTTGCGGTCATCGCAGGTCAGAGGCCCGTTATTACAAAAGCAAAGAAGAGCATTTCAAACTTCAAGATAAGAAAAGGTATGAACATAGGTTTAAAAGTAACACTCCGTGGACTGAGAATGTGGAATTTTCTCTACAAACTTGCCAATATTGCTTTACCAAAGGTGAGGGACTTCAGAGGGTTGAATCCAGACTCGTTCGATGGTAGAGGAAACTATAGTTTCGGTTTGAGCGAGCAATTTGTTTTCCCTGAGATTACACCCGATCAAGCCACCCGCGTCCAGGGTATGGACATCACAATTGTCACAACAGCAAAAACTGATAGGGAAGCGAAAAGGCTTTTAGAATTGTTAGGTCTACCGTTCAGAAAGTGAGGAGGAGATATAGATGCCGAGAAAAGGATTGATAGAAAGATGGAAAAAACCAAAGAAATTTAAGGTGCGTGAGTACACAAGGTGTGTTATGTGTGGTAGAGCAAAATCTGTTTACAGAGAATTCGGTTTGTGTAGGGTTTGTTTCAGGAAGATGGCACTGGAAGGTAAGCTCCCTGGAGTCAAGAAGGCAAGTTGGTGAAGAGGAGGGAGAACAATGTGGAGCGACCCGATAGCCGATATGCTCACGCGAATCAGGAACGCCAATGTTGTGTTTAAAGAATACGTAGATGTGCCAGCATCGAATTTAAAGCGTGCGATATGCGAGATACTCAAGCGTGAAGGTTTCATTCAGGACTACAAATATATCGAAGATGGTAAACAAGGTATCCTGAGGATATATATGAAGTACAAAGGATTGAGAAAGAACCGTGAGAGGGTCATTCATGGCATCGTGAGGGTATCCAAACCTGGCAGACGCATCTATGTCACGAGAGAAGAGTTACCTAAGGTCAAGAACGGTTTGGGAATAGCCATACTAACGACCTCTAAGGGTGTTGTAACGGACAAAGAAGCTAGGGAAATGGGAGTCGGTGGAGAAATCATTGCTTACATATGGTGAGGAGGTGAGGACATGTCGAAGCTCGCAAAGAGACCCATAATTGTACCTGCAGGCGTCAGCGTTCAAATCCAATCTGACGCGATAATGGTCAAAGGTCCTAAAGGAACACTATCTCAAAAATTATCTCCTTACGTGCAAATTGAAATAGAGGACAACAAGATCTGGGTCAAGCAGAACGAAGAGATGTTGATAAGAAAGTCCATGAAACGCGTTCTCAAGATGTTTCAAGGAACTTATTGGTCTTTAATCAAAAACATGGTGGTCGGTGTTACCAACGGTTTTGAAAAACAGCTCGAAATCATAGGAGTCGGTTACAGAGCACAGGCGCAGGGTAATAAGTTAACGCTTCAAGTTGGATACACACATCCTGTGGTACTCGAGGCACCGGCCGGAATCACTGTCGAAACACCTGCACCGAACATTGTTGTTGTGAAAGGGCCCGACAAACAAAAGGTTGGTCAGTTTGCCGCACAGATCAGGTCTTACAGAGAAGTGAACGTTTATACTGGAAAGGGTATCAAGTACAAAGATGAAGTTGTGAGAAAGAAGGAAGGAAAGAAAGCATAAAGGGGGCATTCGGTGTGATAAAAAAAGAGGATCGAAATCTAAGTAGGATTAAAAGACATTTAAGAATAAGAAAAAAAGTCAGGGGAACATCTGAAAGACCCCGCCTGTCGGTTTTCAGGAGTGAAAAGCATATTTATGCCCAGATAATTGACGATAGTAAGGGCCACACGCTTGTTGCAGCTTCGACACTTGACAAAGAACTTCGTAACAAGCTCACTAAAACTTATGGTATCGAAGCAGCAAGGGAAGTTGGAAGATTGATAGCACAGCGTGCCTTGAATTTGGGTATCAAAAAGGTTGTCTTCGATCGTGGAGGCTTCAAGTATCACGGTAGGATCAAGGCATTAGCGGATGCTGCGAGAGAAGCCGGATTGGAATTTTGAGGAGGTGTGAGTGAAAAATGGTAGATGAAATACTGGAAGAAGAAGTTGTAAAGAGAGAGTCCGAAGAGTTTGAGGAACGCATCGTTGAGATAAGAAGAACAGCTAAAGTCACAAAGGGTGGGAAAACTCTCAGTTTCAGAGTTCTCGCTGTTGTTGGAAACAGAAAAGGCAAAGTGGGAGTCGGTATAGGTAAAGCTCGTGAAGTTCCAGATGCGATCAGAAAAGCTTTAAGTGCTGCTCGATCATCTTTGGTTGACGTTCCACTATACAGGGGAACGATTCCCCATGAAGTTACGGCAAAGCAAGATGCATCCGTCATCTTGTTGAAACCCGCTGCACCGGGTACGGGAATAATAGCTGGTTCCGTTGTAAGAGCCGTCGTTGAACTTGCGGGAGTGCAGAACGTTCTGACAAAAGCTCTTGGTTCGACGAATCCAGTGAATCTAGCTCTCGCAACTGTGAAGGCTTTGAAAAGCTTGGTACCACCAGAAAAAGCCTCAAAATTGAGGGACCTCAGTATTGGTCAAGTTATCCGTGGCGCAAAAAAGGGGGCTTGAGTCATGACGAAGATCGTTGTGGAACTTGTTAGAAGTCCCATAGGTTATAAGTACGATCAAAGGGCTACCGTGAAAGCTTTAGGTTTGAAAAAGTTACACGATAGAGTTGTTAAACCTAAGACACCCCAGATACTCGGTATGCTTGAGAAAGTCAAACATCTGGTCAAAGTAGTCGAAATTTCGGAGGAGGAATGAACCATGACGCTGAGACTAGAAGACCTCAAACCGACACCAGGTTCCATGAAGGAGCCGAAGCGGGTAGGTAGGGGTATTGGTTCTGGACATGGTAAGACCAGTGGTAGGGGAAACAAAGGTCAGAAAGCGCGAGGCAGTGGTAAAGTGCATCCTTGGCACGAGGGTGGTCAAACACCATTGCATAGGAGATTGCCCAAAGTGGGTTTCAACAGTTTTGTTCACAGAGAGTATGCGATTGTAAATTTGAAAACTTTGGAGGAGAGATTCGACGCAGGTGAGGAGGTAACACCAGAGAGATTGCTTGAAATGGGTGTGATAAGGAAAATAAAAGATGGGGTAAAGATCCTGGGAGATGGGGAACTGACTAAGCCATTGATTGTGAAAGCCCATGCTTTCAGTGAGAGCGCTAAGAAGGCTATAGAAGCGATCGGAGGAAGGGCAGAGGTGATATGACGTGTGGAAAGCCCTCCAGAATGCATTCAGAATACCTGAATTACGTGACAGAATAATTTTCACCCTTCTAGCACTCATTGTATTCAGGTTAGGAATTTACATTCCTGTACCTGGCATAAACATCCAAGCTTGGGCAGAAGCGTTCAAACGTTTCAGTGGAGCAGCAGCTGGTGGAATAATCAGTTTTTATGATGTGTTCACTGGTGGCGCGCTTGAGAACTTTTCCATTTTTGCAATGAGTGTCACACCCTATATAAACGCATCGATAGTCTTACAACTGTTGTCCTCGGTTATAACCAAACTTCGTGAAATGCTCAGGGAAGGTGAAGAAGGTCGAAAAAAATTTGCTAAGTACACCCGCAATTTGACAGTAGTTCTTGGGGCTTTTCAGTCATTCATCGTTTCGTTCAGTTTGGTGAGACAGAGTCCCGATATCGTCGCATACAACTTACATCCCATGATGTTTGTGATCATATCTACTGTGTCCATGCTTGCTGGCACGATGTTTCTGTTGTGGCTCGGCGATAGAATAACGGAAAAAGGTATCGGTAATGGGATATCGATCCTTATCTTTGCAGGTATTGTGGCGAGGTATCCAAGTTATTTCGGTAGCGTTTTACTCGGTAATCTCAATCTATTTGGTTGGATTTTCTTGATCGCAATAGCTGTGATAACTGTCGCAGGTATCATTTATGTTCAACAGGCAGAACGCAGGATTGCCATACAGTATGCCACACGAGTCGTTGGAAGGCGTGTTTATGGTGGTGCTTCCACTTACATTCCTATAAAAGTCAATCAGGGTGGTGTGATACCTATCATATTCGCAAGTGCGATTGTTATGATACCAGCGGCAATCGCTGAAATGGTCGGCTGGCAATGGCTACGTGTCATTTTTTCACCTGGGAATGTTCTGTACATAACACTTTACGGTCTTTTGGTGTTCTTCTTTACTTACTTTTATAGCATCGTCGTTTTTGATCCTCATGAAGTTTCAGAAAACGTAAGAAAATATGGTGGCTTCATTCCTGGTATAAGACCTGGAAAGTCAACAGAAGAATATATTCAACGCGTGCTGAACAGGGTCACTTTCATGGGAGCAGTGTTTTTGGTTGTGATAGCGCTCTTGCCTCATTTTGTGGAATCAGTCACGAGAGTCAACATAGTCATAGGTGGTACATCAACACTGATCGCCGTTGGTGTGGCGTTGGATGTTTTACAGCAAATGGAGGCACACATGATCATGAGACACTACGAAGGATTCATGAAGAAAGGATTGAAGTGAAATGAGGATTGTTCTGCTTGGCGCACCGGGAGCTGGAAAGGGTACTCTTGCGAAGGACTTGATTAAATTTTTTGGTGTTCCTCATATTTCGACAGGAGATATGTTTAGGGAAGCTGTTTCGTCCGGTTCAGAACTCGGTAAGCAAGTGGAGCAGATTTTGAAGTCCGGTGCACTCGTACCAGACGAGATAGTCAACAAGCTTGTGAAGGAAAGAATATCCAGACAGGACTGCGAGAACGGTTTCATTTTCGATGGTTATCCAAGGACTCTCCAGCAAGCTTTGGCATTGGATGAGATGTTGAAATCGATGAACAAAAAATTGGACGCAGTGCTGCACTTGAAAGTTAGCGAAGATGTGGTGGTTAAAAGATTGACGAGCAGAAGGATTTGCCTGAAGTGTGGTAAAATTTATAACTTGCTGTCCATGCCACCTAAGGAAGATGAACTGTGTGATGATTGTAAAATCAAGTTGAATCAACGAGATGATGATAGAGAAGACGTTGTAAGAAAGAGGTTTAGAGTCTATAATGAACTAACGGCACCGCTGATCGATTATTATAAGCAAAAAGGTATTCTGTTGGAACTTGATTCCGATGCAAATCATGAAACAGTCGTTGAGGAAGCTTTGAAAGCTTTGAGAAAGGTGAGACGTTGATCAGGATCAAATCGAAACAAGAATTGGACAGAATGAAAGTTGCTTGCAAAGCTGTCGCAATTGTTTTAGAAGAAGTTAAAGACATCGTTTTGGAAGGTGCTAGCGCTGCCGATGTGGAGGATTTTGTGATGAAAAAATTCAAGGAACTCAAAGTTAAACCAGCTTTCAAAGGATACAGAGGCTACAAATATGCCACATGCGTGTCAATCAATGAAGAGATTTTACACGGGGTACCGTTGAAAAGGAAAGTTTTCAAGGCAGGAGACATTGTTTCTGTGGATGTTGGTGCGATCTACGAAGGTTACTATGGGGATGGTGCTAAAACTTACTGTGTTGGAGAAATTGATGAATCGGGGAGAAAACTCGTGGAGGTAGCAAAGCAAGCTTTGGAAAATGCTGTCAGTTTTGCAAAGAAAGGTTACAGAGTCGGCGATATATCGTACGCTATACAAAGCTTTGTTGAAACTGCTGGATTCAATGTTATAAGAGACTATGTTGGACACGGTATAGGAAGACAACTACACGAGGAACCCGAAATACCAAACTATGGGACTCCACACACTGGAGCTGTTCTACTGCCCGGAATGACGTTGGCGATAGAAGTTATGGTGTGCGAAGGTGACTGGAAAACAGAGTTACTGGATGATGGTTGGACGGTTATCATGGCTGATGGAAAACGCAGTGCTCATTTTGAACACACAGTGCTCGTTGGTGAGGATGGAGCTACAGTTCTTACGGTTGTCGAGAGGTGATGTTCTATGCCTAAGGAAGACGTGATCAAAATGGAGGGTACTATTGTTGAGGCTCGAAGGAACGCTACGTTTCTTGTTGAACTTGATAATGGGCACAAAGTTCTCGCCCAGATCTCTGGAAGAATGAGAAAGAATTTCATAAAACTTCTTCCCGGAGATAGGGTTGTCGTGGAGCTGTCGATATACGATCTCAGCAAAGGTAGGATTGTTTACAGGAAGAAACTCGACAAGAAGTCCGATGTAGATGAAGAAGAGGAAGAAAGGAGCTGATAAACCATGAAAGTTCGATCTTCTGTGAAGAAAAGATGTGAGTACTGTCAAATCGTGCGGAGAAAGGGTAGAGTACTTGTGATATGCAAAGTCAATCCGAAACATAATCAAAAGCAAGGTTGAGGAGGGAAGCGAATGGCACGAATCATGGGAGTCGAGCTGCCCGCAAATAAAAAATGCTTTGTTGCGCTCACTTACATATATGGCATCGGAAAAACGCGGGCGATGCAAATACTTGAAGACACCGGGATCAATCCTGATAAGCGTGTGAAGGATCTCACAGATGAAGAGGTCAACAAAATAACTAAGTACATTCAGGATCATTTTAAAGTTGAGGGGGAACTCAGAGCTGAGGTGAATAGAAATATCAAACGTCTGATAGACATAGGCTGTTACAGGGGAGTTCGTCACAAACTTGGCTTACCTGTTCGTGGTCAAAGCACACGTCATAATGCGAGGACCAGAAAAGGTCCAAGGCCAAGTAGGATCAAGACCAAGAAAAAGAAAGAACAAGCTGTTTGATGCTTGAGGAGGGATGATGCGTGGCAAGAAGATCGGAAGGTAAGAAGAAGAGAAAAGTACTGATCGATCGTGCGGTCGTTCACATAAAGTCTACCTTCAATAACACGATTGTCACGTTAACGGACCAAGAAGGAGCAGTTCTCACGTGGGCCAGTGGAGGCACAGTGGGGTTCGATGGAACAAGAAAGGGTACACCATACGCTGCTCAACTTGCAGCTGACAAAGTGGCGAAGGAAGCTTTGAGGATGGGTATAAAGAGAGTGGATGTATTGGTGAAAGGACCTGGGCCAGGTCGTGAAGCGGCTATAAGGACTTTACAAGCAGCAGGATTAGAGGTTGATACGATCAAAGATGTGACACCGATACCCTTCAACGGTTGTAGGCCAAAGAAGAAAAGGAGAGTGTAGAAAGAGGAGGGAAATTGAATGGCCAGATACACTGGACCCGTTTGTCGTCTTTGTAGGAGAGAAGGAATGAAACTCTATCTCAAAGGTGAAAGATGCTTCACAGAAAAGTGTGCATTTGACCGTAGACCTTTTGCTCCGGGAGAACACGGCAGAAACAGAGGTAAGACATCGCAGTACGCATTTCAGCTCAGATCTAAACAAGTGATGAAGAGGATATACGGAATTCTGGAACGACAGTTCAAGAGGTATTTTGACCGCGCACTAAAGATGGCCGGCGATACACGTGAAAATCTTGTCAAGCTAGTGGAATCACGCTTGGACAATGTGGTTTTCAGAATGGGCTTTGCAATCAACAGAAGACAGGCCAGACAACTCGTTACTCATGGACATTTCTTGGTGAACGGTAAAAAGGTGAACATACCGTCTTACCTGCTGAGACCAGGAGACATCGTTGAAGTCAAGGAATCCAGTAGATCCATAGATGTTATCAAGCGATCTTTAGAACTTGCGCGTGGTAGGACAATAGCGCCGTGGATACAAGTAGATTTCGATGCATACCGTGGAACTTTCGAGAGAGCTCCTAAGCTCGAAGAACTCACTGATTTGCCCGTCGATGTCCAAGCTATCGTTGAACTTTACTCGAGGTGATGTGGATGGAATTCATGATACCAAAAAAGCTGAAGGTAGAGGAAGAGAGGGCAGAGGCAGATCATTACTACGCTCGGTATGTTTTCTCACCTCTTGAGAAGGGCTACGGTATCACCATAGGTAACGCTTTGAGAAGGGTACTTCTGTCTTCGATACCTTCCATAGCGATCGTTGGCGTGAGATTCTTAAAACCAGAGAGATTTCATGAGTTCGATACACTACCAGGGGTTAAGGAGGATATATTGGAGATCATCCTCAATCTGAAGAAAGTTCAGCTTCGAGCGGAGATTCCAGTCAAGGAAAAGTTGAAAATGACAGTTGAAAAGAAAGGTCCTGGTCTTCTCTTGGCAGGTGACATAAGGACACCCGCCGGCATAGAGGTGATGAACCCAGGTTTGAAAATTGCGACTCTTGACGACGAAGCAGATCTTGTTTTCGAGCTCTATGTACAAGCAGGTAAGGGTTTTGTACCAGCTCAAGAAATTGAAGAACATCCGGAAATAGGTTCAATACCTATCGATGGTGTGTTCTCTCCAGTTATTAAAGTTAACTTCAAAGTGGAGAGTGCAAGGGTAGCCAAGCGTACCGACTACGATAAATTGGTTCTTGAAGTTTGGACGAAGAAAACTATTTTTCCGCACGAAGCTATGAAGCGTGCAATCGATACACTCATCAATCATTTCAAAGTCATAGATGAAAGTCTGCCATCAACTATGGCACCACTCTCGGCAGAATTTGTAGCGGTTATAACACAGGAAGAAACTTCAGCAGAGCAGATGTCACACAGCGAGGAAGAATCCATATATTCTAAAAAGATAGATGAACTAGAGCTCTCGATCAGGTCTCTGAATTGTCTCAGGCGAGATAAAATTGAGACCATAGGGGATCTGTTAAAACGTACCGAAGAAGACCTTCTAAAAATCAAGAATTTTGGACCGAAGTCCTTAGAGGAAGTCAAGCAAAAACTTTTCGAAAAATTTGGATTGACACTGAAGAAGGGAGGATGAACCTGTGAGACATAGGATGGTTAAGAACAAAATAGGTTCCTATGGAAGTCATAGTCGAGCATTGATCAGGAATCAATTGCGTGAGATCGTTGAGCATCGTAGTATAGTAACAACGATTACGAAAGCAAAAGTTGTCAAACGCTTTTTCGATAAACTAATGGCGAAGGCAGTCAAGGCGGCCAAAACAACCGATAAGAACGAATCGATTGCCCTGAGAAGACAAATAAATTGGTACCTATGTGATAGAAGGTTGACAAATAAATTGGTTGACGAGATTGCGAAGAACTTGGTCGACAAGAATAGTGGTTTTTCAAGAATTGTAAGGATAGGTCAAAGGAGAGGCGATGGAGCAGAAATGGTTCTTCTACAAGTCGTTGAGAAGAGCAGTGAATGAGCCTCTCCCTGCTGGGGAGAGGCCTTCCCCCTTGTCAAACACTTTGGTATTTGGTAGAATATTTTTGAACAGAGATTCTCCACCAGTTTGCCTTCCATGTCATGTGTTCCAACCTTGAGGATCGATAACAGAATAGTCCTGATTGAGCTTTGTTCCATCCACAAGTTTTCTGGAGGTGTTTTGATCAATGAACAACGAACATGAAAGAAACGAACCAATAACTGTGAAAATCAACGATCTAGAACAAATGACCATCAAGCAATTGTATGAACTTGCAAAGCAGTATGATATACCGCGCTATACGAGCATGCGCAAACGTGACATTATATTTGCTATTTTAGAAGCTCAAGCTAAATCTCACGGTTTGATTTTCGGAGAGGGTGTATTAGAGATTCTCCCAGAAGGATACGGTTTTCTCAGAAGCAGCGACAATTTGTTACCGAGTTCCAACGATATTTACATTTCACAGTCTCAAATAAAGAAATTCAACCTCAACACGGGAGACATCATTTCAGGTGTCATAAGACCTCCAAAAGAAGGTGAAAGGTACTTCGCTATGATAAAGATCGAAGCTGTGAATTATAAATCACCAGAGCTCAGCAATGAAAGGGTGAACTTCGAAAATCTCACACCAGATTATCCTAGAGAACGTTTCATCCTTGAAACCAGCCGAGACGTACTCTCGACTCGTTTGATAGATCTCTTCGCTCCAATGGGCAAAGGCCAAAGAGGGCTCATCGTTGCACCACCCAAGGCGGGAAAGACGACGTTACTGAAAGAGATCGCGAACGGTATTGCGGTGAACCATCCAGATACTGTCAGAATTGTACTTTTGATCGACGAGAGGCCTGAAGAGGTTACGGACATAAAAGAATCTGTGAATGCCAAAGTGATCGCAGCTCCATTCGATATGGCCCCTGACAAGCAGATCAAAGTTGCGGAGTTGACACTCGAAATGTCAAAAAGGCTCGTTGAATACGGCTATGACGTGGTCATATTGCTGGACAGCTTAACCAGGCTCGCACGAGTTTACAACATACAGGTACCTCCGAGTGGTAAGCTTTTGAGTGGTGGTGTCGATCCAGCCGCTTTGTACAAACCCAAGCATTTCTTCGGCGCGGCAAGGAGCACACGCGAAGGGGGAAGTCTGACTATCATCGCAACTGCATTGATAGAAACTGGCTCGAAAATGGACGAGGTCATATTCGAGGAATTCAAAGGAACCGGAAATATGGAATTGGTTTTGTCGAGGCAGCTTGCGAACAAGCGAATCTTTCCAGCCATCAATTTACAGCTTTCTGGTACTAGGAAAGAAGAATTGCTCTTGAGCGAGAGCACTTTGAAGAAGGTTTGGATTCTCAGAAGGATGTTGGCGGGCATGACGGAAGAAGAAGGTTTAACGTTGATACTGAGAAAACTTCAAGAGACGGAGACCAACGAGGATTTCCTCGCATTGATAGATCAGCAAAAGGTGAAGTATTGAGCAAGAGGAGGTTTCCAATTGAACGTCATAGGTGTTGATCTGGGTGGAACGAACTACGCTGTAGGGCTCGTTGATGAAGATGGAAAGATTTTAGCGAGGATTGAAGGAGAAACTAAGGTAGATGAGGGACCAGATGCTGTTGTTGAAAGACTTGTAGATTCAATTCTCAACTTGAGCAAGGAGAGTTCAGTCTCAGCCGTTGGGATTGGATCACCTGGAAGTATTGATCACGTAACGGGTACTGTGAAGTTCTCGCCAAACTTCCCTGGGTGGATAGACTTTCCTCTCGCGGAGAAGATAGAAAAAAGAACCTCATTGAGAGTCTTCGTTGAGAACGATGCTAATGCTTACGCTCTCGGTGAAAGAATGTTCGGTGTGGCGAAAGGTTTGGATCACGTCGTTTGTCTCACGCTTGGTACTGGCATAGGTGGTGGGGTAATAACACACGGTATTCTTTTGAGAGGTAGTACGGGCATCGGAGCTGAATTGGGACACATGAATGTTTTACCCAACGGTCCAAAATGTGGTTGTGGCTCTCGAGGATGCTTGGAAGCTTTGGCTTCGGCCACGGCCATAAGGAATTTTGTGAGGGAAGGTTTTGAGAGACACCCAGAGTCCTCTCTGTTCAAGTTGAAGAAACCAGAGTTCGTCACACCGAAGGATGTATTTGATCAAGCGAAACTCGGTGATCATTTTGCCTTGCAAATCTTCAACACGGTTGTAGATGCTCTCGCTGTGGCGATTGGAAGTTTGGTGAACATCTTCAACCCTCAGATGGTGGTTATCGGTGGCGGTATGGCCAACGCTGGAGACTTCTTACTTGATCCTGTTAAAGAACGGGCAAAAAATTATGTTTTGCCAACGATGGTTGGAACATACAAGGTTGAATTGAGCCGTCTTGGCAAGGATGCAGGTATCCTTGGTGCTGCATCTATTGTCTTCGAGAGGTTGTTTGAACGATGAAACTTTTATTGTTGAGCGATACTCACGTACCTGTTTATTTAAAATCTCTTCCAAAAAGCTTAGCTGATTTTGCTAAAGAGGTTGACACCGTCGTTGGCCTTGGAGATTATACCAATTTGAACACCGTTCTTGAACTCAAAGCGATATCTAAAAATTTCTACGGTGTTCATGGTAACATGGACGAGATAGATGTGAAGGAGAATTTACCACAGGTTTTAGTCGTACGTTTCGGTCCTTTCGATGTAGGCTTGTGTCACGGTTGGGGACCGCCTTATCAGATAAGGGAGAGGATTCTAAATCTTTTTGAAGAAAAGCCACAGGTGATTTTCTACGGACATACGCACTTCATTGATGATTCGGAACTTAAAAATGTGCGCTTTATTAATCCGGGAAGCTTTGGTGAAAATGGTAGTGTTGCCATCGTTGAAATATGTGGTCAAATGCTCACGGTCAACTTCAAAAAATTGTCGATCACTTGATATGTGAAATAAAGGATGTTGTCTCAAATAGAGAAGTTGTTGTGGCATTTTCTGGTGGTGAGGACAGCAGTTTAGCAGCCTATCTCTGTAAGCTCGTCGTTGGACCTGGACGTGTGATTCTTGCAACTGTCGATTGGGGTCAGTTCACTTACCAAGTAATCAAAGACAATATCAACAGACTCGCAACAGATCTAGGATTGAGACATGTTTATTTGGATGGAACCAAACGCCAGAGAAACGTTTGGAAATATGGTCCAAACTGTAATGGTTGTACTAGATTTGCCAAGCTTGGAACAGTTCGGGAGAACTTTCCGGATCAATTGATAGTGACTGGTTCGAACCAATCGGACAGCTGGGGAAGATTTGGACCGAAAATTCTTGCGGGTTTTTATTCTCCTCTAAAAGAACTCAGTAAATCTGAGATCCGACAGTTGATAAGCTTCTTTCAAATCGAACCGGTGAAGATTGGTGAATCTTCCGTTCGTGAAGGCTGTAAATTGAAGCATCTTATGAAAATGTTGATCAATCCAGATTATCATGGTAAGGCTGTTTCCGAGGCGAACGAGTTACTCCTCAAGTTTCTACGGTACAAGGGTAAGTCAGTCAAGCTGGCAAATGTGAAGATCATCGGCCCTCTTTCAAAAAACATCGCACTCGTCAACGTTTATCCGCACTTGGAAGATGTTGAAAAGCAGGAAATTTTTCTAACTCTGAAGGATTTGAATGTTATCGATGAGATATACGTGCTGGATCGAGCGGTGAGGCTAAAAATTCTGGTCAATCCGGGTTTGTACAATGATCCCTCAGCACTCGAAGACATCTTTACAGGTTTCATTGAGAGAGACTTTGCTGTTCCGGTGAGCGTAGTTTGGATCAAGGCTCGTAACAATCGTCTAAGAACTTTTCAAGTGGTGGATTTCGAGTATGAATAGTTTAAAAGATCTTTTGAGATCTTCCTGCAAAAAACCCATCTTATTGATAGTTCCCACCGAGAAAGAAGCTTCACAAATCGCGAACATCCTGAACGGTCAGTACTTTCCAGACCACGACGTGTTTCCATTCGAAGATGTGCCAGTATCGTTTTTCGTTCGAAAAAATCGCATTGAAGCGTTGTGGTCCATTTTGAATGGAAAATGTGACCTCGTTGTAGGCACACTGCATTCGCTGAGTCGATTCACAATTTCTCCAGATAATCTCAAGCGGTTCTCCAAACACTTTCTGAGGGGAGAAAAGTTCGTAGATGTTCACTGGATCAACATGGTAGGTTACGATAGGTCTTATCTAGTTCGTGCAGGTGGAGAGTTCTCAGCGAGAGGAGATGTAATAGATATCTTTGCGCCACTTTATGAGAAACCGGTACGTATTGAACTTTTTGGTGAAGTGATCGAGGACATCAGATTCTTTGATGTGGTGACCCAGACTTCTTGCGGTAAATTGGATGAATTTGTTCTCTTACCTGCTCGCGAATACATCAATGATGATCACTGTTATGACACGATGGTTGGAAAAGTAGGCTCAAGAGCCACTATATTCGATTATGGATCATTCGAGATTTTCTTGGTCAATTCACCTAAGTGCTTCGATGAGTTCGCAAAGTTAGAAAGACAGATGAAAGAGTTTCTTTCAGATGAACAGCACAGCGAATATAGAGTTTGTTCAGGTTTAACCTTGGTTGAACTCGAGAATCTGTTGTCCGAAGCAAACCATATAGAACTGGATACGGAAAGGCTAGAGTTCACTGAAAAGAGAAGCAAATTGCACCAGATTCCCATCATTGAAGAGGATGAATTGAGTGTTGGAGATCTCGTGGTTCACGAGAAATATGGCATAGGTCTCTTTGAGGGAGTTAAACCCATCAGAAACGTTCTTGGCACTAAGGAGTATGTAGTGATAAGGTACGAAGATGCAACTGTTTATGTGCCAGTTGAGAGACTGGATAGAATTCATAAATACGTTGGAGATCCAGATGTAAAAATTGACCGACTCCATTCTGGAACTTGGAAGAAACGACTCGAAAAGGTCAGGGAAGATTTAAGGAAAAAGATCGCTGAACTAGTAGATATACACACAAAAAGACAACAAATTAATGGATTAAGGCTCGCTGGAGATGCAGAATTGGAGAAAAAATTCGCTGAAACTTTTCCATACGTTGAAACGGAGGATCAATCCGTTGCGATCCAAGAAGTGCTTGAAGATCTCGCAAGCGATCATCCTATGGACAGATTGCTGTGCGGTGATTCAGGTTATGGAAAGACAGAAGTCGCTCTAAGGGCAACTTTCAGATGCGTTGTCAGTGGAAAACAAGTCGCTCTACTCGTTCCCACGACAGTGCTCGCAAGGCAGCATTACAAACTGTTCAAGCAACGTTTGGAACCTTTTGGAGTAACCGTTGCATTACTGGACAGATCAGTTTCAAAATCAGAACGATCGAGGATAATCAAAGACTTGAAGGAAGGAAAATTGGACGTTGTCATAGGAACTAGCATCTTGTTATCAGAAAATGTGAGATTCTCAGATCTCGGTTTGGTGGTGATCGATGAGGAGCAAAATTTCGGGGTGGAGCAGAAAGAAAAGTTCAAGAAGATCAGGTTAAATGTGAATGTGCTGTCTTTGAGTGCAACTCCAATACCGAGGACTTTGCATATGGCGCTCAACGGTATGAAAGACATGAGTGTTTTAACGACACCCCCTTTGGGAAGATTGCCTGTGGTGACCTACGTAGCACGTTATGATGAAAGGCTCATTAGAGGGGCGATATTGAGGGAGGTCAACAGGGGGGGACAGGTGATATACGTTCATAATCGGGTTGAAGATCTGCACGACGTTTTTGAAAGAGTCTGCAGACTCGTGCCCGAGGTACGAGTAGTAATGGCGCACGGGCAAATGAGTACAAAAAAATTGACAGAGGCCGTGAAGAGCTTCTACGAGCATACGTCTGATGTGATCGTGTGTACTTCGATTATGCAGAATGGGATTGACGTACCTTCTGCGAACACGATAATAGTGGACGACGCTCAAAGGTATGGTTTGGCTCAGTTATACCAACTCAGGGGAAGGGTTGGTAGAAGTGATAAAAGAGCGTTTGCATATTTTTTGTTTGATTCTGAACTCAGCTCCTCTGCTTCCAAGAGGTTACAAGTCATCAAAGAATTTTCTGGCCCTGGAAGTGGCCTGAAAATAGCACTCAAAGATATGGAAATCAGAGGTATCGGGACTATCTTTGGATTTGAACAACATGGTAATGTGAACTCGATAGGTCTCAACATGTATTTGCAGCTGTTAGAGGAAGAACTTCACCGAACAATTCGTAGCGCGAGCTTTGAACGAGCAGATGTTGAAATCGAAGGAATAGCTGGTTCTTTCTATATACCTGAAGATTATATTGAGAATGAGATGGAAAGACTCAGAATTTACAGAAGACTAGCCTCTTGTAATGATCTAAAAAGTCTCGATGATTTGAAGTCAGAGTTGAGAGACAGATTTGGTAGATTGCCAAGTCAAGTGGAACAATTGATAGATCTTTTTAGAATAAGGTTGGTGGCGATCCAGAGAAACGTAAAAAAGATCATCTTTGATGAGGGGACTTTAAAGATCTATTGTGAAAGAGATTCGATGAAGATCCCAGGAAAGTACGTTTATAACGAGAAGGAAAAAGTTTACCTATTGTACAACGTGCCGGCCGAAAAGAGCTTGAATTTGCTCAAGAGGATATTTCTAAAGGATTGAAAGAAAGATGTAGCCTTTCTCGGCGAGTAACACAACTAAATCTTTTTTTGTGCCTTTCGTGCTTTCCTCAAGCTCAACTATTAACTCTCTACCAACCACGACCATCTTTTTTACACAATCGATGGGCACATTCTTGTAAAAACCAATGAAGCTGAACGAACCAAGATTTTCCTGCGAAATCAAGGTTCGAATGCTTTTTAGAATCTTCTTCTTATCATCATCGTTTATGGTTGATGGTTTGAACCGAACGGTCTTGAGGAGAGGAACGTTTCGGTCTTTAACTTTCACCACGAAAGAGGATTCTTTTAAAATAACATCGAACTTAAGGTTGATCTTTTTCGAAGGTGGTTCGATCCTCATAACAACGCTGTTGATCGTGCTAACAGATTTTTCAAATTTTACATCCTCTGTCAAAGGTTCTTTTTGTTTCAATGTTTGATCTTTTATCTTCACCGAAGAGGATTCGATCAAATGATGGTTTATTCTCAACGATGAATAAAGTTGCACCTTGTTTATGTGGCATGTCAAAATAGCGCTCAGGATGGTTAAATTCAAATCAGATTGCTCACATTTAATGTTGGGCTCACTGATTGAAAGATCAAGCGCATAGATTTTTATGAATCCAAGTTCGAGTTTCAATGTTTGAAATAGTTGATTCAGGAATGACATACAAACTCGAGCGCTTTAGTGAGTCTCTGGAAAGGTTCCATGATGTCGAACTCTTCGACGATTTGTTTCAGTTTTTCTATCTTGTCCTGAGTGAAATTCGATTTGGCGATGAATTTCAAACTCTCTCCTTGGAGAGGTATAACACACTCGTTTGGTTCAGTGTTTTGAAATTGATCAGATTTTGGAGTTAAATAGGAAGACACATAGTAAACTTGATCGGAACTCTCGACGAGAGTTATGTTGTCGGTGAGAAACATCTCTGGTTTTTGTTCAACGTTTTTTAAAAGATTTTTGGCAATGATCTCCACCGTCAGGTAGAGATCCAGTGACTTTCCATAGAGTATCCTTTGTAAGGGCGTTGGGGAAACAGGTTCAGTGTATTTAAATTCTTGGGGAATACCAAATTCGTCGACTATCAGGACTGCTCCCACGTATTTTTCATCGATCTTTCTGGTACTTATGTATCCTATCTTCATAACCTCACATCCAAAATGGTTCCCTTGCCTTCCTCCCGTTCCTCACGAACAATGGGTTTGCGAGAAGAAGGCCTGTAGAAAGCAGAACTCCTCTCTTCGGTTGAAGAGCCAACCGTTTTCCCTTCTATCCCACTACGAGGGTTAACTGTGCGCAATTGATGTTCTGATCTCTGTACCATCTGAGTGTTTGCTAAATGAGCCAGTGCTATATGTGTATTTATTTGTTGAGAGGCAGATAGAGAGACGTCCACCCCTCTGACAATTACCGTTTGGAGATCAACTGGGTTGACCATCTTCCTCCCCCAAAAGACGCCTTTTGATCTTGATCAAAGCGCCTGTGAGTATCTGCGAAACTCTCGATTCACTCACTCCAAGGATAAGACCTATCTCTTTGAGAGAAAGTTCTTGTTCGAACCGCAAAGATAGAACCAACTGTTCACGTTCCGAGAGTTTCTTTATGGCTTCTGTTAGATATTCAAAGAGTATCTCCTTGTATGCTACTTGCAATGGTTCAGAATGATCTTCAACCTCAGAGAAAGAATCGTATGTGTCGTACAGGTATTCATCCAGTCTGAGGAACTGCTTTCGTACCATTTCGTTTTTCGCGCGCACAACCTCTTCGTCACTCAGATTGGTATACAAACTGATCTCTTCAACTGTCGGGTATCTACCCAATTTGGATTCAAGTTCGTAGATGGCTTTCTCAACTTCTTTAATGTTTTTTCTCAGATTACGGGGCATCCAGTCTATGCTCCTCAAATAATCATACATCGCACCTTTGATCCTTTTCATCAAAAAGGTCTTCAGGTTTACACCTCTTCTTGGATCATATCTACGAACTGCCGAGATCAGAGCGAGTACACCCTCCTGGATTAAATCTTCCACTTCAACGTTTTTGGGCAGATGCTGCACCAGATCGGTTGCTATCCTCTTGACAGTGGGCAACAACTCTTTCAAAAGCTGTTCCTCGTCTATCTCGTACATGCTTTCTGCACCGCCTTAGTTATATTTCGATCATCTGAATGGTTTCCCCGCCCCCAACTTTCCTGATCAAGAGTTTTCCGGTTTCTATGTTGTATTCGATACTCCTGGCTCTGTTCCCCCCAACATCTTCCGCTTTCAATTGGATCTGATGATACTTCAACCAGTGTTTCACCGCTTCAACGTTCCTCTGGCCAACGTTCATTCCGCTTGTTTCGAACATGGAAGCACCACCTGCTATTTTCGCTTCCAATCTGGTTTTAACTGCACCAAGTGAAAGAAGTTTTTCCACCAAAACTGCGATCGCTGTATCTGCGTATTTACCTGGTGTTTGGACATCTCTGTTACCGCTGTCTGGTAACATTACATGCGCCATGCCTCCAACCCGCGAAACTGGGTCTCTAATACACACACCAACACAAGAGCCAAGTCCAAGTGTTACTAGCACAGCGGGGTTACGTTCAACAGCCAATTCTCCAATGCCTATCACGATTTTTTTAATGCTCATCTCAAGCCCACCTTCTTGAAAATAGTGTCTAAACTGTTTTGACCGGGTATCAAAAGCATGTAGGAAGTGATCGTCCTTAGACCTTCTATGTTCAACTCTGTTTCTACATAGATCGCGTCGTCCTCATACACGGCGGTCGGCAACATCGCTTCAGAGATGATGGCTGCTAGCATGTCAACGCTCAGATCTGGTGGCAATGGATCCAAATAGAGTCCTGTGAACTCGGCAAGCGCTGTTATGTATGAACCACACATTATGTTTCCTACTTCTTTCAAAGCGGACCGTGACAGCTCATCGAGCTGTGTTATATCATCACATGGTGATCCTAGAAGGTCTTGAAGGATCCTTTTAGCGGCCAATTTGTTCAAAACGAGAAGCACGTCGAATATCACATCACCTCTCACTGACATTCTGACACCAACCACGAGATCCTCTGGTTCTGGAAAAACGAAAGTGATCTTCGATATCGGAACGACTTCAGCCTTTGGAACGGTGATCTCCACTTTCTTGCTAGTCAAATGTGACAGTGCCGTCGCCGCATTGCCTGTTCCAATGTTTCCTATCTCTCTGAGGAGATCGAGTTCTCGTTCAGAGAGTATCATCTTACACCTCCTCCCGCGTCTTTTTGAGTTTGATTTCCTGTTGGAATACGTATGAAACTAAAGATTTCTCGAGCTCTGGAGAAACATCCAAGAACTGAACACCGTACTCATGGAAACCCGTCGTTTCGTTGAATCCTGCGTATCGAACGATCTGAGCTTTCTGCTTGATAAGCTTTATGTCTCCCAAGTCTAAATCAATGTAGATTGTTTGTCCCACCTTCAAAAATCTTGAAGTGCACATCAATATGCCACCTGCGCTGAAATCTCTGGTTAAAAACTTATGTTGGATATCTTCACCTTCAACGGTGTAGTTACCGCTGAGCACCAAAGGTATTCGAACATATCTGCGTCTTTGTACCCTGTTCACCTGTTCTGGAACGGTGATGTGCATCACCAAGAAATTCGATTCGGTATCTCTTCCGTAGTCAAGCACGCGACTGCTGAAAGAATAAACAACTTTTTCGGCTATCGCTGTGACATGTATGAATTCGCCCCTCTGTATTGGAACGAATCTACCTTGATAACTTGGCATAGCTATTTTGAGGATACCCCTGTCAAAATACAGATCGTGGATTGTACTTTTCATTTTCAACTTTTCACCTTTCTTATTTTCTAGCTCGATCACTAATGGCATGCTAGCTCTGAGAACATCTTTCGCATTGACCTTTGCAATGTATTCCGCCATTGCCATTTCATCCCATACCTAAGAGTAACTTGACTCTGTCTATGAAAGAAAGCTTTTTTACAACAATTTTGTTTGTGATCTTATCGGCGATACCGTGTATCGCCAGAGAAGGTTGAGAGGTTCTTTTGAGCACCACCAAAGGTGTCTGCCTCGTGATACTCTCTTTAACTAGTGGATCAAACTTGACCACGTGCGTCGAATCGAAGCTCACTCCTATGAACCTGCTCACAACGGAACTGAACTTTTCGAGGATCTTCCTACCTTCCTTCAAATCTTTTACCATGTTCATTACAACGTGAAAACTCACAGGTTCAAGCCCCTTTAAGACTAAGATTTTTACGAAAGTGTACGCATTAACCAGTGCCGTAGGTTCTGTCGCCGTCAGGACTAAGACATGATCACTACTCAAGTAAAATCTTTCAAGTTGTTCATTGAAACCCGGCGGAAAATCAAAGACGATATAATCGTACGTTTCCCCGAGCCTCCGAAGTTCGTTCAACACCTTGCCCTTATCTTCTATGTTGAAAGTTATGAGGTCATCAACATCCATTCCAGTGCTTATTAAGTCTACTTCGTAAGGTGTCCTGAAGATCACATCCTCCATGCTCGCTTTCTTTTTCAAAAAATCTTTCAGAGTTAATCTAGGCGTCACGCCCATGAGTATTTCAGCATTGGCAAAACCAGCATCGGCATCGAAAAGAAGGACTTTATAACCACGTTCTTGTAGAGCTATGGAAAGATTGACAGCGACGACGGTTTTACCCACCCCGCCTTTTCCACTGGCTACACTGACGATTTTCGTCTGAGTATTGAACAAACCTTCAGCTTGATTGAGCAATCCTCAACACCTCTTTTGAGAGAAGAAATGCTATATCCTTCGCATTCGCCTCAACGATGTCTTCTGGCACTCTCTGACCATTGGTGACGAATGCGACTGGAGTTCCACTCATCATAGAAGCATTGATCAAGTGCCCAAATGTTCTTGTTTCATCCATCTTTGTCAAGATTAAATGCGTATGCCTCACAGTTCCAAACCTCTCTAAGATATCTTTCAGATCGGACAATCTGCAGTTCATGCTGATCACAAGAAAAGCCAGATTTGGTTGTACCACATCGAAGAGTGCCCTCAACTCACTCATTTGCATATCGTTGTTTTGACTTCTGCCTGCCGTATCGATCAGAACCACATCGAAAGATTTCATCGCTTCGAGTTCCAGTCTCGCTTCCTTGGGGGTGTAAGCAACCCTCATGGGTATGTCCATGATCGTCGCGTAGGTTTTCAATTGATCCGTCGCTGCGATTCTGTAAGTGTCCAGTGTCAATATAGCCACCTGCTTTTTCTCAACGATCTTCAGCCTCGCCGCGATTTTGGCGAGTGTTGTTGTCTTACCCACGCCTGTTGGTCCACTGAAAAGTGTCACACCCTTAAGGTTTGGAACCTCCGTCTTGATGAAAGCCAGAAAATGTTCCGCAAGTCTTTGCCTTAAAGAATCGTCTATGTTGACGTCACCATAACTTATTCTCAAATACTCAATGATCCTGCTCGAAACAGTTTGATCTATCTCTTGGCCCTGCAGACCTTTCAGAACCTTCTGCAAGTTCTGTGGCATATCGCTCAAACGTTGTGCTCCAAGCATCAACTTCATTTCTTGTAACATTTGTTTGAGCTCTTTGATCTCTTCTTCCTGTTTCTTTTCCTTGTTCTTGACGAGCAGTTCCTGAAGTTTGTAGACCTCGCTACTTTCTGTTTTCACTTGATCTTTATCTTCGCACACCGCTGTGACCTCTAGAAACCTCTTTGCGCCTATGCCGAGGAAGCCACCTTTTTTAACACTGCGTGTGCTGAGTATGATGGCATCCTCACCAAGATCTTTCTTTATTTGCTCGAGGGCTTCCTTTATATCGTTCACCATATATTTCTTCATTCTCACAACCTAACCACACCCTCAACCTGTAGCACACGATCTTCAGGAACTTCTTCATAAGCGATGACTGGAACATTCGGTAAGAACTTTTTCACCAGTTGAGCGAAGTAAGGTCTGATCGCACCCGAACAAACAACAAGTGGTGAAAATCCTTTTTTCATAAGCGTCTCCAATTGTTTCGACAAGTTTTCCATGATCTCTCTAAGAATCTGTGGATTCAGAACGATCTTTTTTTCACCTGCAAAGTCTTGTAATGATTCCAAAAGTCTTTTTTCAAGCTCAGTATCGAGAGCTATTGCATGTAATTTGCCATCTTCGCTGATGACAGATTGAGTGATCTGCCTTTTCAATGCTCTTCTCACTTGTTCTGTTAGATAAACCAAATCGGTTGATTTCTCACCGTGTTCGAGCAATGTTTCAAAGATCAGTGGTAAGTTCCTCACACTCACCCCTTCACTCAAAAGTTTCTGAAGAACTTTTTTCACATCACCTGATTTCATGATGGAAGGTATCAGATCACTCACCAACTGTGGAAATTTTTCTTTCAAACCGTCGATCAACATGTTGAACTCCCGTGAACCCAGCAAATCGGCAGCGTTGCGTTTCAACACTTCTGTTAGATGGGTTATGAAAACTGTTGGTGGATCAACCACCGTATATCCGAGGCGAACTGCCTCTTCCTTACGGGATGGATCTATCCAGAAAGCTTGAAGTCCGAACGCGGGTTCTTTCACAGCTATTCCCGCAATTCTTTCGGTTGCTGTACCTGGATTGATCGCCAACAATCTGTTGGGTATCAATTCATAGCGCGCGACTTCTGCTCCTCTGATTTTTATGAGATACTCGTTTGGCTTGAGCAAAACGCTGTCGCGTACCCTGATGGGTGAAACCACCAACCCCAAATCGTAAGCAAGCTGTTTTCGCATCATCGCGATTCTTTCCAAAAGGTCGCCGCCTTGTGATGGATCTGCCAGTGGGATCAAGCCGTATCCTATCTCAACCTCCACAGTGTCACTCTGAATAACCTCAGCTACTTCTTGTGGTGTGGTCAGAATCGGTTTTGATGGTGCAGGTGCGATCGGTGCACCCGCTGGTGCGGGAGCAGCTTGCTTTGGCACAACTCTCCAAGAATAGAAAGCAAGTGCTAAGAATGCCGCACCGATGATCGACGCTGTGATCGGTAGAGGTGTGGCCAAACCGAGGAAGAGTAGTATGAAACCAGTTATGGTGATGACTTTTCTTTCACTTGACAGTTCTCTCACAAGGTCCTGACCAAGGTTCTCCTTCGAAGCAGCTCTGGAGACGAGAATTCCTGTTGCTGTCGAAACGAGCAAGGCTGGAATTTGCGTTACAAGTCCATCTCCAACGGTAAGTAGTGCATAAACTTGTGCAGCACGTGCAAAACTCAAATTGTGCTTGAGTACGCCTATGAGAATGCCGCCGATGATGTTGACTAATACTATTATGATACTCGCGATAGCATCACCTCTTACAAATTTCGACGCACCATCCATTGCTCCATAGAAGTCTGCTTCGCGCCTTATTAGTTCCCTACGTTTCCTAGCTTCTTCTTCCGTAATCAAACCTGCGTTCAAATCTGCATCAACGCTCATTTGCTTTCCTGGCATAGCATCCAGTGTGAATCTGGCTGCCACTTCTGCTATTCGCTCGGCTCCACGTGTTATCACGATGAACTGTATGATGACCAAGATCAGAAAGATCACGAGACCCACAACGTAGTCACCTTTAACGACGAATTCACCGAAGGTTCTTATCACCCTTCCTCCAAACTTTTCGCCTTCCAAGAGGATCAATCTTGTCGAAGCTACGTTCAACGCGAGTCTAAAGAGGGTTATTATGAGCAGAAGTGTGGGGAACGAAGACATATCGAGTGCATGTTTAACGTACATGGACGAAAGTAAGATGATCATCGATAGAGCAATGTTGAGCAACTGGAAGAAATCCAGGGCAAAATCAGGTATTGGAAGAATCATCAAAAGTACAATTGCAACGACCGCGACGGCAACAAAAATATCCAGATGTTTCAGAAGCTTTCACTCCCTTAACATCAAATTATAGCAAGCTTTTCACCTTAACGAATAGACGTGTGCGAGTATCTCAGCAACAGCTCTGTAGAGACTCGGTGGGATCTGGTCTCCAACTTCACAACTTTTGTAAAGTTCCCAGGCGATCTGTGGATTACGGACGATGGGGACGTTGTGGGTGGTTGCTATTTCTATTATCTTCTTAGCGAGATCATCCAAACCTTTTGCTATGACCAACGGTGCTTCCATTTGCTCTGGATCGTATTGTAAAGCGACAGCCACATGTGTGGGGTTCGTGATCACCACATCGGCTTCGGGAATTTTTTGGAGCATTCTTCCACGGGCAAGCCTGATCATGATCTCGCGCTGTTTTCTCTTGACCTCCGGGTTACCTTCTATCTCTTTGAACTCTTCTTTCAACTCCTGCCTGGTCATTCGCAAACTTTTTTCATATTCCCATCGTTGGAACAGATAGTCCACCAATGCCAGAGCAATCATCGCAATGGAACATCGAAACATCAGTGTGACCGCCAGATCTGCAACGTACCAGATCGATGCGCTTGGTTCAAGCTCTGAAAGGCGTGGCAAATCATTGTAGCGCTGTTTGATCAAGCTGTAAGACACATAACCAACGATCGCGAGTTTGATGAACGACTTGATCAACTCAAAAATGTTTCTCAGGGAAAACATCCTTTTGATTCCCTCGGCAGGGTTGATCCTGCTGAAGTCGAACTTCAAAGGTTTAAAAGAAAACAGAAATTTCGTTTGTAGAGCCCCAACGAAGATTGCCGTGAGAACTATCATAAATAGAAGCAAAATTAGAAAGAGGAGAGGTTCTCTGAATATCTGAAATATGAAGCTTGAGAGTGTTTCTTCGTCCATTGGTTCTAGGGAAAAAAAGTTTATGGAAGCGTTAGCCAAAGCTTTGCTGAGTCGTGGCAAAAGAAACCTCAAAACGAGAGTCGCAGCTAAAAACGTGAAGGCCATGTTCAGTTCACGAGATACCGCAACTTGTCCTTCTTCTCTCGCTTTTCTTCTGCGCCTCGGCGTTGGTTTCTCTGTTCTGTCAGGATCGGCAAACAACTGTAGATCCAGTCTCATCGACCCAGAAAAAACTCTATGAAATTGATGGTCTTCTCTGCTAACTGTACGCTCATTTCTGCCCATACAGGTATCAGTCCCACCATCAAAAGCATACCAACAAGAACTTTCAAAGGCAAGCCCACCATGAAGACGTTCATCTGTGGTACCAATCTGGACAATATGCCGAGAGCTATAGAAACAACGAGCATAAATCCAATCAAAGGCACACCAAATTTCAGTGCGACGATAAAACTTTCACCAGTTTTTTCAATCAATGCACTCATGAAATTCAAACCCATCAGTGAGGATGTTAAAGAAAAGTGTTTCAGCGAGTCGACGATGGATTGATACAATAACAAATGACCTTTGATAGTAACAAAAACGAATAAACCTACTGTGTACAGAAGTTCACCATGGAGTGGTACTTCTTCACGCTGTGGGTCCAACACGGATGACATAGCGAAACCCATTTGAGTACCAAAAATCTCTCCCGCCAAGCTTAAGCCTATCAACGGCAATAGAGCGATCAAACCTATGATCAAACCATAAAGATAGTTGTTTACCATACTCAAGACCAAGGTCAGGATTGGAAAATTCAAAGATATACTTTCTTGAAGATTCGGAAGCACGAGCCAACTCAAAAAGATAGCGAGTAGCACCTTTATTTGTAATGGGATGAACCAGTCTCCAAAGAATGGCGCCACTGTGAACATTCCAGCCACTCGAGTTAAGACGAGCGTCCAAGCTAAAAACTTCTCCTGGACAAACTCGTACAAACTCAGTTCATATCATCCCCATGAACTTTTCTAAAATATCCTGTGTGTAATCGATCAGCTTTTGAAGCATCCAAGATCCAAGCAGCATCAGTGTGAGAAAGGTGAGTATGATCTTTGGAGCGAAGGTGAGTGTTTGTTCGTGAATCTGTGTCGCGGCTTGGAATATACCTATGATGAGACCTGCCACTAAACTAACTAGTAGTGGTGGTGTTATCAGTATCAAGATGGTTTCAATGCCCTCTTTCATAACATCGACGAAAACATCTATCGTCAAACGTATCACCTCGCAAAACTTTTGATCAACCCGCTGACTAAAAGGTCCCAACCGTTCACGGCGATGAACAAAAGCACTTTGAACGGCAATGACACAAGGACAGGTGGTATCATGATCATACCCATGGATAGAAGAACGCTCGAGACCACCATGTCGATAACGATGAACGGTATGTACAACAATACACCCATCTTGAATCCGATTTCAAGTTCTCCCAGCACAAATGCAGGTATGATCAGACTATTTGGAGCATCTTCTATGCGTTCAATTTTGTTTCCCACGCTGGAAGCGAGCAAAAAAACGTTGTCTTCATTGTGATGGTTCTTCAACTCGGCCAACATGAACTGTCTGACTCGTCCCATGGTTCGGTTGAACATCTCTTGATAGCCTATTTTGCCGTTCAAATAAGGTGTGAGCGCGTTGTTATAAATGTCATTCCACACAGGCTGCATTATGAAAAAGGTAAGAAACAGAGCTAAACCAACGAGTACCTGGTTTGGAGGCGTCTGCCTGGTTCCAAGTGCATTCCGTAAAAAGGAGAAAACGACAATGATGCGTGTGAAAGAAGTGAACAAGACGAGGATACTCGGTGCGAGAGTGAGTACCGTGAGAATGAGTAGGATCTCTAGTGTGACAACCAAATCGCGCTGGTTTTGTGGTGGGGAAACCCTTATACTTATAGAAGGGAATGGGATTTCCTCTTGAGCGAAAGAGAACGTTACTGCTAAAAGGATAACCAGAATCAGGTACTTTTTCATCGTTTTTCTTCCTCACCGTGTGTTCTGGAAAGCCTTTTAAAAAGGATCTTGGAGAAAGATTCTTTGACTTCGATCCGTGCGATTTCTTCTTCGGAGAGCTTCTTCAATACAGTTGAGCTAGAATGGGAAATCAACAGATAATAATATTCCTCTAAGACCTTGACCAACACTATTGAGGTATTTTTGTCTATGTAATGTCTCTGTAGCACTTGAACATCCTTTGACGCCACAAATGGGATGCGTTTTCTCACAAAGACATATACGATATAGAGAAAGCCGATCAGAAGACCTAAAGCAAGGAGAAACTGAACTAGAAGTTTACTTATGTTTCTCACATCCCTAGCTCAATTTTTGTAAAGCTTCAATCACTCTGCTGTGTTGGAAAGGTTTCACTATGAAGTCTTTTGCTCCTGCTTGAATAGCTTCGATCACCATTGCTTGTTGACCCATAGCGCTGCAAACGATTATCTTGGCGTTGGGATCGATCTCCCTTATCTTTTTGATCGCCGTAATGCCGTCCATCTCTGGCATCGTTATATCCATGGTCACCACATCTGGTTTGAGTTCCCTATACTTCTCCACAGCTTCAGCACCATTAGCTGCTTCTCCTGCTACTTCATAACCTGCTTTGGTTATGATGTCTTTCAACAGCATCCGCATGAAAGCGGCATCATCCACTATAAGTACTCGCTTTGCCATTCCCTTTACCTCCCCACAGTTTTCTTACGAAGAAGCTGTTAAATCTTCCAATATTTTTTGCAAATTCAAATGCACTATCAATTCTTCCCCTCGCTTTATGATCCCTTTTGATCTCTCACCAAAGCTGTCGAATTTCTGCATCTTTTCAACATCTTCATTCTTGACCCTTACCACTCCTTTGACCCTTTCCACTAAAAATCCTACCTCCAGATCCTCGAGGTTCACAACCACGATTTTACCTTCGGTGATGTTGGTCGAAGATAATCCAAGCATGGAACTGAGATCGATCACGGGAACTATACGTCCCCTCAAGTTCATGACACCCAAAACGTTTCTCTTCGAACGGGGAACGGGTGTGATGTCCGTTTTTTCTATGACCATGCTCACATACTCAACATCGAACGCCATTTCTTGATCGCCCAATCCGAAAACGAACACCTCGAATTCTGAAACTCCGACCATGATCTCCCTCCTCAGACAACGTTGGATACATCGAGAATGAGTGCTATGCTTCCATCACCCAAAATTGCTCCGCCGCTGAAAATACGCACGTCGTTGAAAATCTTTCCAAGAGACTTTATCACTATGTCTTCCTGTCCTATGAGCGAATCGACCACTAAACCGTATTTTTTGTTGCCAACACGCACTATCACAGTGTTGTAGGAGCTCTCATCTCTATGACCATTGAGTCCAAAAACATCCCATAACTTTATCAGTGGTATTATCTCACCTCGTATGACTGTCACTGACTTATCTTGAAGCTTCTGCACCTTACTGGCAGGTACATTCAGTGTACTATCTATGTTGGCAATCGGAATCGCATAAACATAGTTGTTCACTTTCACAAGCAGCGCTTGAATTATAGCCAAAGTTAAAGGCAATCTTATCGTGACGGTTGTTCCTTTGTCCTTGACGCTATCTATCTTGACCGTTCCATTCAGCGATTCAACCACACTTCGAACCACATCCATACCGACTCCTCTGCCTGAAACTTCCGTCGCATTGGAACGTGTGGAGAATCCTGGTATGAACAAAAAATCGTAAACTTTTTCATCTGATAGACCCTCAGCTTGCGCTTCCGTGATGAGCCCTTTTTCTATGGCTTTTTTCAGCACGGCGTTTCTGTCTATTCCTCTACCGTCATCTTTGACCTCGATAACAACGTTGTTTCCTTCGTGTCTAGCTGATAAAACAACTGTTCCTATGGGAGGCTTTCCTTTCGCAATGCGTTCTTCTTTCGTTTCTATACCATGGTCTATGGCATTCCTCAACAAGTGGAGAAGAGGTTCACCTATATCTTCAACGAAAGTTCTGTCCAATTCGGTTTCTTCACCTTCAATGACGAAGTTGATCTCTTTAGAAAGCTGTTTGGCCAGATCTCTAACCATCCTTGGAAACCTGTTGAAGACGAACGCGATCGGGACCATTCTGATCTTCATAACCACGTTCTGCAGATCGAGTGTTATTCTGTTGAGTTGAGAAAGGCTCTCATCGACTTCCTTTATACTGTATTTTCTGAGAGTATCTGAGATCCTACTTCTTGCTATGACGAGCTCTCCCATCAGGTTCATCAGTGTATCTAGCTTGTCGATGTCAACACGCACCGTTTGAACGAGCCTTCTTCTTTGAGGAGTTTTCCCCTCGGTTTCCTTTTCTTCAGTTGCTTCAACTTGACGAGCCATAGGTTGCTCCATTTTTTC
This sequence comes from Pseudothermotoga sp., assembly GCA_025060105.1. Taxonomy (NCBI): domain Bacteria; kingdom Thermotogati; phylum Thermotogota; class Thermotogae; order Thermotogales; family Thermotogaceae; genus Pseudothermotoga; species Pseudothermotoga sp. Next base: position 73,185 of record JANXCS010000002.1, on the reverse strand, counting down.
CTCCACTTTTTCCTGAGACTTCGTTAAAGCATTGATCGTGACTCTTTCTATCTCCGATATGGAAACAATGCTGTTGTGCAAGGATTCAGCGTTTTGTTTAGTGATGATCACAAGCTCGACATCTCTGTCGAATTTCTCCTGTTCTATGTCTTCCACAGGCGGGACACTGCTCAATATTTGACCACCAGCATCTTCAATAGCTTTGAACACCATGTACATCCTAACTGCCTTCATGAGTGTCCCTTCAGCTAGGGTGACTGTAACTTTGAAAGCGTTGTAACCTTCCTTTGAAGCTTCTTCCACAACTTTCAATATGGAATCACTGATGGTCTCAGTTTTCGCAGGTTCAGCGGTCTGAGATTTTTGTTCCTCGACTTTCTCCTCTTGAACCACTTCGAACGCGTTCATTAGATTTTGCAAATCGACGTTGTCGAGTCGATCGCTTCCCCCTGACACGATGCTGCTTACCATCTTTTCCACCACATCCGTGCCAGCGAAGAGTCTATCGAGAATTTCTGACGTTAGTTTAACTTTCTTCGATCTGATCTTATCCAACAGTTGTTCCATTCTATGGCAAAGCTTGGACATGCTGTCAAATCCCATCGTAGCTGCCATACCTTTCAGTGTGTGCAAAGCTCTGAAGGTCTCGTTTATGGCCTCTTCGTCACGTGGATCTTTTTCAAGTTTGAGCAGAGATTCATTCAAGCTTTGAATGTATTCTCTACTTTCATCGATAAAAACGCTGAGGTATTGTTCGTGCATATGAGATTCCTCCTGAGTGGACGGTTTTCAGACTATATCATACCACGTAGGCGGCTGAGTAACAAATACAATGCGTGTGTTGCCACTCGATTGCGAAAGATGTTCCTTTCTTGCGGGTAGAATAGCTTCTCTACAGTTTCTCTTCGCCCATCAGTCACACAGAAGTAGACTGTTCCCACCGGCTTGTCCGAGGTTGCTCCAGTCGGCCCAGCTATGCCAGAAACGGCGATTGCAAAATCACTTCCTGTTAATCTTTTGATCCCATACGCCATTTCCACAACGCACTGTTCACTCACGGCGCCAAACTCTTTCAAAGTTTCTTCACGAACACCGAGCACTTTGACTTTCACAAAATTATCGTACGCCACCACACCGCCCAAAAATATCTTAGATGCACCGGGAATGGACACGATTTTCGAACTGATGAGTCCCCCCGTGCACGATTCTGCCACTGAGAAAGTGAGATTTCTGATTTTCAGTTCTTCGAAAAGGGCCTTTTCCACACTCGTGTCACCATAACCTATGAAGTTACGCTTGAATTTATCGATCAATTTGTCTGAAAGATTTTTGGCTTCTTGGAAACAATTCAAAGGCGCTGTGAGTCTGATCCAAACACCTTCTCCAAATGAAGCTTGAGTGGCTATTTTCACACATTCTTTCACTTTAATATCACTCATAAATTGATCCAATACAGCTTCTGGAACAGCGAAGAAAAGCATCTTGATGGTTGCAAAATCTTGTTCTATCTTCAGTGATGAAATAACATTTTCGAACATCGGTTTCAACTCTTGAGGGGGGCCAGGCAACAGAATTATTTTCTTACCTTCCACATCTATCATCTGCCCAGGTGCAGTACCAACAGGATTGGGAACGATTTGTGCTCCCTCGATAACCAAAGCCTGTTTTTCTAGATTACTGGGAAGATTGCTGTAGTATCGAGAAACCCTTTCGAAGATGTTTCTCTTGATCTGCTCATCCAGAATCAACTTTCTAGAAAGAGCCTTGGCGACAGCCTCACGTGTTTTGTCATCCTCGGTAGGTCCCAGTCCCCCACTCATCACCAACAAATCATAGTTTTTCAGTAAGCGTTGAACCTCGTTTTTGATCAGTTCTTCATCATCATCAACGCACGTTATTTCCTTCACCATAAAACCATTTTCGACGAGACGTTGGCATATGTACTGGGCATTTGTGTTCAGGATTATGCCTTCAACTATTTCGCTTCCAACAGTGATAACCGCGGCGGTCTTCAGTGAAGATCCCTCCGAAAAAGATTATACCTTTCTTCTCTTTGAAACAGCGTTCAGCAGTGGTGGTACAACCAATACGAGTAGTATCAAAACGAATAGAACCGCTGAAATGAAACAAGTAAGGAAAAAGCCTCCTTCAGTTTTGATTGAAAGAGATGGATTGATTTTTTTCACTGAAATTTACTTTACGTTTATCTCTCTTCGAGCCTCCTTGATGAGTTCAACGAACTTTCTTGCTCTTTCCTTAATCTCATCTTTGCTTCCCTTTGTGAGTCCGCCTCCCACTCCAACCGCTGCTGCACCAGCCTTGATCCATTCTTTCACGTTCTCAAGCTCTACACCGCCTGTTGGCAGTAACTTTGCGTGGGGAAGTGGCCCATGTATAGCTTTGATATAACCAGGTCCAACGGCCGAGGCGGGAAACAGTTTGATCAGTTCACATCCTAGTTCAAGCGCTTTGACGATTTCAGTTGGAGTGAACGCACCAGGAATGTAAGGTACTCGGTGCTTATTACACAACAAAGCAGTTTCTTCAGATAGGTTTGGAGCCACTATGTACTTTGCCCCAGCTTCAATAGCGATCTTTGCCGTGTACGGATCGAGCACTGTACCCGCACCAAGCAGGATCTCGTCTCCAAGTTCTTTTGAAAGTTGGTTGATGACTTCAGTTGCTCTCGGCACACTGAAGGTGACCTCTATAGCCACTATGCCACCTTCTCTACAAGCTCTACAAACTTCGATCGCTTTGGACGGACTGTCCACCCTGATAACTGCAACGATCCCACTCTCGATGATCTTATCGACGATGCTGTTCACGTTGCCCCCTCCTTCTTTCAGTTATCCAAGGCTATTATAGTCCCATCATTTAAAAACAAGCAAAAAGATTAATCAATGGTAAAATGATCTCTGCCACAAAATGGAACATCGAACTTCCGCTTGTATGGAAGTATAATTCCAACGGAGGTGCTACTGCTGATTTACGCGCTTGTTGGTTACGGTGTGAGCAACAAAGCTCTGTGTAAAATTTTGATTCAACTGGGTCACAAGGTCTTCGTGAGCGAAGCTAGAGCATTGAACGAGGAGGAAAGAAAAGAGCTTTTCGCTTTGGGGGTGGAGTTTGAAGAGAATGGTAACTCTGATAAGATACTGCAAGCTGATTGGATTGTGGTCAGCCCATCTGTGAAACCAGATCATCCGATCATTTCACATGCGTTGGAGAGAGTTCTAACGGATTTGGATGTCGTGCTGAACATTGAGAAACCAGGTTTCATTATAGGGATCACTGGTACGAATGGAAAAACAACCACTTGCCGCATGTTTGAACATGTCATGAGTAAGCTTGGCAAGAAAGTAGCGGTTGCTGGCAACGTTGGAAATCCCGTTTCGAACGTTCTTGGCCAGCGTTTCGATTATCTCATAATGGAACTCAGCAGTTTTCAGTTATTTTGGGCTAAGAGCTTACCGATCGATGTTGGTCTTATATTGAACATAGAACCAAACCATCTGGATTGGCATCCAAATTTTGAGCATTATGTAGAGAGTAAATTGAAACTGTTCAAGTTTGCCAAAGATAAATATATTCATAGAGATTGTGAAACAATCGTCAAGTCGAAAGGTTATTCTGTGAGATTTTTCTCACCAATTAGAGTTACAGAAGATGGGATAGAGTTTTGTGGAGAGATTTACCCATCCCGAAACGATCTGTTAAAAACCTATCAGAATCAACAGAATCTTTCTGCAGTACTTACAGTAATGAAATTTCTCGGCTTTGAACCGTATGAAGTGTTGAATGCGCTTGAGGATTTTCGACCGCCTCATCACAGAATGGAACTCGTTGCAAGCATCGACGGGGTACAGTTCGTCAACGACTCAAAATCAACGAGTGCGGCTGCAACAATCGCTGCTCTTGAAAACTATTCGGATGGAAGAGTTGTTCTCATACTCACTGGAAGGGGTAAGAATGAGAATTACGATCCTTTGATAAAGCAGATCAAGAAGAAAGCCAAACATGTTGTCGTGTTCGGTGAAATACGTTCACGCATAGTTCCGCTACTGAAAGAATCAAATGTGCCTTTCTGCGTTGTAGAAAATATGGAACAAGCTGTGTTGGAAGCCTTTAAGAGCGCTAGTTTTGGTGATGTTGTTTTACTCAGTCCAGCAGCAGCAAGTTTTGATTTATATTCGAGCTACGCTGAACGTGGAGAACACTTCGTCCGGGTGGTAAAATTCTTTCAGGAGGGCAAATAGTGCCCAATCACGCTTTGGCACTTTTGATTGTGACGGCTATTCTCATTGCCGTGGGATTAATAGTCATCTCTGGTCTTGAAGTCTCTGCACAAATGAACTTGTACGGTGGTGTGGCACGCGATATTTTCAGATCGCATATCATGAAGCTCGCCGTAGGTGTTGTTCTGATGATCGTGATGTGTTTTGTTGACTACAGGTATCATGAAAGGTACGTTTCGTTCTATTACATGTTAGCTATCGTTCTCTTGATTTTACCGTATGCTTTTCCGCCGATTGCAGGTTCTCGCAGGTGGATACTTCTACCAGGATTCAGTTTTCAACCTTCTGAGTTCGCTAAACTTGCAACGATTGTTTGCATGGCAAGTTATATCAAGAAAAACAAAGACAGAATGAAGAGTTTCGTGCACGGTTTTCTAAAACCCATGTTATTGATCTGCCCCATTGTTTTACTGATCATCTTGGAACCTGACTTGAGTAGTGCTCTCATAGTTTTTTTTATCGCACTTCTGGTGCTTTACTCGCATGGAAGTAGGATGATATACGTTATTTCAACATTTGGTCTAATTGCTTTCTTCTTTTATGTGGCTCAAAGATTTGGGGTCTTCCTAAGAGGTTATCAAATTTCGAGGTTGAAAGCGTTCTTCAGTGGTGATCTGCCAGAACAAGTCATGCAAGCTGTGAGAGCTTTTAAGGAAGGTGGATTGATCGGAAAAGGTGTGGGATTGGGTGAAGTGAAGTTATCGGTGCCCGCCGTGGTCACAGATTTCATATTCGCAGCTATCGGTGAAGAACTTGGATTGGTCGGTATAGTCAGTGTAGTTTCATTGTTTTTCTTGCTCGTATGGACAATGTTGAAGTTAGTAGAAAATTCGAATGACACATTCGTTACTGGTTTCGTATCTGGACTCGCTCTACTAATCATGATACAAGTTTTAGTGAATCTCGGAGTTGTTTCGGGTTTGTTGCCTGTCACTGGCGTAACGCTACCATTCATGAGTCATGGAGGAAGCTCAATTGCGATAATGATGGCCAGTATTGGCGTTGTGGTGAACATGGCGACCAGCGGGAGTGAAGCTAAATGAAAATCTTAACAGCTGGGGGAGGAACCGGTGGGCACCTGTATCCCGCTTTGGCGATATTGGAAGAGATGGCAAAACGTGAAAAAATCGATGTTGTTTATTTCTGTACGCCGAAAGGCATTGAAAACAGAATTCTTCCGCTGGAGCATCCGGAATATAAGCTTGTGAAACTGGACGTGTCTGGCCTAGAAAGACCGTTGTTCAAACCTGTCAACTTGAAAAGGGTATTGAAAATTGTCAAAAGTAAGAGTATTATAGCTTCGGAAATCGATGAAGCCAATTGTTGCTTGGTCACAGGTGGTTATGTTTCTTATCCTGTTGGTACGGTTTGTGGGAGGAAAAATTTACCACTGTACATACAAGAACAGAACGTTGTTCCTGGTTTGGCGAACAAATGGCTCAGCAAATATGCGAGAAAGATATTCGTCGGTTTCGAAGAAACTGTGAACGCCTTTCCAAGGTCTGTGAGAGATAAAATAATCGTCACAGGTAATCCTATAAGGATCGGTAAAACGACTGGGACTCCTTTTGGTGAAGGTTATGTGCTTGTATTTGGGGGGAGCAAGGGGAGTGAGCTGATCAACTCCATGATGGAAAAAATTTATCAAGAGGAGAGGAATCTGAAGTTTGTCCATGGAACAGGTGATCCTGACTGGACAAGGAGACTGTCGGTTTTTGAGAACGTATCAGCGCTGGATTACATTTACGATATGCCGTCAGCTTGGCGCGGAGCTGCTGCTGTTGTGTGTCGGGCTGGTGCGCTCACGGTGAGTGAATTACTTCACTACGGTGTTCCAGCAGTTCTCATACCGTGGGAAGGAGCAGCTGGGGGGCACCAGGTTCGAAATGCGAAGTTCGTCGAGAATTTGGGAAGAGGTGTGGTCGTGAGGGAAAGTGAACTGAACCCAATGAAATTACTCGAAGCAATTCGATTTGCATTGAATCTCGGCAGAATTCCAGAAAAAAAATATAATCCTGCAGAGCGAATCGCAAAAATTATTTTGGAGGAATGCCTATGAAAATTCATTTCGTTGGGATCGGTGGGATCGGGATGAGTTCTTTAGCTATCCATTGTCATTTCATGGGACACAATGTGTATGGTTCGGATATACACAGAAACGAGCAGATAGAAATACTCGAACGGCTCGGTATAAAAGTTTTCTTAGGTCATGACCGTGAAAACTGGATGAAACCGGACCTTTTGGTTCATACTCCTGCGGTCAGTTTGAACAATCCTGAATTGTTGAGAGCTCGCGAAGAAAATGTTCGCATCGTGACACGCTTTGAACTTCTCAAGGAACTTGTGGAAGATAACGTTCAATTCGCTGTGACGGGATCCGATGGTAAAACGACCACAACAGCTATGCTGGCGCACGCACTCAAAGCCCTCGGTGCGGATCCAACGGTTTTTCTGGGCGGTGCGAATCCGTCGTTGGAGTTCGGAAATTACAGAAAAGGCACCGGGCCGTTTGTCTACGAACTGGATGAGAGTCAGCCGAGCTTTGCTTCTTTCCATCCTACGCATCTAATAATCACTAACGCTCGAAAAGATCATTTGGAAAATTTCCACGCAGATGAGTCTTATTATCTTTCGTGCTTCGAGAAGCTTGCCAAATCTGCTCGGAACGTTGTGACTTTCCACGAGGATCGATTGACTTCGCATTTGGGGCATCATACGTTCGGTCTGCAAGGAGGTACTTGTGTTCTAATCAACAGGAGTGTGAATCGTTTTGAACAAATTGCTTCAATAAAGCTTGACACAAGGAAATACACTTTGAAACTCAAAGTACCAGGTTTACACAACGTTTTGAACGCGATGGCAGTAGTAACACTTTTGTGGGCTGCAGGTTATGATCCTTTGAAAGTTGTGGAATCTCTCTCAAGCTTTGTAGGTACTTACAGAAGATTCACAGTGACTGTTCTCAACGAATCTAAGAAGATATATGTTGTTGATGACTATGCTCACACACCAGACGAGCTGAAGTGGTTGATAAACACATCTCGTGAAGTGTTTGAAGGAATGAAACAAGTGGTGATCTTTCAACCACATCGTTACACGAGGCTAGCTAGAGAAGATGGTAACTTTGCGAAAGCTTTGTTGGATGCTGATGAGGTCTATGTCACAGAAGTGTACGGTGCCTTCGAGCAAGTGCTTCCAAACATTTCTGCACGCATGATTGCTGAAGGTTTAAAGAATTATGGTAAAACTGCGGAATATTTCGCGTCCGTTGAGGAACTACTCAGCAAAATAAAACCCGCACCAAATACAGTTTATCTCTTCGTGGGTGCGGGCGACATAATAAATTACTCCAAAATGTTCATCAAGCAGTATTCCTAACCCAACGATCTTGGATCGAGTGCGTCTCTCAAAGCATCCCCAACGAAATTGAAAGCGAGCACTGTAACAAAAATGAATATTCCTGGGATCAACAACCAAGGTGCTCTCGTTATGACGTACACATCTTGAGCTTGTGCGAGCATGAGGCCCCAAGATGCCTGAGGTTCCCTTATACCCAACCCTAAGAAACTCAAGCCAGCTTCACCGAGTATATAACCAGGAATCCTCAGGGTGGCGTTCACGATCAAATACGTCGTGGTGTTGGGTAGTACGTGCCTTGTAAGCACCTTCCAGTTCGACAATCCTATGGCCACGGCAGCTTCAACGAATTCTCTTTCTCTGATGGAAAGCACGAGTCCTCTGATAACACGGGACGTACCTGCCCAACCGATGAACGACAATATGAACACGATGAGTAAATAAATCTGTGTCGATGGCAAATCCAACGGTAGAACGGCTCGCAACATGATCATCAAATAGAATCCAGGGATAGACATGATGATCTCAGCGAATCTCATGAAGGCTTCATCAACTAGTCCACCATAATAACCAGATATACCACCAAAAACGAGGGCAAGAGCGATTGTTATTATAACGCCGATCAAACCTATCGAGAGAGAAATTCTCGAAGCGAAAGCGATCCTCGACCAAACATCCCTTCCAAAAAGGTCGGCACCCATTATATAAAGCTTCACAAACTGATTGTTATCGTAATTGTCCACACCGAACAAGTGAACATTCATCGGGAAAATCCACAAGAACTTGCCTGTCCAGCTCTTGACGAACCACTTCACAGGATAAATCTTGTAATCGTATTCGATTACCTTTCCTTTTATCATTTCGAATTTTCCATCCCGTTTCACCATTATAGTGTCGATTTGTTCAGTCACAGCGATCGCTTGGACATCTTCTTCCTCAGTTAGATCGAATCTGTCTTTGTACGCTTTGAAAAACATTTCTTGTGCCACGGACGATGTTGTTTCAAAACGTGAGATTCCTTTGTTCAAAACGTCATCATTGTATCCGAACAGAAAATAATCGCTCACGACTGGTGTTTTCCTAACGTCGTACCATTCTCCTCTAACTTTGATGCTCTCTATCCTGTTCACCGAAAACCTGAACGATTCAACGCCATCTTTACCAAGTTCGTAGGTAACCCTTTCTCCATTATTTTTTTCGATCACGATTCTGCGGGGAAACAGCATTTCTTTGTAAGTCCTTTCATAGGTGATTTTGTCTACATAACTCATGGACGGAAGTACGTAAGGTTTTACCCTTTGACCTTTGTAGGTTCTGTAGATCTTTGTTGGAGGAGAATAAGTGTGCCTCAAGGATTGTTCTGCAGGGTTGTACGGAGCAAAGAAATCTGCGAACAATGCTAACAGATAGAGCAAAATCAAAACCACGAGAGCTCCGACACCGAGTTTGTGTTTGAGAAAAGCTCTCCAGATGAGTTGACCACGCGAAAGGTACTTTTCTTCGAAACCTGTCTTGTTGTTAGTTTTGTTAACATTGTTCTTCGCCACGGCTCGAACCTCCTCAGGTCAATCGAACTCTTGGATCGACGAGCGCCAAAAGAATGTCTGCCACCAAGTTTCCCACTACCAACAGGACGGCGCTGATCAAACCGCTCGTGATGACTAAATAGAGATCTTTCTGGATGAGAGCTTGGTATATGAGCCTACCCATTCCAGGCCAGGCGAATATGTTTTCAATGAAAAGTGAACCACCCAGAATACCCGAAATGCTGAAACCAAGGAAAGTGATCATGGGATTGATGGCATTCCTCATTGCGTGTTTATATACAACGATTCTTTCAGGCATACCCTTCGCACGTGCGAACGTCACATAGTCCTCGTTCAAAACGTCCAGCAAGGAACCTCTCATGTACCTCATCAGGCTGGCCATAGAACCGAGTGTCAAAGCCGTTGCTGGCAACGTCATGTGCCACAACAGATCTTTAAACTTCTGCCAAGCGGTCATGTTGTTGTAATCGATCGAGATCATGCCACCTATGGGGAACCAACCTGTTCGCGCCGCAAAGTAAAGGAACAACAAGCCAAGAAAGAAAGATGGGATCGCTATGAAACTGAAGGCAAAAACTGTGAGTATTTTGTCTGCTAAAGAATATTTCTTCAAAGCAGAAAACGTACCCAGAGCAATGCCCAAGATCCAAGAACCGGCGAGAGACACCAACGAAAGACTCAGTGTGGCTGCCACTCGTTCCCATATCAAAGTAGAAACGGGTCTTCTGTAGTAAAATGAGTATCCGAATTTACCTCTAACGGCACCTGAAAGCCATTTCAAGTATCTGACCATGGGATGTTGATCCAGTCCAAGTTCCTTTTTCATGGCCTCCAATGTTTCTTTAGACATCGATGGATCCAGCTTGTATTGATCCAGAAAATCTCCAGGAGCTGCCTCCATGATCATGAAAACCAAGAACGATATGATGATCAACTCAGGTATAGCTATAACCAATCTTCTTGCGATGTACTTGAGCACAGAACATCACCTCTTAAGTCAAGGGGGGCAAGAGCCCCCCAAGGTTCATTTCTTCCAGTAGATCCAAGGTAACGTCCAGAGCATACCACCGAAGGCCGTTGGCTCGATGATGTTCAAATCAGCTTTGTGTGCGTACAGATAGAGCTGCTGTACCGTGTAGATGAGTGGTAGATGTTCCGATACGAGCTCTTGATATCTTGAGAACATTTGATAGACCTTCTTCTGATCGAGTACTTTGATGTTTTCTGCGAAGATTTTATCTATCTCAATTTCCCAATCAGGTGCTTCGTAGATTTCTGGCTTGATCTGTTTTCCAGGTGCAGCCTCTGGATGGAAGTTCCAGAAGTGTAATGTTCCCTTCAGAGCCCAAACGTTTCTACCACCCTGTGGCTCGTCGGAACCCGTCAAACCTATCACAATCGCTTCCCAGTCCGTGGTGTTGAGCATCTTGTTGACGAGCAGGTTGAAATCTTGTGGAACGAATGTAACTTTGATTCCAAGCTTTGCAAGTTCATCTCTTATGATGTTGCACATACCTTCGCGTATCCTATTACCAGCGTTCGTAGAAAGTACAAACTCAACTTTGTTACCTTTGGCATCGATCAAATTACCATCTTTATCCCAACTGAAACCACCCATCTGTAACATCACGCGAGCATATTCTAGATCGTATGGATATTTCCTTAAAGCGTCATCGTTGTAGAACGGTGACAGCACTGAGACTGGCCCCCACTGTGCCACGCCAAGACCTGCTAGGAGTGTGTCGATCATCGCATCTTTATCCATGGCGTACGCCACAGCTTTTCTGAAAAATTCGTTTCTGAACCAAGATCTCTTGACAGGATCGTCGTGGTTCCAGTTGAAAGTGATGAACGTTGTTCCGTAAGTTGGTCCGCCAGTTCCAACGACCCAGTTCTTTTCCTTAGCTTTAGCCTTGATCTCTGGATAGAACTGTGCTGGAACACCCCAAAGATCGATTTCACCTTTTTCAAAGGCAAGTTTTTGTGCGTTTTGATCTGGTATGATCTTGATCACATACTCGTCGAGGTATGGAAGTTGATTACCGTTGGCGTCTTTCTTCCAGAAGTTCGGATTCCTCACTGCTCTGATGTATTGATCTGGCACGTACTCAACAGGTATGAACGGTCCAAGTCCTACGAGTTCTTTGTTGTTGATCGCTTCAACCGTCCATTTCTGTGTGAATGTGCCGTTTTTGACCCATTCTTCAGCTATGTGTTTCGGCCAGATGTAAAGTCCTCCAATGTACCTGACCGCTAGCCTGAACGGTTCTTCGTAGATCACTCTCACAGTGTAGTTGTTGACCTTTTCAGCTTTTGGAAGTCTTCCTTTGGAATCTTTGATGACATCTTGAGTGCTACTTGGAATGGCTGGATTGCTGTAAACATCATTAACGGTGAAAACGAAATCATCGGCCGTGAAAGGTTTTCCATCTGACCATTTGATGCCTTCTCTCAACCAGAAGGTGACGATCATCTTACCTTCATCTGTTAGCTCCACTTCACAACGTTTGGCCATGCATGGATAAAGTCTTGCGTAGTTGTCGAGTTCCACCAATGTTCCACCGTAACCCATGAACAAAGCTATGACATCTGTGGAGCTAGTTTCCTTTGCGACGACGTAGTTCATCGTCCTAGGACCGCTCAGGGTACCGACCACGAGCCTTCCACCGTACTTTCCCTTGGCGTCGGCACCGAGGTATGGCGTTTTTTCATCGAACCAAACGTACTTCTCTGCCGCGAAGACTATCATGACGAAGAGCAACAGTGCCACAGTGAGTAAAAACTTTTTCACACCAACACCCCCTCATTTCACCAGGTGGCACGCCACCTGGTGGTTGTTTGAGATTTGAATTAACTGAGGATATTCTTTTTCACAAATTTCAATTTTGAAAGGACAACGTGGATTGAAGAAGCAACCACTGGGTCTATTGATGGGACTAGGGACACCCCCCGTGAGTATGATCCTTTTTCTAGATTTTTCCACCTTTGGATCTGGCACGGGAGTAGCCGAAAGCAAAGCTTGACTGTATGGATGCAAAGGTTTGGAGAATATCTCCTCTGACTCCCCCATTTCCACGATCCTACCAAGATACATTATAGCAACTGTATGGCTTATGAATCTGACCAAGCCAAGGTTGTGGGATATGAACAAATAGCTGAACTTGAACTTCTTCTGAAAATCTAGAAACATGTTGATGATCTGCGCTTGAACAGACACATCCAAAGAAGATGTTGGTTCATCTAGGACGAGGAACTCAGGCTGTATCGCTATGGCTCGTGCTATAGCTACTCTTTGGCGTTGACCACCGCTGAACTGGTGTGGATATCTGTCCAAATGGAATGTTTTCAAACCGACCATTTCTAAAAGTTCCTTTGCTCGTTCGTAAGCTTCAGCTTTGGTTTTGACCACATTGTGGAAAAGCATTGGCTCTGTTATGATCTGTCCAACGGTCATTCTCGGGTTCAACGAGCTCATTGGATCTTGGAAAACGATCTGCATTCGCCTTCTGAAAGGAAGCAATTGTTTGTACTTCAGTTTCGATATGTCGGTGCCATCGAAGAAAATCTGGCCTTCCGTTGGATCGATGAGCCTGAGGATCGTTCTGCCTACGGTGGTTTTACCGCAACCTGATTCCCCCACGAGTGCGAAAGTTTCTCCTCTCTTAATCTCAAAATCCACTCCATCTACAGCTTTAACGTGCGCTACCGTCCGTTTTATGAAGAATCCCTGCTTTATAGGGAAGTGTTTTTTCAGCCCAACGACTCTCACAATCACTTCGTTGTCAGCCACGTCACACTTCACCTCCAAATTGGGTTGAAACATCTCACACGATGTCCAGGGGATACTTCTACCATATCTGCTATACCTTTCGAACATTCCTCGATGGCTCTGGGACATCTCGGTAGGAAAGGACAAACTTTTGGTATGTCGATCATTCTTGGAGGTTGACCAGGTATTGGTTCAAGCCGATCGATCTTTCTATCCACTCTCGGTATGCTTTTCAAAAGCATGTTCGTGTAGGGGTGTATCGGATTGTAAAAGATATCCTCCGCAGAACCTTCTTCCATTTGTTTCCCACCATACATAACTATGATCCTGTGTGCCATCGAAGCGATCACGCCCAGATCGTGTGTGATGAAGATCATGGCCATCTTCAAAGTTTCTTGAAGTTGCTTCATCAGTTCGAGTATCTGAGCCTGTATCGTGACATCCAGTGCCGTTGTGGGTTCGTCGGCTATGAGTATGCTTGGATTGCAACTGAGCGCTATAGCTATGACCACACGCTGCCTCATACCCCCACTGAACTCAAATGGATAAGCTTTCATGCGTTTCTCTGGTTCAGGTATTTGGACCAGCTTTAACATCTCGATCGCTCGTTTATAAGCCTCTTCCTTAGAAACTTTCTGGTGTTGCATGATGGTTTCCATCAACTGGTTACCTATCGTGAACAACGGATTTAAAGAAGTCATAGGATCTTGGAACACCATACTGATTTCTTTACCGCGTATGTTGTACATCTCCTTTTCATCGAGCTTGAGTATATCCTGACCCTTGTAGATGATCTCTCCACTCACGATCTTTCCTGGAGGCTTGATGAGACGCATGATCGATTTGACCGTGACGCTCTTCCCAGATCCAGTTTCACCGACTATACCCAGAACCTCTTGAGGTTTTAACTCAAAGCTAACATCGTCGACAGCAGCAACGACACCTTCTTCCATATAAAAGTAAGTCGATAGGTTCTTCACGGTCAAGATGCTTTCCACTCAACTCCCTCCCGCATCTTCAATGAAAAATTGGTCAGTCTTGGGATCATAGAAAAATATCCTTTTTTCTCCATTTAAAACAGCTTCCATTCGCGCAACGGCGAATCCATTCTCGAAGAAATCACCTGGATTAGTCAAAATAGATTTTATCATGTCTTGCAAGATCTTCTCTCCCACTGCTTTCACATCGACGATGTATACTGTACCTTCAAGATTCACCTTGTAGCGTTCATTCAAAAACCCTTTGGACAATCTTTCAATTCGTGCTCCATCAAAATAGGATCTCAAGAATTCCTCTATTCTTTTGCTCAGGTTTTCCTTCCAGATGAGTTTGTAAATGTTTTTCTTGTAAACAATCTCTGTTTTCTTCACTACAAGATCAGCTTTAGCTTGTTCATCAAATTCATATCTTATACCTTGCTCTTGTAATGCACTCACAACTTGTGGCTTTAAAGAATCATCACAGAAAACCTTCAATCTTTGCTTTGAAGTGCGAAATAAGACCAACGATAAAACAAGAAAAGTCAACAAAACTATCGAAAAAATGCTGCGTTTCATTGTTACGCACCGTTATATTCTATATTTAGCGATCGCAAGTTCAATCTCTTCGAAAACACTCGATAACTTTTCGAGAATTTTGGATAAGCCTTCGATCCGTTCAGATTGTTTCGAGACGCTTTCTGAAAGCTCTTCAACTGTGTTTGAAACCTGACCAATATCTTTGGAGATCTTTTCTATCGCAGCATTAATTTCCTCGACGGCTCCGCTCTGCTCTTCACTTATTGTTGCGAGTTCTCCAGACATCGTTGCAACTTTTTCTATGTCTTTCATCATCTCGGAGAGTGTTTGACTGCTTTCACTGACTGTCTGGGCACTTTCGATCGTCTGCCTCACGATTCGTTCTTCTTGCTCCAGTATGTTCTGTACGTGATTTTTTATACTCACAAGGAAATCGCCTATCTGCTTTGTTGATATTCTACTCTGCTCGGCGAGTTTTCTTATTTCTTCAGCCACAACTGCAAAGCCCCTGCCTGCCTCCCCAGCCCTCGCTGCTTCGATGGCAGCGTTCAGTGCCAACAAGTTCGTCTGTTCAGCTATCGAGTAGATCGTCCCAGTGACTTCTTCGATCCTTCCAGTGAGTTCAGCGAGTTGTTGAATCAATTCGTTGATCGAATCTTGCTGTTTGCTCAGATCCTCAATCATGTTGATCAACTTTTTTACAGCTTTTTCCACAACGATCGAAGATTTCTTCAAAGACTCAGAACTTTCAGAGAGTAGCAAAGCATCCTTCGATGTCTGTTCCGCTCCAGACGATATCTCTCGCGCCCCAACGTTCACCTGGTTTATCATCTGTGTTATGGTACTGATAGATCTGTTCACACTTTCAGAAAGTGCCTTTGCCTCGTTAGAAGCTGATTTTGCGGATGATGAGTCGATCTCTATTTGTTCTCTCAAAGCCTTCAGATTTTCTTCCATCTTTTTGATGTTCATTATACTGTTTCTCAGACTGTTCGTCAAGGCTGAAAAAGCGTTCGAAAGCTGTGCTATCTCTCCGCTGGTGCTTTTCAATTCAACAAGCTGTGTGAGATCACCTTCTGCGATTTTCTTAGCTACGAGCGATAAATCTACGATGGGCTTTGTGATGGATCTACCAAAAAGAATCGCAGCGAAAATTGCAACAACTGAGACTATGATAGCAACACTGATGTTCATAATTATCGTACTCTGAAGAGTCGCTTCTATCTCCTTTCTTGGAATGGTCAAAGCGATTGACCAACCCACGCTCGGTATGTTCGTGATTGTAGCCAATTTCCTTTCTCCTTGGAAAGTGTAATCCAACACCCCTGTTTCACGCTTCAATATTTTTTCTTCAATAGTTTTCAGATTCTCATCCACATGACTGAGTTTTTTCCCCAAAAGGTTCGAATCTGGATGTGACACCAAGATGGCTTCCGCGTTGGCCAAGAATGCGTATCCTTTCTCCCCATGTTTCACTTTCTGTATTAGTTGATCTATTTGTTGTTGAGGAAGGAAAACAGCATAAACACCGACGACTTCTTGAGAATAACTCATCACAGGAACGGCGAAGAGTAAACCTTTAGTTTCTTTAAACACGACATTGTCTTGCACGAAGTTCTTACCATTCAACGTTTCGTGAAAGAATTTTTCCTTCGACAGATCTTTTTCCAACTTGGTGTCAAGGGCGAACGTTTTTCCATCAGAGCTCATGAGGATCTGTCCAGTGAAACCAAGTTTTTTGAGATCTTCTGCATAAGAACGAAGGCTCATGTCTATCATGTTTGTATCGAAAAAGATGAACAAACTTTCCAGATTCGAAGCTATGCTCTGTAGGGTGATCAACCTTTCTTTGAACCAGTTATCTAGCTTGAGAGCTTCTTTCTCTACCTTCTGTAACATTTCTCCTTCGGCGTATACGAGTATCTTTCCCCTCACAACTAAAAGGTTAGTAACAGTGACTGTGAATATGCCCAAGATGAGGAATATCACGACGAGCAAAGCTATCTTCAATTTCAAGGACATTCGTTCACCTCCTCAAGCTTTCGCTATACAGTAGGCGATGATTTTTTCTGCACCAGCTTGCAGCAACAATTTGGAACATTCACGGATCGTTGAGCCTGTGGTGTACACATCATCTATCAAAGCTATGGTCCCTTCAGGTTTGTTCTTGGTTTTGAAAGCTCCTCGAACGCTTTCTATTCTCTCTTTTTTCTTCATACCTCTCTTAGTGGTGGAAGACGTCGATTCGATGAGGGAAACGTATCTAACATTGATTGTTTTTGAAACGGCCCTCGCAATCATTTTCATCGTATCGAATCCTCTCTCCTCAAGAGCTTTGAAACTGGAGGGAACCCAGGTTAGAGCCGAGAATGGGGTGCTGTATCTTCTCATCGTTTCGATCAAAACTTTGGCGAGAATTCTATGGAGTCTCCAATGTCCTCCATTTTTGTAGGCTAGTATGAGATCCTTGAGAACAGATTCGTACCTGCCGTAGAAATACACCTCACACCATTTCGTTCTTTCTACCAATGGAATTGGTCCCTGCATCAACTTTGCTTCACAGTTTTCACATAGAACTTTCAGCGGTGAGATGAGTTCACCACAAATTACACAGCTGTTTGGAAAAATAGTTTCAATTATCTGCATTGGATGGATTTTCATTCTTAACTCTTCCTCAGTTCAGATTCGTCGAGTGCAAAAAGATCGCACAAAGTTTTGAACACTTTTTCGTCATATCTATAACAAAAAAGAAAAGCCTTTGCACACAGAACTCTACGCTTTTGAAGTTCCACGTCGCCACATCTGTCTATGGATTCAACAATCATGCCGTAATCTCTCGGGTCGCACACAGGTATGATGTTTCTGTAGTTCTTTGCCGCGATCCTCAAAAGTGTCATACGAGCGATGTCTATATTTTGAAGTACCTCCTCCTCATTCAAGGCGTCGTTCAGTCGAAATGGCCGAAGATTGACCACAACCAGGTCGAAAGATTCAATGCTGAGATCTTTAAGAATCTGAAAGTGAAATTCGCTCAGTGAGTTCATGGGGATGGTGGCAAGGTTTTCTGGGTGAATTGATTTAACGTTGTTTTGAAACGATTCAGAAAATTTCAAGACCTCATCGATTTGCGCCACTTCTACACCTTGCGAGCGTAAGTAGCATGCTGTGTCTGAAGTTGCCACGACTTTCACGCCACGTTCGATCAAAGCTTTTGAAAACTGTGAGACGTTCGTTTTATCCCAAACACTTATCAAAGCTTTCTTGATGTTCACTGTGTCATCGCCCCCATCGAGTTCTAAGATGGATTTTATAACAAAAAAGGCGGGGTTTTCCCCGCCCTTCACGGATATGATCTCTCAGTCCTTTTTCTCCGGGATCAACCAATTAGCAACGATTCCAACGAGCGCTGCCAAGCTGAGTCCTTTGAATTCAATATGACCAATCTTCAGTGATGCACCACCTATGCCGACCGTCAGAATCAAGGAGGCGACGAGCAAGTTCTTCGGTTTGGAGAAATCTATCTGTGCGTTCACCAACGTTCTTATTCCAACAGAGGCGATCATTCCAAACAATATCAGGCTTATGCCACCTATCACGGGTGTTGGGATCGTGCGAAGTACGGCACCAAATTTTGCAAGGAACGCTATCAACATTGCCAGAAATGCTGCTCCCCTCAAAACTTTTGGATCATAGACTCTCGTCAAGGCAAGCACACCGGTGTTTTCACTGTAAGTTGTGTTCGCAGGTCCCCCAAACAGTCCAGCGAGGGAAGTTGCGAGTCCATCACCTATCAACGTTCTATGCAACCCGGGTTTCTCAAAGAAGTTTCTACCCACCACAGCTCCATTCGTTGTTATATCACCTATATGTTCCATGACAGTTGCTATCGAAACAGGCGCTATCATTGCAATCGCTGTCCAATTGAATTTCGGGAGCATGAAATGTGGAACACTGAACCAACTGCTCTGTTGTAAAACGGATGTGTCCACCAAGCCAAGAGGCAACGAAACAGCGTAGCCCGCCAGTACACCGAACAGCACGGGTATCATACTCCAAAAACCTTTGAGGAGTACGGAAGTCAGAATGACTGTCACTACTACCACTGAGGCAACCAACCAGTTTTGACTCGCCATTTGGACTGCAACAGGACTCAGAGTGAGGCCTATGATCACGATCATCGGGCCGGTGACGATAGGTGGGAAAAGTTTTTTGACTTTTTCTGTACCAGCAAGCCAGACCAAGAGAGCGAAGAGTAGATAAACTAAACCGGCGATAACTATACCTCCTGTGGCGTAAGCTAGATCGTTCAGTTGTTGTTTCGCCATGATGATGGGTGCTATGAATGCAAAGCTGGATCCGAGGAAAACAGGCACGATACCACCTGTGATGGTATGAAAGAGCAATGTACCTGCTCCTGCCGTGAACAGTGCAACGAGAGGATCTAATCCTGTGAGGAGTGGAACGAGCACGGTTGCACCAAACATCGCTACGAAATGTTGAAGGGACAGAAGGAAGAATCTCCAACCACGCACTTGCTGGTGGGCCAAAGTGAGAGGGGTTTCAACCATGTTTTTACCTCCTTTTTGCCCTCACTGGGGCAAATTAAAGGATCTCTTGTGCAAGTTTACCATTGACGTTTATTCCTGTCAACTGGTTAAAAATAAAGAAAGGCCAACCATCGATACCTTACGTCATTTGCTTCCGTATCTGAACTCCTTCTGATCTGCTGTAGGCTCACACATTCTTCTGAGACTCGAAAATGCGAACATCGCAGACGTTCATCTTGGCAATTTGACCAAAGGAAATCGGTTTTGATGGTGGTCTAAACGTTCCAACGCTCAAAAAATGTACAGGGACACCTGTGGCCTTTGAGATCTCCTTCAAGACTAATTCTCTGCATCCACGACCTTGGCATGGTCCCATACCCACTCTGAGAATTTTCCTTAGTTCGTTGAAACTTGTGAAACCCATTTTGATGCACATCCTCAATTCTTCAATGGTTATTTCTTCACATCTACAGACAAAAATTTTGTCATTCATCTTCGATCACCTTCAGTGCCCTGACGAGCATCACTAACTCTTTTGGCACTTGCACGTGTACCACGAACGTTCTATCACGTCGTGGCTCCTGAACTTTCCTCACTTTAGATCGAGCGAGTTCCCTACCACTGCGGTCTAAGCAAGCGACCACGTTTCCCTCCTTTGGTATTGGCGACATTTCGTAAGGCAGTTTCAATATCGCCTGCTCACCAGTCATGTCTGCTACAAAACACGCCAGTCCCGGACAAGCTGCCACACACATAGCACACCCTGTACACTTTGAATAATCCACACTCGGTAGATCGTTGATGTTTTGAAACGGCAAGATCGCACCGGTGGGACAACTGACGTGACACGGATCACACGGTATTCTCTGTGGACACTCAATGATCACCAATCCACCTTTACGTTTTTTCCACAGATCCATCGGTGGAATTATTGATTGTACTGTGCGCTTGTCGAAAGCATCTGCGTATGTTTCCTCGTTAAAAATCTGGCTTTTTTCTTCGCTTGATTGAACTGTAATGGGAAAATTTCCAGATAGAGCGAACTGTAAACCTTTTCTCAGCCTCTCGCACGTTTCAGCCATTCTGAGTTCGTTTAAGCGAGTCCAATACTCCTCACATTTATTTTTGAAAAAAGACTCGCTCACCTTGCCGAGAGCTTTACTGACAGACAAGCCCGCAATTCTTCCCTCGAGCATTGCTGTTGTAGCTTCCCCTATGGCTGAGGCATCACCAGCGATCCAGAATTTCGGATTGCTGGTCCGTAGTGTCCAATCCCTCTTCGGTACGTAACCACCGAGATCCGCCACGTAGACCATTTCACAACCGGCTTGCCAGAGCAAATCGACGGTGGGAGTCAAACCTACGGCAAGGCAAATGGTATCGCAATCGACGAACTTCTCTGCGCCTACGAACCTACCCTCTTCATCCACTTGCTGTATCCATGCACCTTCCACTTGTTTCTCCCCTACGGCCCCTTTCACAGTATGTTGAAGAAGTATAGGAACACCGAGACGTTGAACTTTAGAAGCGTGAACCCAGTACCCCCCCACTCTGGGTGCCAATTCGACGATCGCAGCAACTTTCACTCCAGCCTGGAGCAATTGATAAGAAACGATCAAACCGATGTTACCAGCGCCAACCATCAGAACTTTCTTCCCTGGAAGAACACCATAAACGTTCATGAGGGTCTGAACTGCGCCGGCTCCATAAACTCCAGGCAAATCGTTTCCAGAAAATGGAATGAGTTTCTCCATCGCACCCGAAGAAACGACGACAGCTTTTGGTTTAATGAGTATGATTCTCTTCTCACCTTGTGTGCACAGCACGACGTCTTCTTTGGCGTAATAACCAATAGCAGAAGTGTTAGAAAATATTGTCAACTTTCCTGAAACAGTGTATGGGATCAATTTTTCTCGCAGGATTTCAGCTATTTTCACACCTCTAATGCCTGCAAAATCTTCCGAAGAACCAAAGAATTTATGGGTTTGTTTTATTAGCTGTCCTCCTAATTCTAAAGATTCATCGACTAATGTGACCTGGCATCCCAGATCAGCTGCTTCGAGGCAGGTTGAAAGCCCAGCTGGTCCAGCACCTATGACCAAAACTTCCGTCTCTACGATCAAAGGTTGTCCTAACTGATCAATTACATCGGAGGGCGTATCCTCTAAGAATTCTCCTATGCCGTGCTGAGTTTCTATCCTCATTCCTTCTCTCAAAGGTGTAATACAGGTTCTAACGTTTGGTAGACCATCGACTCTCATGAAACACGATGAGCACTTACCTATAGCACAAAAAAATCCTCTTGGTCGGTGGAATCTCTTTGAGTAACTCAGTATCTTCACACCGTTGGCTTGTAAAGCAACAGCTATAGGATCGTTCTCATACCATTCCATAAGCTTACCATCGTGATAAAATTGGACTTTCCTACCTCTTTCAAATTTCAATATTGGATGATCATTTATAACGTGCATGGCTTCACTCCTTGAAGTTTCGATGGCCCAGCTTGTGAAAAGTCGGTAGCTTTCTCAGATGCATAGCAAACCATGTTGACGAGATCCACCAAATCAAAAACAACTAAACCAGTCTCATTTTCTATCTCGACAGCGAATGGTGGCAGGTTTGCACATTCGAGTACGATGCAACCAATTTCTGGATGTTTCTGTACTAACGTCTTAGCAACATGGACGACTTCATTTCGAGCTTCATTGTAGTCTATACAGAGCTTGTCCATCAACAGTGCTGTTCCGAAATGAGTATCTTCAAGTCCTGCTATTCTCACCGGTATTCCCGCTGCACCAGCACTCAACAAGTGTTCATTGGTGAGAGCCTTTGCGTCAGCTGTTATTATTCCAACTGGTTTCATACCACAAATTCTATAAACTAACGGTATCAACAACAAGGCCGATGTGATCACGGGAACTTTAACAGAACGAGCAAGTGTTTCTTGTAACAGGGAGAGAAAACCGCAGCTCGTAGTTATCACCCTTGCACCTGCCATTTCGAGTTCCTTAGTACAGATCAGAATTTTTTCAACGCAATCTTGTTGTTTTCTGATCACTGCTTGTGCATTTACTCCCTCGACTACTTTGTAAATCACTGGAAATTTCCATGTTTTAGCATTTCCAACATCGCCCAAAATTCTAGGAAAATGAGTGTCCAATATTATGACACCAAGAGTGAAACCATAGAAGCTTCGTCCTCCGTGAAGAATCATCTTTGTTTACGCTCCCCCAAAATTCTCACCGCTCTTCTGGATACGATTGATAAATAAATCAGAACAAATAGAGTAGAAACCGCTATCAAATGTCTTGGCATTTTAGCCCACGCTGCCACGACGGTAAGGAAGGTTATAGCTAAGATCGTGATGAGTTTTCCAGGAAATTTCATTGGGCTTCGAAAGTAACCAGCTATAGCGATCGCTTGTAAATAACAAATACCAGTCATAAGAACGCAGAGGGAGATGATATCGAGAATTTGACCTTTCAGCATCATGGCGCTGTTGTAAATGTAAAGATATCCTATGATGTAGCCAGTCAAGGAGAGTTTCCAACTTTCAAATCCAACTTTCATTGGATTCGTGTTCGCGATGGAAGCAGCACAATAAGAAGCTATGCATACGGGTGGCGTCACTTCAGACAACTTGGCAAAGTATAGAACGAACATGTGTGCAGCGAGTACATCTACTCTCATTCTGATCAATGCTGGTGCCGCTATCGTCGCCGCTATGACGTATGCAGGTGTGGTTGGCAGACCCATACCCAGTATCAGACATACACCCATCAACAAAATAAGAGCTGCAAGGAGCCTTCCACTCGATAAACTCGTGATCACGGAAGCGATACCCAAACCCAAGCCGGTGTTTGTGAAAACACTCACAACTATTCCTGCTCCTGCACATGCGAGGGCAACTATGATCATATTTTCTCCACCCTTTTGCAGAGTTAGAAAAAGCCTTTTTGGTGTCATCATCGTATCCCTCTTGAAAAAACTCAAAGCTAGAGCAGCCCAAATGGCATAATAAGCTGCAGAAAAGGGCGAGAATCCTTTCATTAACATGTAGACTAAAACGAATGCGGGAAGTAGCAAGTAAGCATCATAGAGGATATCACGCCATTTTGGTATTTCTTCACGTGGCAAACCTCTCAGATTATCCCGGAGAGCAACCATGTGAACCGTTAGACCCAGTGCAACGTAATAGAAAACAGCCCCGAGGATAGCCCTCAAACAAATCTCCGCATAAGGCACATTTGTGATTTCCGACATCACGAAAGCAGCAGCACCCATCACTGGAGGAGTGAATATTCCACCCGTTGAAGCAACAGCTTCTACGGCACCTGCAAATTCTGGTCTATACCCAAGTCTTTTCATCATCGGAATAGTGAAAGAACCAGTGGCATAAACGTTACTCGCAGCTGTACCACTTATACTTCCGAATAACCCACTACCAACGACTGCTATCTTTGCTGGCCCTCCTGGTGTAGCACCTGTGAACTTCGTGGCAATCCTGACCAAATAATCCCCAACTTTAGTTTGCTCAAAGAAAGCGCCAAAAATCACGAAGAGTGCAACGACAGTGGCAGAAATTCCAGTTATACTACCGTAAATGCCCGAATCGGTCAACAGATAAAACATTTCCACCAGCCTGTGTAAACGGATAGGCTTGTTGTAAAAAACACCGGGCAAAAAAGGGGCCACATATAAATAACCAATTGCCGCAAGTATGAGAAGAGACATGACTGGTGCTACCGCTCGCCTTATTGCTTCCAAGAGTAGAACGATGTTGATCAAACCCAGCACTAGTTGTAAAGTACTCACTGGATCTATAAATTCAAGACGCATGTTGAGAGCATTGTTGTTGAGTACCAGATAAGCGGATGGTACTATAGACAATATGGCCAAGAGAGTATCAAATATCGTGAATCTATCTCTGGGAGATTTCTTCGTGGCTGGGAACAACAAGAAAGCGATTGGAAGTAAGAATAAAAGGTGGATTCCTCTCTGTAACCTCGGTTGGAGAATTCCCACCGTTGCTGTGTACAAATGAAAGAGGGTGGCTGCCACGAGCCAGCCACCCACTATCCATCTCTGCCACCCAGTCAGTTGCCTCATTCTTACTCGCTCCTCACTTCATGAAACCTTTTTCCCTGTAGTACTTTTCGGCGCCGGGATGTAAGGGTACCGCTATGTATTTCCATCCCGTTGCCGGTACAAACGTTCTGTTGGCAGGATGTGCTCGGTACAATTCCTCGAGATTCTCACACAGAATCTTAGTGATTGTGTAGACCACGATTTCCGGAACATCTGCGCTCACCAAAAGTTCACCGGCTGTGGTGACTGCCTGCACGTCTTGAGTGAAACCAGGATATGTATTCGCTGGTATGACACACAAGCCTGTTTCCCTACCAACTGTTCCTAACTTCGCTTTCATATGATCGATGCACTCATTCGAGACAGCTAAAAGCACAGATTTCCTTGACGAGAACATTTCGGTTACAGCTGCAGCTGGAATGGAGAGATGAGTCACTACGAAATCAACATGACGATCTTTATAGAGGCTCACCATGTCAGCGTACACAGCATGGAAGTATTCTCCACCACTCTTTTTGATATCGTCCAGCGTGATACCATAGAAGCGTAATATCTCTTCAACTATGGGGAGGTCCGACGTTCCTTTCATTGGGATCGCGATCCTCACAGGTTTACCTGCTTTAACTAGATCGACCAATTCCTGCACTGTGCTCATTCCTCTGGCTGCATCCGCGACAAAGTGGATATGATAGTAACCAAAGTAACCGCCGATAGCTCTGACCTTTGGGTTGGGTTTCTCATAAAGTGGTGCTGCGCCTTCGTACGCCATCTTGTCCACAAATGTGATTCCCCAGCCAAGGTCCGCTTCTCCCGATGAAACTCTGACTGGATTGACGACGCCTCCTCCTGGTATCACCTTGATGACAATCTTCGGTTCCTTCTGATTGATCAATGCGGCAACTGCTCCAGCTTGTGCGTACCAACCTCCTCCAACACCACCTGCGATCCACGTCAACGTGACTGGTTTCAGCTCTTGTGCTGATGCCATGATGAATGCGGAAGCTAACACGAGCACAATGAAGGTTTTCACCAAATTCATCAAAAATCCCCCCTCTTTAGAAGGTTGATTGCTTCTCGGCTTTAACTTCTCTAAACCTCGACGGACTGAGCTCTTCTATGGGAAGAATGGTTTCCTCACCACACACTAGCTGGGTGATGAGCATTCCAGTTATTGGAGCCAGCGCGATACCATCACCCTCGTGGCCGGTTGCAACAAAGAAACCAGGATTCTTTGGATCTTCACCTATGATGTACTTTCCGTCTTCCGAAGCGGGTCGCAAACCAGCAAAACTTCTTATGATTCTTATGTTTTTAAAAACAGGAAAAAGCTCAACCAACCTTTTCGAGATCACAACGAGTGCTTCTAAGCTTGTCGATCTATCAAAACCAACGTATTCTCGTGTGCTACCGATCAGGTAGTTATTGGTGTGTGTTTTCGACATAGCAAAGCCGAACCCCAATTTCTTGGCTGTTTCGTCTTTTTGAAGATGAGCCACATGTTTGGCGATTATATAGTCTGAATCCCACACATCCGTTTCTCCGATCGGATGAGTTGGTTCAGTGACCAAAATTTGGCCACGTTTTGGTTTGATAGGTATACTGAGTCCGATTAGTTCACAGATCTCCCGTGACCAAACTCCAGCAGCACATACCAAAACCTCAGAGAAGTACTCGCCACCGTCTTGAGTACGTACTTCCCAACAATCAGATTTTCTTTTTATTTCAATAACTTTTGAAAATTTTCTAACTTCTAGCCCTAAGTTCATGCCAGCTTTCAACAGAGCTTTCAGCACTGAGAAGGGATCTACTTGCGAATCGTCTGGGCAAAAAGTTGATGCTATGACGAGATCGCTCACGAACGGTTGTTTTTTCTTGATCTGTTTCTTGTCGAGTATGGATACGTTCAAACCTATCGCTCTCTGCCTTTCCACAAACTCTTCCATGAGGGGTAAGTGTTCTTCTTTGTCTATGAGAATCATCCCTCCACGCGTTTCAAACCACAAGTTCTCGTCAAGTTCTTCTTGCCAAGCCTTATACATCTCAAGGCTCACCAGAGCCATTTGCAGCGGTAATCCAGGTAATTTTGACTGAAGCAATATCATATGATCGCACGCACCAGAGGTACCAGAAGCGATATCACCTTGTTCCAACACAAGGACTTTCTTTTTTCGTTTAACCAATTGATAAGCAATTGAAAGCCCTATTATTCCAGCCCCTACAACTATCACGTCATAACCGTGCACACTTTCTCCTACCTTGCAAGGGGATTTTCAAAATTTGGAAGAGATGGTTTTTCTTATTCTAACACCGTGTTGCAAGTGAAGTCAAGTGTCGCAAGAATTTCAACATAATTTCCAAGCCGAAGTGAAAATTATCAAGACCGTCTTGAATTCAATATTCATGGTTCTAAACAATCACTTCTAATCGTCTTCTAATCTCTCTTTGATACGTTAGTTAAAGCTGGGGGGATGGTTACTGTGAAGAAGTGCTTATTTCTTGGAGCTTTGTTGTGCAGTTTGATGAGTCTTTGTACCAATTTGGTACTCATCAACGATGGCTGGGTTAAGCTCACCGTGGTTGACAACAGATCGCGTCAGTATTCTGTGCAAACCGACTTTGTTCTGGAAGTTCGTGCTTTGCGAAGCATCCCTGTGGAAGTTTCCTACCTCATGATCGATAACACCGGCACGCCACATCAACCGTCTGGTGTATTTGTAACCAAAGGATCTAATCTCGATCCACCGTGGGATGGCACCTGCTTTTTCAAAACAGAAGTTGGTGGTTGGGGCCAACCGGAGTTCGTACAAAATCCAAAGTTTTTACCTTTGCCACATTATAGAACGTGTCTGTTGTTGCTGGCGAGGTACGAGAACATTTATCTGGTGTTCGTACGTGAAAACGATGGACAAATCAGTCATGTTGTTTTCAAGGGTGGAACTTTTCAGAACTTTGAAATACCTGGTGTGGCAAGAGTAGAAAAGTTCAACAACGAATTCGTCATCACTTCGCTGAGTCAACCAGTCGAAGTGGGCATGTGGGTCGAAGGCAGATACAGCCACGATGAGGTTGGCGGATGGGCAGCTCCAGCTTACGCAGCCAGGAGTAAACGTTATTCCATACCGCATTATGAGATGTTCATGATGATGATCGGTCGGTACGATAAGCTGGCACTCATAATTGGGAAGGAAAACGATGGAAGATTAGGCGTTTTACAGTTTACAGTATCTCAAAGCTGGGCAAATCCGATCGAAATTCAAGGATTCTGCAGGTGTGCGGCACTAGGTACGAATCTGACTGTGACAGCCATATCTCAGAGTTGGCCCGTTGAGATCACTCATTTCGCTTTTGATAACACATCGTGGCAATGGGAAGTTGGTGGTTGGGGTCAACCTGGCTTTGCACCGCGCGAACAAACTTTTTCGTTGAAGCACTACACACCGGGTCTCATTGTGGTCAACAGGTACAACTTCATCGGTGTGGTCGGGTACAACGAAAATGACCGTCAAACAGGTGTGATCAGGCTCAAATGGTGACCCGTGTAAATTTGCAGAATAAAGATTCGATGAAAGTTTTATCGAGATTTTGCTTTCTTTCTGATGATGTTCAATAGTTCTTCAACCACGGACTCGTGGGACACGGTTTTGACGATCTTTCCAGACTCGAATATCACTGCACTGTCTTTGGTCCCAGCCACACCGACGTCTGCATGTCTTCCTTCACCTATACCGTTCACGACACATCCCATGACCGCGACGATCAATTCAGTACTTTCCACAATTGGTTCTATCGTTTTTGCAATTTTTTCCACGTCTATCTCGCATCTGCCGCACGTAGGACAGGCTATAACCTGGCCGAATTTTCTCAAACCGATTGAGGATAATATTTTTTTTGCAACGATCACTTCCCTCGAAGGATCGCCTGAGATCGAAACCCTTATTGTGTTACCTATACCCTTCAGTAGTAAATATCCTATCGCGATAGAAGATTTCACAATCGCGGTTTCTCCCACTCCAGCTTCAGTCAATCCTATGTGGAGTGGATAATCCACTTTAGAAGCGATGTATTCGTTGGCTCGTATCGTTTCTAAAACATCGCTGCTCTTTGCTGAAATCACGATGTCGTGAAATTCGAATCTTTCTAACAGTTTTACTTCATACAGAGCAGATTCTGCGAGTGCTGTTGTACGATCGTATTTTTCCTCGAATTCTTTTCTCAAAGAACCGCTGTTCGCACCCACTCGAATTGGAACAGAGTATTGCTTTGCCACTTCTACGAGTTCTTTTACCTTCCAATCTTGTCCTATGTTACCTGGATTTATGCGTACTTTGTCTGCCCCATTTTTGATCGCTTCTATGGCGAGTTTATGATCGTAGTGAATATCCGCCACGATGGGCACATCGATATCCAGCATTTCCTTGATTTTTCTTATCGCTCTCGCACTTTCAATATCTGGTACAGCCACTCTGACAATTTCGCAACCAATCGCTGCGAGCTCCCTTATTTGATGAACTGTGGCGTTGACATCGCTAGTTTTCGTGTTGGTCATCGATTGAATCGAGATTGGATGACCTTGACCTATGAATATCTTACCAACCTTCACCACTTTACTCATCTTCCCATCAGCCTGCCTATATCACTGAACGTGACGAACATCATCAGCACTATGAGAAGCAAAAAACCTATGAAATGTACCAAGTTTTCCAATTTGGGATTCACCCTTCTGCCACTCAGCATTTCGATCAAGGAGAACACGATCCTTCCACCGTCCAAAGCTGGCAACGGGAGCATGTTGAATATACCAAGGCTCATCGTGATCAGAGCGACTAAGGTGAGTACGGGTTCCAAACCGGCCTTCGCTGTTTCACCGATGAAGGCAACTAGGCCGACGGGACCAACAACACCAGTATTTTCAGTCCCACGGAACAAGCCGAAGAGAGATCTGTACATCGTTATCAACGCATTGTTGCAACGATCAACAGCTGTTGTCACCGTTTCAAAAGTGTTCGTCAACTTCAAATTACTCACTTTCGGTTCAAACAAACCGGTCGTTTCCAACGCGGTTTTGATCAGTGAAGAAGGTATTTTCATATCGATTTGTTCGCCATTTCTCATCAGAGATATTTCGACTTCACCTTCAAAACCATTTCTCAACCATGCAATACGATCACCTTGCACTTCCATATATATGCCATCTTTTCCAGCGAGTACAAGTTGATAGATTCTCGATAGATCAACATTGTTGTTCACCTGTATATCTTCTACACGGAGCAATGCATCGCCTTTTTTGAACACACCAAAGTCCTTTCTGAAAATGTTCGAAACGGTTGCAAAATAGAACCCAAGCGCATACTTGGGAGGATCATACTGATACTGCTTGAGCAAACCTTTCATTATGCCGGCATCTGTTTCGATCGATACGTAGTGTTCGACCAAACTCGAAAGATTGGTTGAACTGATTGGTTTTCCGGCGATGGTTTGTATTCTCGAGCCCTTTTGAACCTCTCCTGTGATATCCGTCAACAAGAGAAAATGCGATTCTTCGAACAATTTTGGAATAGCCCTTATTGCAACCTTTCCTTCTTTCCTCAACACCGTCAGTTCGACGGGCAATCCTTTCCTGATAGTTTGGCTCACCGTGTAGTTATCGTACACTCTTTTTCCATTGATTTTCAATATGATGTCTCCTTCCCTCAATCCGGCTTCATAAGCTGGCTTGTTCGGTTCGACGTAAGCCACAGAGATCGCTGGCACGCCCCACAAAGAAACTATCACAACGAACAACATATAACCTGCGAGTATTGAAAAAACCGGGCCAGCGAGGAATATGAGTAATCTCTGCCAGGCGGGCTTTGAATACAACCCCCTCGCACCCACCGACGATTCTTCATATGGGTCTTCACCAGCCAACCTCACGTATCCACCAATGGGGAAAACGTTTATTCTGAAGTTGAAGGTCCTAAACCTTTTTTGGTACATTTTTGGACCGAAGCCAATTGCGAATTCTTGCACATCCACCTTGAAAAGTTTGGCAAATGTGAAATGACCCAGTTCATGTACAACAACTACGACCATGAATATGATGATGAAATAGATTACAGACATTCGATCACCTCTTCCGCTATTCTTCTACTTTCTGCATCGATGGATTTAAGATCCTCAAGATCTCTTGGATTGGCTTCGATCCTTTCAACGACTTTTTCTATGACTTTCGCTATCTGGGTGAATTTAATGCGATTCTGAAGGAATGCTTCAACACAAACCTCATCTGCTGCATTGTAAGCAGTCCTCTTGGCGTAATCCTTTTCGATTTCATACGCAAGATAAAATGCAGGATATTTCTCTCTGTCTACATACTCAAATTTCAAAGTGGTTTCGATCAAGTTTGGCCAGCTTTTGTTTTCAAAGCTTCTTTTTGGGTACGTGAGACCATAAGCAATGGGAATTTTCATATCGGGAAATCCCAAATGCATCTTGACAGTACCATCTTTTAGGAACACCATAGCGTGTACGAGCCCTTCTCTATGGATGAGCACTTCCACTTGTTTTGCTTCTAACTGGAACAGCTCACACGCTTCTAAAACTTCAAAACCCTTGTTCACCATGGTAGCTGAATCTACAGTGATTCTTTTACCCATTTTCCAAACCGGGTGTTTCAAGACATCTTCGGGTTTTGCTCTGTTCAGTTCCTGGATTTCCCAGTCCCTCAATGCTCCTCCAGACGATGTTAGGAGTACTTTCTCAACTTCTGGTTCGTAAATTTGCATCAAAGCACTGTGTTCGCTATCGACTGGGATCAGCTCACAGTGATTTTTCTCTTTGGCTTCTTTGACAAGCCAACCACCACAAACCAAAGCTTCCTTGCTCGCCAAAAGTACCCTTCTTGAGGTTTGAAGGGCTTTCAGTGTTACTGAAAGGCTTGCAAAGCCTGGGACACATACGAGCGTCACATCGGGCCGATGATGTTCCATCAACCAAAAAAGTTCATCGTAGTCATCCTTTGTGCAGAGAATTTTCGCTATCTCAAATTCTCTCGCCAATTTTTGAGCTAGATTGTGGTTGGTATGATAAGTACCCGCGAGTATGCGAAAAGAACCGAGCTTTTTGATCACCTCGAGAGCCTGTAAACCTATCGAACCTGTCATTCCAACTATCAAGATGGTTCTTTCAACCACCTGAAATACGCCACCTTTCCGCGCTCGACAGTCACCTTGACTTTCTGCGAGACAGATACGTTACTCACGCCGTAAGGACTGTTCCACAACATATCTTTTCGACTGATTTCATACTTGAAACCTTTCAGTGTCACGCCGTACGCATCTCCAGCGATGGGAAGTATAGACCACTTTTCCCCTGGTTTGGCATCCAGTTCTATCTCACCTGAAACGATGCCCATGAATAGTTTGTCACTCTTTGCGGTGATCTTGACATTGAAAGCCGCCATCAGATACATCAAGGCGAGTAGCATATCTAACCTTTCCCCATTCCAACAAAAGATATCCACTTCGCTTGCCCCCTTCTCAATCGCTTTTCTCAACGCGAGCTCTGCATCGATCTCATCTTTCTCCTTGGGAAAAATGAACATCTCACAGCCCAATACCTTCAGTTCATCCAAATCAGATTCGTCCACAGAATCACCGTCTCCAATGAACAGGTGCGGTATCAGATGTTTTCTCAAGAAATGTTTTGCGCCTCCATCGACGGCGATGAGCAAATCGTATTGATCGAGCGGAATTGAGGCGAGATCTTCACACTCGCCGTTGAGAAAAATGGCTACTCTCACGCGGAAAAACCTCCAATGAGGTTTCTATACTTGTTCACAGTCCGTCTACTGACCTCAACACCGTGATTTTTGAGCATTTTCCTCAGTTGTTCATCGGTGCTGTCAGGATTCTCTTTCAGCAACTTACAGAGCAAAGGTAAGAAGAATCGCTGTTCCACGTTTCTACCAAAAAAAGCACGCATAGGGAAAGTTCCTACAGGTGTTTTGACGTATTTAGTGGACACTGCTCGACAAACTGTTGAGGTGTGTAACTGCAGATCTTCCGCAGCGTCTACGATTTTGATCTTGCTGGGATACGAGACTCTGCCGAGTAGAAAATCGACGTTCTTTCTGACAATCATGTTACCCAAAAAGATGAGTATTTCTTTTCTCCGTTGCAGTAGTCCGTTGAGATAGACCAAAAATTTTTCAGCCTTTTTGTTCGATCTTTCCAACGAGACGGTGAATTCTTTAACTTGTATTGATAGATCTGCTTGAATGATCAGATCTGGTTGTATGTACGCCGCTCTTCCTCCAAAGCCAACAACTTTACCTTCGAATAGCCCATCTGGTCCCACGGCTTTAATGGATTCCATGAGCTTTTCGACTACTTCTTCTGTAACGCAAAACTTTTGACAGATTTCTGCTTTGTCTACCAAGAGTCGTCCGGATTCGTCAAGGTTGTAAACGATATATTCAACTATGCGTTCGTTTTCCTCATCTAAACGTAACAGTGCGATGGACTCCATGAGCTCTTCTTGGAGTGATCTCTCATGGTTGGCCAAGCGATCGAGTCGTGACAAACCCGTTTCTTCGTCTTCAACGTCTAGGCTCACATACGGAAAGCTATTCTTTAAAAACTCTATCAAATCCCTAGTGGGGAGCTCAATGAGTTTGAAAAAAAGTTCCCTGTTAGAAAATTCTCTTCTCAGATCGAGACTGATCCGCATCGTGGAAGTTTTCACTCCCAATCATTACTATACTTCAAAGGATCAACATGGCATCCCCAAAGGAATAGAATCTGTATTTCTTCTCCACGGCTTCTCTGTAGGCGTTCATTGTCAAATCGTAACCTGCGAAGGCAGCCACAAGCATCAGAAGGGTGGATCTAGGTAAGTGAAAGTTTGTGATCAACGCATCGACCAGTTTGAACTCGAATGGTGGGTATATGAACAAGTCTGTCTCACCTTCTGTAATGTTCGTTCTGGCGAAAGTTTCGAGCGTTCGTACAACAGTTGTACCCACGGCTATGACTTTCCTCCCTTCAGACTTTGCATGTTTTATGTTTTCGACAACATCTAAGGGAATAAAGTAACGTTCGCTGTGCATCTTATGCTGCTCTATTCTCTCTGTTTTGACAGGTCTAAAAGTGCCGATACTCACATGTAAAGTGACTTCGAGAACTCTCACACCCATTGAACGTATTTTCTCCAGCAAAGCCTCAGTGAAGTGAAAACCTGCCGTGGGCGCAGCGACGGAACCAGCAACCTTGGCATAGACTGTTTGGTACCTTTCAAGTGGTATCTTCGCTCGAACGTACGGAGGTATTGGTGCCTCACCGAGTTTCAAAATAGACTCATCGTCCACGTTGAACTCGATCAATCTCAGTCCTTCATGGAGCCTTTCGATGCACTTTGCTATGATTTCGGCATTCAGGTGTACTACCACACCTGGTTTCATCTTCTTAGCTGGTTTGGCTAGACACTTCCATAGCCTCTCTCCAACTTTTTCTATGAGTAATATTTCGATCTGTTTATCCTCAAGTTGACCGAACAATCTTGCAGGAATCACTTTAGTGTTGTTCAATACCAACGCATCGCCAGGCGAGAGATATTCGACGATTTCACGGAAGATTTTGTGTTCTATTTCACCGGATTTTCTGTGAACAACCATCAATCTGGAACTGTCTCGCGGTTCCACAGGAGTCTGTGCTATCAATTCTTCAGGAAGGTGGTAATCGAAGTCAGAAAGCTTCACTCGAAAAACCTCCTCACATCTATTCTGTCGATTTTTTGATTCCATTCTTCGAATCGATCGCCACTCACGACCACTGCGTTTTTTTCAAGCGCTATCGATATTATGAGCTCGTCCGCGGGTGAGTGAAAGTATGTTCTTTCCGCATGGAACCATTCACTTTCAACCTGAAAAATGTGTCTGATGTTTTTGTCGAAAACCAAGTAATATGGATAAAGAAATTCGTTGAACGTTGCGAGTCTTTCCAGAATGAAATCTATGTCCGACAATTTACCCCTCAGCCTTGCTATATTACTCCCATCTAAAACGACAGGTCGGCTTGGTTTTCTCACAAACATGGCCTTCACGTAAGGATGGCATTTGAGTTTTGACAGCAACTCGACTTTCGAAATCTCGTCCAGTTCTTTGAAAAGTTCAACGATCACCTCAGCTTCACTTACACATGTTAACTTAACTGAATTCACTTGCTGAGCGAGCCAATCGATCTCCTCTGTGTTACTTTTCATGATAGCAGCTTGAAATTCCAAAAAGTCTTCTAAATTTGATTTTTCGAGTAAATACCTGGCTTTTCTAACGAAATGCAAAACATCGTCATTTTCTATCAGTTCCCTCATTTCACTTGAAGGTGGGGGATAAGATTTCGGTTTCAGCCAAAAGAATGGCTCCAACCCACTCGGTTCAGGTAAACTATTGATCTCAGCGAACTTTTTCAATCTTTCGACGATGGTACCCGAACCGTACACGAGATCCCGAAACGAATTGATCAATCTCTCCGATACCTCCACAGATTTGATGGGGCCCAGCGCATCTTTAATGAAGGAGATCACGGCTTGATTATTGATTTTGAACCTGCGTAGAGAATCAATTTGATGCTTTCTTTTAACTTGAAGCATCCTCAATCTTGTTAAATAACCCGGATCATACACGTTGAGTAACATTATTCTTCACCCTTCGCAGTATCATCAACGTTAAGTAACCGATCAGAATAGAGAAAACAGATCTGTACAATGACACCATCAAAGGTGTCTTGATGTGGCAGAACGTGTTGAAAGTAGAGACCAAAGCTATGCTACCTAGCAACTCGAACAGAAAAGCCCATTTGAAGTTTCCAAAACTCAGCCAGAGAGAAAATGCCGGATAACCTATGATTTCTTTGAACCTTGGTCTCACCCACAAAAAACCCTCGATGGTGTCTCGCAATTGTCTTTCAAGATTGGTGACGAAAGCTGTATTCCCAGAGCGTGAAAGGTAATAGAAACCAGCACCAGCAAGTACAGCGAAACCCAGCGGCCAGTACCTTCTCAGCCAGTTCCATTCTTTCATCACAGTTTTTGCGAGAACGAACAGTGGCAACAGTGAGATGGAGAGTTTAACTCCTCTGTAAACGTTCAGATCGTTCACATGCCAGAAGTCCCACAAAGCAGCGTTTGTCAACAATCCAAGAATCAAGTACAAAATGGGTAAGATCTCTTTCTTTCTGTACGAATAAATGAAAACAGTTGCCAGAATGGAAACAACTGAAACAGCTAAAGAACGATTCAAGAACCACAGTGGTGCCGCCAAGATTCCCAGTAAGGGTTTTTGTGAAAAGAGTAGCAAAACCATCGCGATGAAAGCGAGCCATTGGAAGTGAAAGGAAGTATCGTTAGGTTGTGGTGTATCCTTGGGTTTACCAAACTGATGCTCTATTTTTTCAAGCACCCACTTTATGTCCACATTTTCTAGTGGTTGGATCCAAATCATATCGATACTGCGTTCGAGGATGGCTCTTCTGAATCTGTAATAGATCATTGAATTTGTCAGTTTCATCTTCTCCACTTCTTCTTGTCTTATCGTGTGGATTCTAAAGAATTTTTTGTGGTCCCTTCTGAGCATCACGATCTTTTTGACAAAATCTGTACTGTCGTTGAACTCAAGCATGCCGATCCATGTTCCATAAGAGTCTGCTTGCTGGGCATAAATTTTCGCATCGTATCCTTCGAAGTCACCTCTGAATGTGACGTATTCCATGCCAGGTTCTATTTGTTCGCCTGGATCTATCACCCAGACTATTCTCCCTGAAGGAAGTTGTATCCTGTCATCATCGATAGATATACCCACTGTGTAAGCGAAATCTGTAGCATCTGTCACAAACCGACTTGGAAAGAAAATAGCAAGACAAATGAAAGTTAGTATGAAAAAGGATAGTTCAGCGATCCTTTTCAAGCCGAACGATTTTTTCATTGATCTTCACCTCTATTTTCACTGCACCAAAGCTTTGCCATCTCAAGTATGGTGAGAAAAACTTGAAGCCACCGATGTCTATGACCTTTTCTTCTGGAAACACCAGTGTATCTTCTAGTTTTTCTAGAACTTGAACGATGTACGAGGTGTTTTGGAAAGTATCCTGCGCCATACCAATCAGAGTGTGTTTGAGTGAAGACAGAGTCAAGACACCTCTATCAAAATAGAATTTTTCTCCGTCAACGTATAGGAATGTTTCAAATGGAGAAACATCCTCTGCTTGCAGCTGGACGAAACACATCGAATCCAACCGTTTCAGATTCATGGTGAGTTTTGGGGGAGTCGTATCTCGAACCAGCAGTTCATGAACGATCAAATCGTTAGAAAACTCTAAGCCAAGGAATCTTCCCGGGTATGAAAAACAGTTCGATCTCTGAATCCCAGATATGAAATACAACTGTTTTTCACAGTTTGCACCGAGTTCGATTTGACTGGTTTGGAGTCTCACAAACCGATCTGGAAAGTTCAGTGTTATCTCGGTTGCTTCGCCGAGCATGGAGATTCGCACAGTATGGTTACCAGGTGGCAAGTTCATGGAAAATCCTTTGGTTTTGATGTCACTTGTTGCGAAGGTTAGTTCACGCGGTTCTCCTTCGAAAATCGCCATGATCGTTCCTCCGAGACCAGGAAAGCAACAGATCAAAAGTTGGTAGGAAACTGGTTTTACTTCGAAACTGTATTCTCCAGGACCTGTGATCTTCGGAAATTTTTCAATGAAACGATTCAAAAAGAATTCTATTTTCTCTGGCTTGACCGGTTCGAGAACTTTTATTCTATTTGCGTATATTTCGACGGGATATCTATCAATGATCAAATCCACTGTTTGACCTGATTTCACTATTTGAAAAAGTTTTGTGAATATCTCTTCGGGAACAACGATGCTTCCTATCTTCGCAGAAACAGTGAAGCCTTTTTCACTTATCAGTAGCGGGACATCTGGCATGGGGATATAACCGACGGTCAATCTCACTGGTTCATAAAAGTCTGTAAGCTTGTCAGTTAGACTCAAGTCTGATGGACAATGAACTTTGAACTTTGAATGCGCCCCACCTTCAAACAAATAGCCTGTCATGTCGAAGGTATTGATCAACAGTTGTGCTGCAAAAAGGTAACCTGAAATGATTAACAACACAAGTGTATGTTTCATCTTCTCAGCCTCTCGAGAACTTGTTTCAATTCTTCAGGCATGGGAGCTTTCACATTGATTCTGTCCGGGCGGCTCGGATGCATGAAACTCATCCTGAGACAATGCAGAAATTGTCTTCTCAGTCCAAACTCCTGATGAAAATAACGATTCACGTTCTTGTCTCCATACATCGTGTCACCAATCACAGGATTACCAACAGCAGCAAAATGTCTCCTGATTTGATGCGTTCTTCCTGTATGCAGAAAAACTCGAACAAGTGTTGCACGATCAAAGCTTTCTAAGACAATATATTCAGTGACAGCTTCGAGTCCATCGAGCGTTAGATCTATCTTTCCGTTCCCTTGCAACCGACCAGCAACGAGCGCGAGATATTCTTTTTCTACGAGTCTCTCTCTGAACATGTGACTCAAAGTTCTCGCACTCTTGTTGTTCTTCGCTACTAGCAAGAC
Source organism: Pseudothermotoga sp. (assembly GCA_025060105.1). Classification (NCBI taxonomy): domain Bacteria; kingdom Thermotogati; phylum Thermotogota; class Thermotogae; order Thermotogales; family Thermotogaceae; genus Pseudothermotoga; species Pseudothermotoga sp. Next base: position 35,450 of record JANXCS010000002.1, on the reverse strand, counting down.
ACCGGAGGTGTCTCTGTCAAGCCTGTGCACAAGGTGCGGTGTGAATCCCTTTTGTTTACCGTAGAACATCAAACCGTGTATGAGAGTGGTCCCAATCGTTTTGTCTCCCGGGTGTAAAGCTATACCTGCTCTTTTATTCAAAACTATCAGATCTTCATCTTCGTACAAGATATCGAGTTTGATTGGAATTGGCCTAACCAACGATGTTTGACGAGAATACTTAGATAGATCCTCGTTGATCTGCACCTTATCGCCGGGCTCAAGTTCATAAGAAGGATTTTTCGTGGGTCTGCCATTCACGCAGATCTTCCCAGTTCGCAAAAGCTTGTATATCTCCGACAGTGGAACGTCGCTGAGTTGTTTTCTGAGGAATTTGTCCAGTCTCGAATAGAGGTTCTCACTGTTGACTGTGTATTCCAAGGGCTCATCGCCCTCCATATTTCATGTATTCTTTGATCTTTCTCTGCAATTCCTTTTCCTTTATTTCTTCACGCTTGTCGTACTTCTTTTTCCCTTTGGCGAGAGCTATCTCGATCTTGACGATACCCTTATTGTTGAAATAAATCTTCGTGGGTATCAGTGTTAAACCACCGCTGCTCAGCTTACCCGTCAGCCGTTTTATTTCACGTTTGTGCAAGAGCAGTCTTCTCGGTCTTTCAGGATCGTGATTGAAATGACTAGCATGCTTGTAAGGACTGATATGGAGATTCAAAAGGTATACTTCACCATCCTTTATCCGGCAGAAGGAATCTTTGAACGAGACATTCTTATCCCTCAAGGATTTCACTTCTGTACCTTTCAGTTCTATTCCAGCTTCATAAACTTCTAAAATCTCGTAATCTCTCGCTTTTTTGTTCACCGCTATCAATTCCACACAGAATCCTCCTCAAAGTTCAAAACCCTCTATGTGTTCGATACCATTTTCACTAACTTCAACAACATCGATGCGCAAAGCCTCGTATTTGGGCTTTCGCTTGATCAAGTATTCTCCAACCGCAAGCTCTATTCTTTTGACTTTCGAACGATCAACCCTTGTTCGTGGTGAAAACTCGCTCTTTCCACTTTTAACTTCAACAAAAACGAGGTACTCTCCGTACCTCGTCACAATATCTATTTCTCCAAAGCGTGTTCTAAAGTTACGCTCGATTATCTTGTATCCCTTTTTTCTCAAAAACTTCGCCGCGACTTCCTCAGCTTCCTTCCAATTCAAGCATGTATTCCGGGCACAACGATGTGCCCATCCTTGCGTTTTGGAAAGTTTAACCTGATAGCTTCCACATCCTCGAATGGTCTGACTGTGTCTTCTCTCAGTTCAGCGTTTGATTCGATTGGAGTATACATAGGTTCAACCCCGCTGACATCCACCTCATTCAGTAATTCCATATAGTCGAGTATCTCTCGCATATCCTTTTCTATGGATTTTCTCTGCTCTTCACTCAATTGAAGTCTTGCCAAACTTTCAAGATGTTTTACCAAAATCTCGTCTATCTTTATCAATCACCCTTACCTCCTTCAAAATCTCGATACTCGCATTGGAAGCTTTCAAATTTTCCTCGACGATCCTTCTGTATATTTCTGTCCTATATATTTTAACATGCGGTGGCGCTGAAATACCTATCTTCACTTCAGAGCCCTCTATTTTTAGCACCGTCACCTCTATCTCATCGGCAATTATGAAACTTTCACCTATCTTTCTTGCCAGCACGAGCACATCGGTCACTCCTTGCGCATTTTTTTCAATATCTCGTTGCTCCTCTGAAGTTCTTCATCTATTCTATGTTTGAGTTTGTATTCGCTTCCTTCCAGCAGCACCTGTTTTGCCAAATTCTTCCTTACATTGATCACTATTGGTGCGAAGAGGTTAACCGTTGCCTCGTTTGGAGCTTTTTGAGGTATGGTGACGATCACCCACACTTCGACGTCTTCGATGCTTTCCAGTTCGAGATCCATTTTATCGGCTTCGCTCAATTCGAAGGAATAATCCACTCTCAAAATCCAAGGATTCACAACGGGAAACGCTACCGTTGGATCTTCAAGCGAGGTAAGCCAACAGAAAGGCTTTGTCTGCTCCAGCTCGACTATGGTGAACTTCCGAAGATGTTCAAAACCTGGTATACCTTTCTCAAACAGTAAGATCTTGCCTTCGTTAACTTCTATCTCTCCGAGTTTAGTTTCGCACAACAAGTTATCTCACCCCTAAGAAATGAAATCCACCAGAGTGTTCCTCAAAAGGTTCGCAGCTGATCTCAGCGCTGCGTTCAAAACGGCTTGTTTCATGGAAAGATTGGTCACCGCTTCCGTTATATCCACGTCGCGTTCCCGAGATAGATATTCAGTCATGAAAGTGTTCAGCTCGTCTAGCCTGTTTAAAGCTGCTTCCACAACCCTCTGCATAGCACCAATTTTTGCGAGATTTTCTGATACGGACTTCTCAAGATAGTTCACACTGGCGAGTGCCACCTCACTGAGAAATCTTTGATCGTTCCTCTCTAAGGCTTTCAGCGTCATGTCCAAAAGATTGAAAACACTCTGATTGGCGTCCGTCACGAATAGATCTTTCACGTTGATACCATACTCGAGTGGATATCCAAGCACGACGGTGGATCTACTCGACAGCGCTTCGGGTTTTACTTGGATCTCACCATCTTCGCTCACGGGGGGCTTGTTACCCTCCAAACCAGCGAAGATGTAGTCTGAACCAACCTGAGTGTTGGCGATTTGAATCAACTGCCGTTTGATTTGAGCAATCTCCTGTGCTATCGCAAGTCTTTGATCAGCTGTGAGTGTCCCATTCGATGCTTGAACCAACAATTCCCTCAACCTTTGATAGAGCTCGCTCACCTGTTGAACGGCTGTGTCGTAACCCTTAACGATGTTCTGCACATAATTCGTGTTGCGTTCGTACTGCTCCAACTCGCGCAGTCTGCTGTCAAGGTTCGAAGATCTCGTTGCTAGAACGGCATCATCGCTTGGATATCTCACCTTAGTTCCAGAAGAGATTTGATCGTGCAACTTTGAGATCTGATTGATTACCTTCTGAATGTTGTATAGGACTCTGTCACTGGTCATTCTGTCTGTGACTCTCATATTATCACCTTCCCACTACACCAAGCTTGTCGATCACTCTGCCGATCATTTCGTCGACGGCAGTTATGACACGCGCCGCAGCAGCGAATGCATGCTGATATTTGATCATGTTCGCCATCTCTTCATCGAGAGAAACACCTTTGACGCGTTCCCTTTCTTGATCTATTTCCAACCTCAAAGCCTCGTTGTTTTCCCTCATTTTCTGCGCCGTTTCTGACTCAACACCGAGTTCTGCGATGATACCTCCGAAATATTCGAAAAAGCTTTCCTTTCCGTCTGCGAGCAATCTTTCATACTTGGCATCACGCATGTATCTAATTATGTCCACGTTGCTCAAACCGACGGGTAAAATCGAGGATGCGTTCCAAGCGTTGTTGAAGAGAGCTTTTCCTGCATCGATTGCGAGCGCCTCAGAGTTGGTCTTCAAGACGCTCGAAACATCCCAACTCATGACGAAATAGAAAGGTTCAGTCCTCTCTCGCCTGTTAATGATGAACAGCTCGCTCACATTCAATCTACTGCGCAAGCTGTTGAAATCATCACTCTTCGAGATGAGCGTGAACTCCTCATCCCAATCCGCATTAAAGTCGTTTGGATCGGCGTTCGTGTCTATCAAGCCTAAAGCTTCGAACAAACCCTTGGGTCCCACAATGTTGAAGTTTCTCAAATCGAACTCGAAACTTCTTCCTGCTCTCAACACAAGTGCACGATGAGGTGTCAAATCCGCAAGAACACCCGTATTTGCCTCGTTGATCTTTTTGACCAAACTCTCCAAAGTGTCGATGGCTGGATCTATGTGTATGGGTGTGTTACCGATGTAGAGTCGATAACCCGTTGAACCATCGAAATTCGTCGAACCGCGAAAGATATTCTCAAGAGTTGCCGTTGGTTTCAACACATCAAAAGTTTTATTCTTAGCGCGCACTTGGGTGAGAAACCCTAGTTCGTCTTTTATCTGGACTCTGCTCCAATCGAAATCGAGATCTTTGGAGGGAAGAAGTACAATTGATCCGTTCACAACGATGGCTTTTATATTTGTGAGCTGTCCATTCACTTGGTCTTTAATTGATTCGATCGTCGTCGACTCATCGATCGATAGGTTCAATGTCTCAGAATGTTTCGCTCCACTGGGAAACGTCTCTTCAAAAACGAGTGTGTATGTTCCTGGAGACAGGTTAGAAAGATCGTTGAAAGTGATGAACGTTTTTTGCTGCGTTTCGAAACCGAGTGTTTTCAGAACGTTCGAAGCTTCATCAATTATCAAGACATCGTTGAGGTTCACACCACTTTCAGAAGTGTCTAAGATCAATCTGAATGCTGATCGGGATGGGGCAGGTTCATGTTGAACTGTTCGGAGTTTTAACCAGCTTGTTAAGTCAACTTCGCCTGTCGGGCCGACTAGGTCATTCACGGTTGTTCCTGCTAGTATATCTCGTTGTTCTGAGCTGATGCCATCGAAAAAAATCAGTCTCCCTGCTTGTGTTAACGTTGTGCTTCTGATGTCTGATTCCGTGTAGCCATGCAAACCTGTAGCCGTTTTGATGGGACCTGACATCATTCTTCTACTTCCAACGATCCTGAAAACAGCGGGTTCCGGTGTTTCAACGGCAGGGTTCAGATTGAAAAAGTTCAGATTCGTCGTTTTCCCAGAGGCATCGAAACCTGCTCTGTGTATGAGATTCAGTTTATCCGTCAGATTGAGCGCGAACTCGTCTAAATAGATCATGTACCTGACCAAAATCGCATCCCGCAAATCTATGAGGGCCTTCAATTTCCCATCCAAAATGCTCAACTTCGTTATACCAACGAACAACTCGTAGAAACCTTTACCGTAAGGTCTTTCTAAAGCTTTCACGTAATTTTGCACAGATCCAGACAACACCACCTGATCGCCAAACGTTAGAATTGTTTGACCGTCTTCCGTTTCTCTGTAAGTTATGTTCCCATAACTCGCCAGTTCATCCAAGATCCTGTCTCTCTCATCAAGCAGATCGTTCGGAGTGGTCTTCAAAGCTATAGCGATCCGTACCTGCTCGTTTATCTCCTTGAGTCTCGAAACGAGCTGGTTTATCTTGTCAGATAAAAGTTTTATTTCTTTATTTATATCTTCGCGAAGCTGTTCAAGCCTCGAGTATAAATCCTTAACCGCGTTCACCAGTTCTTCAGCACGTGAAACGATTTGTCTTTTTGCTGCAGAGTTCGACGGATCACTCATCACTTCTTCAAAGGAGAGGGCAAACGCATCGTACAGATTCCTCAACCCATTTCTACCTGGCTCAGCCAATAACTGTTCAAAGAAATGAAGGTTTGAAAAAATCGTGTTCCAATAATTGTACCTGTTCGAAACTTGACGGAACTGAATGTCCAAAAACAGATCCCTCACGCGTTGAATGTCTTTCACCTGAGAACCAGTTCCCAACATGAGGGGTATAGATGGTTGTGTTAAAGTTGTCAGGGGTATTGGAGGTGTAGGTTCGATCACGGGACGTTGGCGTGAATAACCTTCCGTGTTGGCGTTGGCTATGTTGTGACCAACGACATTCATAGCAAGCTTATGTGTATAGACACCGAGCAGTGCGGTGTTCAAAGTACCAAAGAGGCTGAGGTTAGCCATGACATCACCTACCTAGATTCTTCTTTCATTGTTGACGCATCTCCTAAGTTATTTATCGGCAGGAAAATCTGTCAATTCAGCCTTCAGCTTTGAAACCTCTTCGTGGATTTGTTTCTAGGCGGGCCTTCGCGTTGTAGATAGAAAAACTTGGAGGGTTCAAAAGCTTCACTATGAAATCAAAATACGCTTGGTGAAATTCACTCAGACTTCGCAACCTTTCCACTTTGTGAGAGAGGTTTTTGAGAAGATCGACGATTTTGAACAATCTCTCCATCAAAAGAGGATGTTGCTTGCAAAAATCGAAAAAATTGATGGTATCACTCAATCCAAATTTTCTTTTGACTTCTTCAAAAACATCCCTACGTTTCTCATCCAACTGAGAGAATTCAGTCAGAAGGTTTTCCAATTGGAAGAGAGTTTCCTCAAGATGGGATGTGTTCTTACTGCTGAGGGACAATTCACAGCGCTGTAACTGTTGATCTATCTGCAACAAAAAACTTTCCTCTTCATCGAGGATCGAAAAGAGTTCATCCATCGAGCTTACAGTTCCCTCATTATGTGCCTTGCGATCCTCTCTGGATCGATGGTGTAAACACCTTGTTCTATCGCTGCTCTGAGTTGCTCTACGAGTTTTTCGCGTACTTCGGGAGATTGTTTGGCTTCTCTCAAAAGCTCTGGTATGTTCAGCTTTTCCCCAATCTGCAAAGATTCAGACTCGCTACGTGGTTTTTTCTCAGTTCTGTTGAGGGGAGTAGGTTGCTGGATTTGATAAGGTTTCCCCACACCATTGATCTCTTGCATAAGCCTCCTCCCTCTCTTGTATAATCGTCCGGGTGAAAGAAAATTTTAATTAAATCGAGTGTGGTGATTGCTTGAACAGCTTCGGAAAATACGTTCATAAAAATTCTCCTGTTCACAGAATGAATCCCGCTCTAAAGATCATTTACTTGATCACACTATTGTTTTCTCTATTCACTTTTCAATCGCCATTGAATTATATCACAACTTTTATGACACTGTTCACTCTGATACTTCTTTCCAAAATCGGTGCCAAACTGTTCGTTTCAGATCTTGTCAAAGTTAAGTGGTTTCTGGTAACAATTTTTCTGCTTGAACTGATACCTTTCGGGGCGAGAATGGATCTTTCGATTCTTTTCTCTCGTGCTCTGAGTTCTGTTTACATAGTGGCTATGAGTGTTTTGGCAACGTCTGTGATCTTCAGAACGACTTCCAACGTGATGTTCGCCAGAGGATTCGAAGTGATCCTGAGATTTTTTGGCATGAAAAAGTTGGCGCGCCAAATATCACTTTTGTTAACACTTTCTCTCATTCAAATACCGATCCTCTTCAACCAACTCGAGAGGATTAAAATTGCTCAAACAGTGCGTGGTCAAAGATGGAACAGCAAGAACCTCGTTCAAGCTTTGAGATCTCTCGAATCAATCTTGGTACCTCTGTTCTTTTTCACGCTCAAGCGTGCGGAATCTATTTCGATTTCTCTCGAGATGAGAAAATACGGCGTTTTTTCCCGACCAACACTTTACAAACCCCTTAAGCTCTCCTGGTCAGATTCCTTTGTTGTATTAATGATTGCTTTTTTGCTGTTGGTCAGATTTTCAGGATGATAGAATTAAATTCAGGAGGTGTTGATCATGAGGAAGTTTCTGTCGATAGTCATCTGCACCGTTTTGACTCTGATACTCTTTGCTGTCCCAAAGCGTGTGGCATACGTAATAAACGGTTCTTTAGGTGATCAATCGTTCTACGATTCTGGATATGCCGGTATCAAAAAACTCGAGGAAGACTTCAAAGTTCAAACCAGAGTCATCGAATGTAACTTTGACCCTTCGCTGTATTATCCGAGTTTGATCACGGCGGCACAGTGGGCAGACGTCATATTCGTCATATCTTACGGCTTTGAGGAGGAACTCAAACAAGTTGCTATGAGATTTCCAAACAAGATTTGGGTGAACATAGACACGGTAGTGCAGGACGAGAAAGGTATCATATCGAGCATAGACTATCGTGAAGAAGAAGGCGCGTTTCTGGCTGGGGTCGTTGCAGCCATGGTCACGACAATGGTGAATTTGCCTGGTATCAACCCTCAAAAAATCATAGGTGCCGTAGGAGGAGACGATGACATCGTGATAAGATCGTTCGTTTATGGATATGAACAAGGAGCCAAGTACGTTGATCCAGAGGTTCAAGTGAAGGTGATCTACGTTGGAACTTGGGATGATCCTGCGAAGGGTAAACAAGCAGCGCTCCAACTCTACGCGGAGGGAGCCGATGTGGTTTTCCAGATAGCCGCACTCACGGGTTTTGGAGTGTTACAGGCAGCCAAGGAAGTCGGTAAGTATGCCATAGGTGTCGACAGTAACCAAAATCCATTGGTACCTGGCCACGTGATAACGAGTGATTTGAAAGAAGTTGGTAAATCGATATACACCATTTTCAAAATGATCCTCGATGGTACGTTCGAGCGTGGTAAAGTGTACAGTTTCGGTGTGAAAGAAGGCATGGTCGGCTTGGCTATAGATGAATACACGAGGGCGATTCTCCCGGCGGAGGTTGTTAGGAAGATCATCGAAATACAGAACAAAGTGGCCAACGGTGAGATAAAAGTGAAGCCATACAAACCGTGAGGTGATACAACCTTGCCCCTCATAGAAATGGTGGATATATGTAAAGTCTACCCACCGAACGTGGTTGCACTTAAACATGTTGATTTCTCTGTGGAGAAAGGTGAGATACATGCACTGGTTGGAGAGAATGGTGCGGGGAAGTCAACGTTGATGAAAATCCTTTTTGGAATGGTCAAGCCCTCCTCTGGAGAAATACGTGTGAACGGTGAAAAAGTGCACATAACTAGTCCTGTGGTTGCTACAAAGCTTGGTATAGGAATGGTGCATCAAGAACTAGCACTCGTGGGTTCATTGAAAGTCTACGAAAATATCGTCCTGGGTTCTGAACCAACTCGATTCGGTTTTCTTCAAAGAGAAAGGTCGTTACAAACAGTGAGAAAACTCGCGGAGGAATTTGGTCTGAAGCTTGAAATCGATGCGATCACTCAGGAATTGTCCATCGCCGGTAGACAGAAGGTGGAGATACTAAAACAACTTTACAGGAGAGTGAACATCCTCATCCTAGATGAACCAACTGCCGCGCTCACACCTCAAGAGAGCGAAGAACTGTTCGATGAGATGATCAAGCTCAAAAATCAAGGTAAAACGATCATCTTCGTGAGTCACAAGTTGGAGGAAGTATTGAAGATCTCTGACAGAATCACCGTTCTGAGGAAGGGCGAGAAGATCGCCACGCTGAGCAACGATGGGCATTTGAACATCAATGAACTAGCGGAAATGATGGTCGGTCGGTCTGTTCATCTTGTTTCTGTAAAATCTTCTACAACCATAGGCCAACCTGTATTGACCCTTAGAGACGTCACCCTCGTGGATCGATTGAGTGGTAAGAGGTTGCTCGATACAGTCAGTCTCGTTGTGCGTGAGGGTGAAATCGTCGGTATAGCAGGAATAGAAGGAAATGGGCAGAAAGAATTGGTCGAAGTTTTAATAGGTTTGAGGAAACTAAGCTCTGGAATGATAGAGGTCTTTGGAAAAGATGTGACGAACTTTTCTATCAGGAAAAGAAGATCTTTGATGGCCTACGTACCACAGGATAGAAAACAGGTCGGGCTCGCACTCAAAGCAACGATAAAGGAAAATTTGATCATGACCCATCACATGAATCCTCCTTTGAGAAAAGGGTTTATGCTCGACGATGTAACAGCGAACGAATTTGCCATGCGGTTGATTGGAGACTTTGAAATCGTCTGCAGAGGACCGTTTGAAAAGGTGCAAACCCTTTCTGGTGGCAATCAGCAAAAGGTAGTCACTGCAAGAGAGATAGCTCTGAACAGGGATCTGATCGTGCTCGATCAACCCACCAGAGGGTTGGATGTTGCATCGACTCAGTACATGAGAAGTCAGATAATTTCTCTGAAAAGTCGTGGCAAAGCTGTGCTGCTCATAAGTGCAGACCTTGATGAACTCATGAATCTTTCGGATAGGATCTACGTGATGCGTGCTGGCCGCATCGTGGCTGAATTGGATCCTCGAAAAATCGACAAAGTCGTGGTGGGTTACCACATGTTGGGGGTTAAAGTTTGAAACTTGCAGTACTGTTTCAAACGATCCTTGCTGTAATTTTTGCTTTTTCTGTCGGTGGAGTTTTCATACTTTTACACCACAGCTCGCCAATGCAAGTTTACAAAGCTCTTTACGACTATGGACTTGGATCTTGGTTTTCTCTGTCGAACACCTTGAACGCATCTTTCCCATTGATACTCACAGGCCTTTCCGCTTCAGTTGCCTTCATGTGCGGTGTTGTGAACCTCGGCCAACATGGGCAATTTCTTTGGGGAGCTCTGGTGTGTGCAGTGTGTGGAATTTATCTAAAGCTCCCAGGATGGTTCGGTGTGACATTCTTGGCGTTGCTAGGGGGAATCGCAGGTGCTACATGGGCAGGACTGGCCGCATTCTTCAGAAAGAGATATCGCATGGACGAGTTCATTTCGACGTTGATGCTCAATTTTCTAGCTGAGTATTCGACGTTGTACCTAGCCACTTATCCGTTTTTGGATCCGAAAGCATATGTACCTTCAACGAAGTTAATCAGACGTGAATATTTCATGACGAGCGTTTTCGATGTAAACTTAGCTTTCTTTGTGGCTTTATTCATGGTGTTTTTGTGTTGGTTTTTCGTTTGGAAAACCTGGCGTGGTTATGAGTCGCGCATGATGGGATACAATAAGCTTTTCGCCACTGTGGGAGGGTGTGATGTAGAAGTAAACACTACATCGATCTTGTTGATAAGTGGTTTTCTCTCCGGCCTTGCGGGAGCCTTGATCATACTCGGAGGTACCCAGCACAGGTTCATGAAGGGTATAGGTGCCAACTTTGGCTGGGATGGGGTCATGATAGCCATAATGGCGAACAACCAAATCTTCCAAACGTTGTTTTACGCTCTGTTCATGGGTTTTCTGAAAAATGGAGCTGTTGGTATGGAGTTTGAAACATCAGTACCGTCCGAGTTCGTACTTTTTCTCCAAGCTGTGATCGTGCTCACGCTCGTTGGGACGCGTTCCGGTTTGGTCAATTTAATGGATTGGTTGAAAGCGAAGAAGGAATTACGCAAGTTGGTGAGATGAACCATGTACTCGATTGTTGTTCAACTTTTGCACGCTGCGCTCAGCAGCGCCACACCGATCAATTTGGCAGCACTTGGGGGCATGTTCAGCTTCCACGCCAACGTTTTCAATATAGCGATGGAAGGCATGATGCTGATGGGGGCATACTACGCTGTTTATGGAGCCTACACGTTTGGCCATTGGTTTTACGGCGTACTTTTCGCACTAATCAGTGGGATAGTACTCGCATTGATTTTCTCGATCTTTGTCATCGTACTCAAGGTGGATGAATTCATAACGGGTATAGGCATAAACATGCTCGCACTCGGTTGGACAACTTACTCTTTGAGAGCCACTTTCCATGTTAAAGGTGCTTTCATATCGCAAGCCATACCATCGATTCCCAGAGTGAGCGTGCCATTTGTTGAAAAGGTTCCCATAATGAAAGAAATATTTTCCTCCCATCCGTTTCTCGTCTTTGTGTCAATAATCTCAGCTTTCGTTTGTCACGTGGCCCTCTATCGAACGCGCTTTGGTCTGAGACTTAGGGCTTCAGGTGAGGAGCCGTCCGCAGTGGCTTCGGTTGGGTTGAGTTCAAGCACACTCAAGCTTTGGAGCGTTATATTGTGTGGATTGCTTTCATCAATGGCTGGCGTCTACCTCTCGCTCGGATACGTGACTTTGTTTGCCGAAAACATGTCGAACGGTCGTGGATGGATATCCCTTGCGATCATCATCTTGGTTCGTGGCAAGCCTGGACCGATCATGTTCATGTCTCTGATTTTTGGACTTCTTGAGAATCTCGGTTTGTTGTTCCAAAGGTACGCAATTCCGCCACAGTTCACAGCGATGCTACCTTACGTTGCCACGCTCTTTGTCCTTTACAGTTATGCTAGGAGGGCGAGAACTTCATGAAGGCTTGGCAATATGAGCATACAATGAGGAGAGAAGCAAAATTCGATCCAACCTGGAAGTCTGAGTGGGGAGATATGACACAGCTTTCAGTTTTTTCGAACGACCTAGTTTCGTTGTTCTGGTCGAGCCGCGTTCCAGGTTCCGGTGCACCAGAGTGTCTCATGGCGGGAGCAATACAGTCAGTTGAAAACATGGGTCGAGATGTCTCGAGAGCTGAAAAGTTGTTCGAGGATGGTCTCAAATTTTTGGAGGAAAAAAATTTTGAAGAGCTGAAAGTTGTGACTGCATCAATATTCAATGAGCTTGAAAAAGCTCCCATCGTGAGGGATCATCCATACCATTCGTTCGAAAAACCTTCAAGTTGGAAAGCGATATCCAATCAAATATCTCATGAAAGCTTTCGATTCAATTACGAAAGGTTGTACAGTTCAGTGCTTGGTGGATGGTTCGGTCAGATCAGTGCAGCGAGTATGGGCACAAAATTCGAAGGGTTTTTTGGTGAACAATTTGAATCTTTTGAGAGAAAAGATCTGCCGAATTTTGTTGAGGAAGAAGGCGGATACAATGATGATATTGTTTACGAAGTCGTAGCCATGGAAGCTCTCTACAACTCGGTAAAACCTTCTTCCAGGCAAATCGCTTCGTATTGGTTAAAATTTGTCCCGTTTGGTTGGAGTGCCGAGTACGTGGCTCTGGAAAATCTCAAAAGAGGTATTTTCCCTCCAAAATCTGGTGCTTTCAGAAACCCGTTTCAAGAATGGATCGGCGCTCAGATGAGGTGTATGCTGTACGGACTAATGCATCCTGCACGCCCTTACGAGGCTGCTCGGTTTGCTCACATGGATTCGATCGTTTCACATGCCGGCAATGGTGTCTATGGTGGAATGCACAGTGCGGTGCTCACGTCACTCGCCTTTGCATTCAAAGATCCTAGACAAATAATCTTGAAATCCCTGGAGTACGTTCCAAAACACAGTGAGTTCGCAAACGTTTTAAGAAGAGCAATCAATTGGTGTGAAAACACAAGTTGTTGGAGGCAGGTGAGGGAAAAAATTGAAGAAGAGTTCAAAAATTACAATTGGATCCATGTGTATCCCAATCTTTGTTGTGTGGTGACAGCACTTTGGTTCGGTGAAGCGAATTTCGATGCGAGTATGGAGATAGTCTTAAAGATGGGTTTTGACGTTGATTGCAATGCTGGAGAAGTTGGAACTGTGTTGGGAGTTTTGCTCGGGGTGGAATCGATACCAACCTGTTGGTTAAAACCGTTGCGTGGAACAGTCAAAACCTATTTGAAAGGTTTCGAAAAACTTTCAATAGAACGACTTGCCAAGAATACTTTAGAACTCTTCAGAAGATTTTCCCCGTGAACTTCGTGGTTAACTCTTGACATTTTACGTGAGTGATGCTTTATAATATCGTGACTCGGGATCGATGGGAGGGAGGCAGTAGTGAACAAGGAGGAACTCATGGAAAGGATCAAAGAGATCATCGCTGACAAACTTGGTGTTGATATCGATGAGGTTACGGATGATGCTGATCTCATCGATGACCTCGACGCGGACTCGCTGGACCTCGTGGATTTGGCTATGGCGATCGAGGATGAGTTCGGTGTCACGATAGCTGACGAGGAACTTGAAAAGATTCGTACGGTGAGAGATATCTTCAAAGAGCTATACGAAAAAATCAAGTCGGCTGAGGAAGAAGAGGAAGCCGATGAGGAGGAATGAACGTCGCTGGGCGTGTCCAGCGACGTCATTTTTCACTTCTTTCTTATCTTGACTACGATTGCGTCGCCTTCCAAAGTTTCATTCATTGAGATGAAAGTTTCGAACGGCTTTGCACGGTACTTGGCTATCACACCTTCGTTCAAAAAGATCACTATCGAAAAGCCAGGTAAGTGTGTTCGACCTATCACACGATAAACACTGAAAAGTTCACAGTGTAGTCTCTCAAAATTTTTGTGTATCAATTTTTCAAGATCGAAATCTTTTAAGGCTTTCATTGCTTTTTCCAAGTGTAATTCTCTGCCTCTGTTCCAATCATAGATTCTGTATGTTAAATCAGAAGCTTGCTGAATTTCAATGACCAAGCTGTTTGGTCCTAGCGTGTGCACGAGGCCGGCGGGGATGAAGAGAAGTTCTCCAGGTTTCATGTTGAGGAATACAAGTTTTGATCGTACTTGATCGAGATCTGACAGATACTTCAGCTCTGTGCCCCTCGGGATCAATGCCACTTCGCCAGGTTCAACGAAATACCAACACTCGGTTTTACCCCAAGGCTCGTTTTCCAAGATTCTAGCTAGCTCGTCGTCTGGATGAACTTGGATGGAGAGCCACTGTGCAGGTGAAACTATCTTTATCAGCACCGGAAATCTCGGAAATCTCAAATCGAATTTGTCGAGCAAATCTTTCAGCTTTAGATTCTGTACACCATCGATGCTTGTAATGAGAGGTTCAACTTCAGAAAGTAACCAAACCTCACCGATCGGTGGATCAGCTTCGATGTTGAAGGATCTGTTCAGTTTCGGGTTACCCCAAACGATGGGTCTGAAGCGTGGTTTAACTTTCAGAACCACCGGAGTAACCTCCGACTCTTATTTCATCGTTTTCGATGAGGACCACAACTTTTTGAATGGCACGTTCATTGTAATACCTCTTGTCGAAGATGTTCACCTCGACGCCAGGGTGCATAACTTTGCGTGCCACTACCTTTGCGGTTGTGTATTTCTGCCTCACATTTTTTTGAATTTCTTCAAGTTCTTTTTCCATTACCTCCACGTTGTTTCTCAGATTTATTAAGCTCTGCCCTACTTTCCTGAACAATTCGATCTTGTCTGGAGGAAGTTTACCCTGACTCTTGTCCATGATCTCCTTCAGCGTTTTGTAAACATTGATCAGCTTGTTCAGATTCTCCCTATCAAGTTCGAGCTGTGCTTTGAGCAATTTCATTCTTTCTCTTTCTTCTGGTTCCATCCCAACTTCCACGTGCGTTCTCACAGCAAGTTCAGAACCGATCTCCTCTGCTTCCACGTAACGACCTGCCGAAACTGTTCCACCAACTATAACACCTTTGTTCCCTTTCGCGATCACTTCTTCTCCAGCTTTGATCTGTGAGTTTGTTATTGGTCCATGGACGATAACTCTTTTTCCTGCTTCGACGATGGCGTTCTCAATGAACTTTGCTTGAACTTCTTCCTTCGCTTTGATGATACCTTTCTCCCTACCTTTTATACCTAGACTTGAAACGCTTCCCTCGAAAGAAACCACAGTGGCCGCTTCTATCACACCTCCAACCGAGACATCCCCTTTTGCTTTCACACTGAAACCAGGTTTGACGTCACCTTTGATATGCACATCACCTGGAAATTCGACGTTGCCTGTAGAGTAGTCGACGTCACCAGGTATATTCAAAATTTCATTCACATCGATGGTACCATCAGGTGTCGCGATTAAAATGCCATCGACTGCCGCAATTATCTTTTTGCCTTCTTCGAAGATCTTTACGTTCCTACCAAGCTTGAATTGAGCAGGTTTACCTGGTTTAGGCTTCAAGATTCTACCTAACACGTTTCGCCCTTCTTCCCCTTCGGTGGGTGGAACGATCTCTGCGATTGGTTGACCCGATCTGACTATCGTTCTCATGCGCTTTGGTAGTTCTCTCAGATCTATTCTTCCTCTGTCAGCTGCTGTTGGTTCTTCTTCAGTTTGTTCTGGTTTCAGGATGACGACTTGTCCATCTTTTCCATCTACAGGCTTCTTCCCGACAGCGACGAGAATGGGTCTATCCAATATTCTGGATTTTGCGATACTTTCAACGGCGTCTTCCATGATCCCGTAAACGATTCCATGCGCTTTCAATTGTGAAAGTAATTCCTCTTTGGAGATTTCTTCCGTTGGTTCCGCCGACACAATCATGTGAGCTTCCATACCATCTTGGGAAACCTTGATTTGAACCTTCATCGTCCCTATCCCTCTCTCCACCCTGACTCCACCAAAAACTTTTCAAGGTCTCTTAATGATCTCTCGGCCAATTTCAATCTGTTTTTACCGTCTCGCAGTAATCCATAGTTTGCGTACATAGGCTGCAACTGCTCTGTTAGACCATTGCAAACGTAATCAAAGAGTGCTCCCATCAAGGTCGACGTGGGAAGACACAGTAGATTTTTCCCTTTCAACTGTCTGTATACGTTGAAGGCTACATAGATTCCACTGGCTGCAGATTCTAGATAACCTTCCACACCCGTTATCTGACCCGCGAAGAAAATCCTTTCTGATCCTTTGAGTCTGAAATATCTATCGAGTACTTTTCTAGAATTGATGTAAAAATTTCGGTGCATAACCCCATATCTGAGTATCTCTACATTTTCCAGACCAGGAATCAATCTGATGACCCTTTTTTGTTCTGGCCATTTGAGACGTGTTTGAAAGCCCACTATATTGTACATCGTTCCCTCGATATTTTCCTTTCTCAGCTGTACAACTGCATATGGTTGTTTACCCGTTCTGGGGTCGATCAAGCCTACAGGTTTCAAAGGACCATACAGCAGAGCCAGTTTACCGGACCTTGCTATTTCTTCAACGGGTTTGCACCGTTCAAAGAGCAATGAACTGTCAAAGTCTTCCATTGGTATCACTTCCGCGTCGACGAGAGCTTCGTAGAATTCTTCGTACTGCTTTTCATCCATTGGACAATTTATGTAGTCTTTTGTTCCCACACCATAGCGATCACCGAAAAAAACCTTCGAAAAGTCGATACTGTCAGCTGCAACGATTGGAGCCACTGCGTCGAAGAAGTACAGAGCATTTTCAAGTTTTTCCATCAACCAACGTGACAAGTTTTCACTGGTGGCTGGTCCCGTGGCGATTACCCATAGATCTTCGTCTTCCTCGATTTTGGTGACTTCTTCGGTGATCAACTCAACACCAGCTTTCAAGACCTCCTCCGTCACCCTGGTTGAGAATTTTTCCCGATCTACTGCTAAAGCCTTACCAGCTGGTACTCGACATTCCCTAGCGATCCTCACTATGAGTGAACCGAAGAGTTCCATTTCACACTTCAACAAGCCTGAAGCATTCAACAGTTCATCTGATTTAAAGGAATTGCTGCAAACAAGCTCCGCGAAGAGACCAGTTCTGTGCACAGGGGTCATCTTAATGGGTCGCATTTCGTGGAGGATAACATCAACACCACGAATGGCGAGTTGGTAGGCAACTTCCGAACCAGCTAACCCCGCACCAACGATGTGGACTTTCAAACATCTCGACCTCTCAGTGATTTACCCAGTCTCAAGAGGTTTCCTCGATGAACGTTAACGAATTCTACTAAATCGAACACTCTGTGTATTATGAAAAGACCAAAACCACCTTCACGCTCTGGGTCAGGGATCCTCGGTTGCAAAGATTTTGGATCGACGTGATCGCCGAAATCTCTGATGAAAATTTCTACGGATTTTTCGTCCAATGAGATGGACATTTTTATGATTTTTGTTTGATCATACTTGTAGGTGTGTTTAATTACGTTTGTGAGAGCCTCGTTGACTGCGATCTCTATGTCCCAGACTAACTCTTCTGGTATGTTCCGTTGCAACAAAAAACTTCTCACCGCAGCGCGAGTCACCCTCACGTTCAGAGGATTGGCGTTGAAAGAAAAGCAGAACAATTCTTTCATGTTTGGTGTCCTCCCGGATCTTTCGTAGTCAATCCTCGAGCATAGAGACAACATTCCATACCAACGTTGAAACTCAACAGATATTTCTCTTCGAGTTCACATTGCAGTTGAAAAGCTTCTTTCACCGTTGAATTCATCTTTTTTGCGAAATCTTCAAGGCTCGATGAAAGGAGCCTGTATCGAACAATCCTCACGTCCGAGGGATCAACTTGAACGAGCAGATCGTATTCGTGTAACTTTTCGTAAAAGAAAACGCCTTGACCCCGAACGTATTTTTCAACGATCAAAGCTTGTCTTATAGCTTCTTTCGGATCGTCACAGAAACTCGATACACACAGCTTGGAACTGATTATTGGTGATAATAGCTCTGTTGAAAACACGTACAAATCGTACTCTCCCACATTTATGATCCTCAGTGCGATTGAAGCTAACTTTTCTCGAGCTAGAAATCTTTTCTCAATCTCCGCGGAGGACAGAAGTCCGACATACCTTTTACCTTGCCATGGATCCAAATACTTTGCGAGCTTCTCAACAACTGTAGGCCATCTTTTTGCATTCAAAAGAAGATGATCGACGTAATAACGCATAGCTTCGAACAAAGGTTCATCCTTGAGGAGTCCCAGAACCAACTTTCCCGCTATCGTGTCGATCGGCATGAGTATTATGTCAAGGCCAGTTGATCTCACCGATACAACCGTGCCAGACTGTAAAACAAGACGAGCATAACTGAAAAGTTCCTTCGCCACACCCAAATCGTCCCTGATTATCTCTTCATTGTTGAAGATTATGCAACGCATTCCTTTCATTCCTCTCTTTTAGAGATTTCAAGCATCCACAATAATTTTGGCGGTACAATCCAAGTTCTTTGCTCAATTGTACACTTCTCAAAAAACCATTCTGCTTTTTGAAATCACTCTGAAAATAAGAAATGTTCAACCGCTTTGCAAACTCGAGTCCAATAGTGTTTATCAATTTAGCGTTCTTTTTCGGACTGGCGGTCAACGTGGTGGTGAAGACCTTGTAACCTCTTTCTCGAGCAAACTGAGCAGTTATCAACAAACGATGCTTTACACACTCTTCACAGCGTTTTGATCCTTCTGTGAGGTGCAAGAAGTTACTCACGGATTTGTACCAATCTTTCTCTCCGCCCTCGACGACGATGAGTTTTACGTTCCAGAGCCTCGATAATTTAACAGTCTCATGCATACGTTTTTCAAGTTCTTCTTTTGGTTCAATGTTGGGATTATAGAAAAACAATGTTGGTTCTATCCCAATTGATCTCAACTTTTCTACAGCTATTGTCGCATCCGGCGCACAGCACACATGAAGCAACATCAAAATCTCCTCTCACTATCGAGCAGAATAGTGACTGGGCCATCGTTCATCGATTCGACTTCCATGTGGGCTCCGAAGATTCCCTTTTCGACCCTTTTGACCTGTTGCTTCATTTTCTCGATGAACATTTCGTACAATTTCTCACCGATCTCAGGTGGAGCAGCTTCGTCGAAGGAAGGCCTTCTACCGCGTCTGCAATCTCCATAAAGGGTGAATTGAGAAATCACTAACAATTCACCATTTACTTGTAGCAAACTCAGGTTCATCTTTCCATTGGAATCTTCAAAAATTCTCAAGTTTGCTATCTTGTCACACATCCATTCCACGTCCTTCTCTGTATCATTCTTCCCCACACCGAGGTAGACTAGCAACCCTGCGTTGATTTGACCTACGAGTTTTCCATCAACTGACACGGATGCGTTGTGCACCCTTTGTACGACCGCTCTCAGACGTTTCGCCCCCTCTCGACCCTTATGACTGCAGGATTACTTTCAAGCACTTTCACTGCCTCGCTGAGTTGGCTTGTGTCGCTGACCAGCACAGTCAGTGAAGCTATAGAGTAACTCCACTTCGTGGAAACGAGCTCAGCTCTCACCACGTTAGCTCCCTTATTTTCCAGTGATTGAACGAGTTTTCCTATCTCGGACTTGTCCCTGAATTCCACTTTCAAAGTTGTTTGATAGCGCCCTTGTGATTGTCCATTCCAACGTGCGTTGAAAATCTTTTCTGGATCGACGTCCTTAGCATTCTTGCAATCGACAGTGTGCACGGTGATACCTCTTCGACTCACAACACCCACTATGCTGTCTCCAGGTATAGGTCCACAACACTTCGCTAGGTGTATTTCTATGTTCTTCAAACCATCTATTTCGACTTCCAGCCTGCTTTTTGATCGACTCCTGGAGCGCTTAAGGGTCTTCTGATCGTCTGTCTCCCTCAAAGGACTGAGTAACCTCACCAGTTCTTTCGGACCTATTGTACCTTCACCGATCCTGCTGAAAAACTCGTTTTCATCGATTCCTTGGTTTTGAAGGTATTTCCTCATTTCTGTTGATTTCATGATCTCCTCGATAGGTTTTGCAAACTGTTTACTCACACGCCTGAGAACGTCTTTACCTCTTTCTATCAGTTCAGTTTGAAGCTGTTCTCTGAAGAACTTCCTTATCTTTGCTTTAGTGCGCGGTGATCTAGCGTACTTCAACCAATCCAAACTCGGTCTACCAGACTTGTTGACAATGATTTCGACTATGTCACCATTCTTCAATTCGTAGTCTATAGGAACGAGTCGACCGTTCACTCTCGCACCTGCAAAGTGATGGCCGATCTCTGTGTGCACAGCGTAGGCAAAGTCTATGGGAGTCGCACCAATAGGTAAATGTTTCACTTCACCTTTCGGTGTGAAGACGAAGACTTCATCCATTTGGAGCTCTTTCTTGAGTTCATCTAAACCTGTCAGATTTTTCGTTAACTCTTTTCTCCATTCAAGGAGCTGTGAGACCCATTTTTGCATAGTTCTCACGTTGATACCTTCTTTGTATATCCAATGAGCTATTAATCCATACTCCGCCTCTGCGTGCATCTCCCAGTCTCTGATCTGCACTTCTAATGGTTCGCCGTATCCTGTTATGACTGTTGTGTGGAGCGATCTGTAACCATTCGATTTCGGTGCAGCTATGTAATCCTTAACTCTCCCTGGCAAAGGTTTCCAAATGCTGTGTACGATACCTAAAACGTTGTAACAAGTGGTAACATCATTCACGATTGCTCTTATTCCAAAAAGATCGTAAATCTCGTCGAAATCTTTTCCTTTTTGATTCAACTTCTGCCAGATACTGTAGTAATGTTTGAATCGTCCCTCAACATGAGCTTCTATACCATTCTGGTGCAGTGCATTCTTGAGCAGCTGAACGTACTCGTTTATCCTTTGTTCTCTTTCTCTCCTCTTTTCAGCTACGAGCATCTTGATTTTGTTGTACTCGTTTCTGTTGAGAGTTTTGAAAGAAAGGTCTTCCAATTCCCACTTGATCGTGTAGATACCCAACTTGTGGGCTATGGGAGCGTAAATTTCGAGCGTTTCTTTTGCTTTGTAGATTTTTTTCTGCTCATCCTTTACAAAATCGATCGTTCTCATGTTGTGCAACCTGTCGGCTAGTTTTACCACTATGACTCTTATATCCTCAGCCATAGCAAAAAGCATTTTTTGAATGGTTTCAAGTTTGAGGAGAGAATCGGCTGAGTCAACAGGCGCATTAATCCTGCTCACCTTCGTTACGCCATCGACTATCCGTGCGATTTCTTTGCCGAACTCCTTTTCTAAATCTTCGAGTTTCACTTTTCCCTGGCTATCTTCCACGGCATCGTGCAGCATGGCAGCTATCAGTGTGTCGATGTCTACGTTCATTTTCGCCAGGATCTTACACACTTCGACAGGATGATTCACAAATGGTTCACCAGACTCTCGGTACATACCTTCATGAGCGTAAACAGCCAGCCTATAGGCTCTTGCGAGCTTTTCTTTGTCTTCTTCACTGAAATTTCTCGTCGAAAGTCTCAGTATCTGAGAAGCGATTTCTAAAGGATCAGCCATCCTCTTCGACTCTCCATTCTGAACCTTTTTCACCGCTTTTTAAAAACGTTATCAAAGCGGCTATGTCAGATGGCGTTACTCCAGGTATTCGGCACGCTTGAAGGACGGTCTTCGGTCTTTCACGAGATAATTTCTCCTGTGCTTCTCGAGATAAATTGACCACTCTCTTATAATCGATATCGAGTGGAATCTTTATCTCGTCAAGGTTTTTAAGCATCCGCACTTCTTCTATCATCTTTTCTATGTAATCTTCATACTTAGCGGAGAGTTCGATTTGATCAATTACTTCGGGATCTTCTATGGGCGAAGGATCTAGTATCTTGATCTTGTTATAAGAAACATCCGGCCTCTTCATGAGGGTGAAAAGGGATGTTGGTTGTCGGAGTGGTTGCGTGCCGATTTGCACTAGCAAATCGTTCACTTGGTTTGTTGGTCTCACCACAGTCTCTTTCAGTCTTTTGACTTCTTCTTCAATTCTTTGTTTCAGCTTAATCACTTTTTCATAGAACCATTTCGGAACCAACCCAACGCGATAACCTTTTTCCACCAACCTTAGATGGGCATTGTCGTGTCTGAGTATGAGCCTGTATTCTGCGCGTGAGGTTAGAAGTCTGTATGGTTCATCTACGCCCTTCGAAACTAGATCATCTATCATCACACCGATGTACGCCTCTGATCTGTCTATGTGTATAGGTTCTTCACCTCTGAGTTTTTGCACCACATTTATACCAGCCACTATACCTTGTCCAGCAGCTTCTTCATAACCACTTGTGCCGTTGATCTGACCAGCGAAAAACAATCCTTCGACGAGTTTACTCTCGAGCGTATGATACAGTTGCCTAGGATCAATGTAATCGTACTCTATCGCGTATGCTGGCCTAACGATGTGTGCTTTCTCAAGCCCAGGGATGGTCCTGATCAATTCTACCTGTACTTCGTAGGGTAAGCTCGTACTCAAGCCGTTCAAATAATATTCGTCCGTGTTTTTCCCTTCTGGTTCAACGAAGATCTGGTGAGAGAGTTTCTCTGGAAACTTCACGATCTTGTCCTCTATGGAGGGACAATACCTTGGACCTTTTCCAGTGATAAGCTTCACTTCACCGTATAGGGGTGAATAGATCAAATTTTCCTCTATGATCTTTTTCGTTCTTTCGTTCGTGTAAGTGAGCCAGCAGGGATAGTCCTTCGGTAAGACCACCGGATCGCTATAGTGAGAAAAACACAGAGGTTCGTCCGCTGTGTCTTGACGCTTCATTTTCTCGAAGTCTATGGTTTTACCCAGTATTCGAGCGGGTGTTCCTGTCTTGAATCTGCCCATTTTGAAGCCGAGTTTCACCAACGCTTCTGAAAGACCTTTTGCTGGGAAATCTCCCAACCTTCCTGCTTCAAAAGTTTGCCGGCCTATGAAGATCTTTCCGTTCAAAAACGTTCCAGTGGTCAGTATGACCACGCGCGTTTCGTAAATCACACCCAGTTTGTCAACAATAGCTTTGACGCACCCATTTTCAACAACGATATCACTTGCTTCAGCTTGCCTTAGGAACAAACCATTCGTTTCTTCCAAAACACTTTTCATCATCTGGCTATACGCGACTTTATCTATCTGAGCACGCAATGCTCTCACAGAAGCCCCTTTGCTGGTGTTCAACATTCTCACGTTGATCATTGTTCGGTCAGTTGTTTTAGCCATTTGACCGCCAAGTGCGTCTAATTCACGCACGACGATTCCTTTCGCTGGTCCCCCAATGGCTGGATTGCATGAAGCCCATGCAACTCTATCCAAATTGGAGGTCATCAGGAGGGTTTTGAAACCACATCTCGCTGTCGCCAGCGCAGCCTCTACACCAGCATGGCCCGCACCGACAACGACCACGTCGTAAAATTCCTTCATCGTTCCCACCTCAAGACTGTTCAACAATAAATTGTAACACGTATTGAGCGAAGATCCCAGAAAGAGGTAATGAGAGACTTTGTGATAAAATCAACCTGCGGCGAGAGGTGATGATGTTGCGTATTCTGATTACAAACGATGATGGTGTCACGTCCGTGGGATTGCTGACATTGGCAGAAATTTTTTCCAAAAGACACGATGTTTTAGTTGTAGCACCTGAATCGGAACAGAGTGCCACGGGTCATGCTATCACCGTGAGAATGCCCATTTGGGTAAAGCGAGTGAAAGTCTTTGAGCACATACCAGTCTATGCCACAACCGGAACTCCGGCAGACTGTGTGAAGTTAGGTGTTGAGGTAATCGGTGAGAAGAACATAGATCTTGTGGTGAGTGGAATCAACTTTGGCTATAACCTTGGCACGGACATAGTTTACTCCGGAACAGTCTCTGGAGCCATAGAAGGTGCTTTGCTCGGTATACCTTCCCTCGCTTTGTCGGCACCTGCAAATGAGGATTTTGACTATAAAACCGCGGCTGAATTTTCTTTAAGGTTCATCGAGGAATTCGATCTTTCTTTAATTGAAAAGTTCACAGCTTTGAATTTGAACTTCCCGCCTGGACAGATCAAAGGTTGGAAAGTAACGCGTCAAAGTGCGAGAAGATATGCCGACAGGTTTGAGGCTCGTGTAGATCCGTTGGGAAACACGTACTACTGGATGTATGGTGATGTGATTGAGGACGATGAAAGGAGCGATTGTGATTACATCGTTGTCAAACAAGGTTATGTTTCAGTCACACCCATAACTGTCTTTATGACAAACGAACGATTGTTGAACAGATTGAGGGAGGCAGCCAAACGTGAGGAAGATAAGATTGCTCGGAGATCCTGTGCTCAGGAAGAAGGCTAAAGAGGTCTCTCAAATAGATGAATACGTTTTGAACCTTGTCAAGGAGATGTTTGAAGTCATGTACGCGAACGATGGTATCGGTTTAGCAGCTCCTCAGCTCGGAGTATCTCTGAGAATAATCGTGATGGACGATGGTAAACCAAGGGTTATGATAAATCCGCAGATTGTCTACAAAAGTGAGGAAAAGATCGTTGGTGAAGAAGGATGTCTGAGTGTTCCCGAGATTTTTGAGAACGTTGAACGCAGCAAAGAAGTGATCGTCAAATATAGGGACGAAAATAACGTCGAGCGAGAAGAAAAATTTGTCGACTACAGTGCACGAATCGTTCAACATGAGTATGACCATCTGGATGGGATACTCTTCGTTGATTTGATACCAGCAGAGAGAAGAGCAGCTATACGTGAAAAGCTGCTAGACATAGTGAAACGCTCAGTTCACCAAAGGTGAAAAAGATGAAAGTACTTTTCCTTGGAACACCAAACTTTGCGGCGGAGCATCTGAAAGCGTTGCTAGAAAATTATGTGAATGTTGTTGCGGTGGTCACACAGCCAGATAAACCAGCAGGTAGGGGCTTGAAACCCACGCCGAGCCCCGTTAAATTACTTGCAAAAAAAGCAGCCATACCAGTCTACGAACAGCTCAAACTCGTGCCATTTGAGATGTTGAAACCGGACATTTGTATTGTCGTGGCCTATGGTCGTATCATATCGAAGCATTATCTCGATATGTTACCTTTTTACAATGTTCATCCATCATTGCTTCCTGAATACAGAGGAGCTGCACCGATTCAACGTGCCATCGAAAATGGTGAGAAGATCACTGGTGTGACTATTTTCAAACTCACCGAACAGCTCGACGCTGGCCCAATAGCGATGCAAGAAAGTTTAAAAATAGGAGAGTTTGAAACTTTCGATGAAGTTGAGGCCAAGCTCGTTGAACTAGGTTGCAAAATGTTGATCGATTTTCTCAAAGACCCTTTTTCTCACCCGTTAACTCCCCAAGATGAATCACGGGCCAGCTACGCGCCTAAGATCGAGGAGAAAGACTTGCTCGTTGATTTTTCACGGCCGGTTGAAAAAGTGAAGGATAAAATAAGAGCGTACGATTCGAAGCCTGGTGCCAGGGCGGTACTCAACGGAGTGTATGTTAAAATTTTCGGGGCAAAGTCGATTGAACGATGTGAAACTGACGAGCCAGGCGTCATCGCTCATATCAATCATGATGGGGCTCTCGTAACGACTTCTTCTGGTCTTGTGCTGGTTTCTCACATTCAATTTCCAGGCAAGAGGAAGATGAAGTTCAGCGAAGCTTTCAATGGGAGACTGCTAAAAATCAACGATAGATTTCATCTCTGATCGCGGAGAGGGACGGGTGGTCGCGAGCCTTTTGAGGCTTGAGGAAAGTCCGGACTCCGTAGGGCAGGGTGCTGGGTAACACCCAGGAGGAGCGATCCTCGGAAAGGGCCACAGAAACTTCAAACCGCCCGAGCAGGGCAAGGGTGAAAAGGTGAGGTAAGAGCTCACCAACACTGGGGTGACCCAGTGGTTCGGTAACCCCCACCTGGAGCAAGGCCAAGCAGGGGTGGGTGGCCCGCCCATAACCCCGGGTAGGCCGCTTGAGGGGGGCAGAAATGCTCCCCCTAGATAGATGACCACCCTCGACAGAATCCGGCTTACAGTCCCTCTCCGTGAGTTTTAGAAGGAGGAAAGCGTCCATGAAGAGATTCATGGCTGTGATAGCGTACGACGGTACAAACTTTTTTGGCTTTCAAACTCAACCGAGTGTGAGAACCGTTCAAGGGGTCATTGAGAACGCGCTCGAGAGGATATTCAAAACCAAAGTGAACGTACTGGTTTCTGGCAGAACCGATACGGGTGTGCATGCACTTGGTCAAGTTGTGGTTTTTGACAGTCCCATAGATATAGACGAAATCAGTATGAAAAACGCATTGAACGCCAATTTGCCAGACGATGTGTACGTCAGAAAGGTAATCGAAGTCGATAGGAACTTTCATCCACGTTTCGAGGCCAAAAGACGAGTCTATCATTACTTCATCTACAACGCTCCAGAACCGAATCTGTTCATCAGGCATTATGCGTGGTGGTTCCCTTACAATCTTGATGTGCAAAAGATGCGTGCAGCCGCAAGCTATTTGGAAGGAGAGCATGATTTCAAAAGCTTTATAAAAGTTGAAGACGATGAGAGCACGGTGAGGACCATTTACCGAATCCGGATTTTACGATTGAGGAAAAGACTGATCTTGATACGCATTGAAGGTAGATCTTTCGCGCGTAGGATGGTCAGAAATATCGTTGGAGCACTCGTGAAAGTGGGGACTGGGCAATGGGAACCAGAGAAAATAAAAGAGATACTCGAGGCGAAGAGCAGATCGGTAGCTCCAGCTACGGCACCTGCACATGGGTTATACTTCTACTCTGTGGAGTTTTGATGGCCTTCGAGGTTGGAAAATTAGACTTGTTTGGTAGGAAACTGAACATCGTTCAGCAAAATGGCGTGCTCTATTACATTGGTGAAACTGAACCTGCTTCTGATGATATTCTCTTGATTAAAAAGTGGATGCAGCTTCCACTGGTCACGCTCGCATACGATGGGCCGAGCGAACTGAAAGGCGTTGTTGAATCTTGTTTAAACAGTGTGGGCGTACTCGTAGGTATAGCTGATGTTCTTTATACAAAAGTTAGAAAGCAATCTGGTCTGATCTATACGAAATTGATTTATCGGGATTGGCAGTGGGATAATTCTGACGAACTGTGGAAAGAAGAAGATTTCTCAGCGAAACTTGTCGAGAAGCTCAGAGAGCTGTTCAGTTTCATTGAGTTCCCAGAAGCAGGTTACAGTGTGCTCGTGGCGGACCGTATCATCTTTGAGAAGCGAATCGGACAGACCAAACCTGTTGAGATCAAGGTGCCTGAAAAGATCGTTTCACTCACCGTGAATGGTGAACGAAAATTGCTTTCAGAAGGTTTCTACAATCTCTTCGGTAAGGTGATCTACATAGATGAAGATACCACTCTGGCAAAAACATCGTTCTTCGAAGGTGCCAAGATGGTGTACAAAACCTCTAAAGGTTATGTCATCTACAGAGATGGATCGCTCACCTTTCCAGATGGCAAGAGCATAGTGGCTCAAGAACCGTTCGACGTGGTGGATGATAGGATCATACCTTGGCGCGTGATGGTTAAATCAGAAGGTTCTAGCTTTCAAACGACTGTTGTGGGTCGCAGCAAAGATCTCTTGGTGCTTTCTTGTGGCATGATCGCACCTTTGGATCTTTCCTGGTTCATGCGTGTGAGTGGTCCAATAATCGAATGGGTATGTATTGAGCAGAGATTGTACGTGCTAGACATAGCTGGTTATGTGAGATCGTTCGATCTGAAAAGTAGACGTTTGATTTGGGAAAAGCTTGTACCGGGTGCATGGGGATTGGCCGTACATAAAGGTGAGGTTTACGTTGCCTCCGGTGAGAAGTTACTTCAACTCAATGAAAAGGGAGAACCAATACAAGAGAGGTATTGTCAAGACTTCGGTGTCTCTCAGGAGGGTATAATTGCATTGATAGAGAAAAAAGGAAGATTCATAAGAAGTGCAGACATGAGTGTTTTGCTTGAGGGTTCAAAAGCCACGGTGTATGCAGACCAAATTTTCCGATTCGATGGTATCAGTGTCGTTCGCTTTTTTGACTGGGGCGTCGTTTTAGTCGGAGAATCTGGATGCTGGGTGGTAGAAAGACGTTGAGGCTAGATGTGCTTCTGCTCAGAAAGGGCTTTGTGAAGAGTAGATCCCAAGCGGCCGATCTCATAAAACTCGGTCGCATTCTGGTCAATGGTTCGATCTGTACCAAACCAGGTAAACTCGTTGAGGAGAATGTCCAAATCTCAATTTTGCACGAGCGAGTGTACGTCAGTAGGGGTGGAGAAAAGCTTGAAAGTGCTTGGCAGACCCTCGGAGTTGACTTTTCTGGAAAAGTTGTGTGTGATATAGGTGCATCCACTGGTGGGTTCACACACTTCGCTCTGCTGAAAGGTGCTTCGAAGGTTTTTGCGGTAGACGTGGGCGAGAACCAGCTCGATGAATCTTTGAAAAGAGATCCGAGAGTATTTTCGATTGAGAAGTTCAACGCAAGGTATCTGACACCGGAAGTGCTTGGTGAAAAGGTTGATATCGTTCTGTGTGATGTTTCTTTCATCTCGCTGAAATTGATACTCCCAGCCATAGATAGAATCCTCAAGGAAGATGGTGAAGCTATAGTTTTATTCAAACCACAGTACGAACTTGGAAGAAGTTTGAAACAATCTGTATCCGCTCATGTTCAAACCTTGATGGAGGTCTTCAAATGTGCGCAGGAAAACCGTTTGTACCCTGTAAGTTTGATCGGATGTGATGTGCCAGGGAGAGACGGCCAACTTGAATATTTTATCCATCTGAAAAGAAAAGGCGCGAACGAATTCAGCATGGAGGCAGTCTCAAAAATTGTGGAAGCTTTTTGGAACAGATTTCGGGGCAGGGGTAAAACATGAAACGATTTTCATTGATTTTGTTCGCTCTTTTGTGTGTTGCTTTGCTTGCGGATGTGACATCTTTCGTCCCAAAAGATTACGACTTTTTTGTACTTTTGAAAGGAAATTCCCTTTATTACAACAGGCTGAGCAATGTGCCTCTGTTTCGATTCATCCTGAAAGGAGACAAAATAGCCCTTGAAAATGTCTTCATATCGCTCCTTGAGAACACGTGTAACAGCATGGGTATCTCGATGAACACAGTTTACGAGGCTTTAGAAGGTGACATACTTTTCGCATCGAAGGGTACCGAGTTCACCCTTGATCAGTTCTTTTCGCTGGATTTGAACTACTACTTTCAGGTGCTCAGGAACATCGGTAGCAATTCCATTGTAGTTCTCAAATCGTCGAAACCAGAGCAATTACTCCGTCTCATGGCTAGGCTGATGGATTTGAAGTTGACGAAGAGCGATAGAGTTTGGACGTTACACGATACAGATGTTGCAATTTTTGCTGCGGTGCACGAGGGTTATTTAGTAATTTCTGGGAGTAGAACTGCTTTGATGAAGGCCGTGGATGCTTACGATCTTGCCCCAATGCAGTTGAAAAGTGAAGAGATAGCCGTAAGGGAATTGTTGAATCAATCTGCGTGGCTCTACGGTTTTTTCAGGAAAGATTCGTTCCGTATAAAAGGGCCATTCGTGTCGAGTAACAATGCAGAAACAGATTATGTCACTGTCATCGGCATTCCCGTCGGTGAATCTCTGAAAATAGAAGTTCGCCAACAACTCAGCTCGAGTAAAGGTATGGAAAGGTACGTTTCATCGAGTACGGTCATGCTTGGTATGCCCTTCATCGGTAACTTTGCTTTCTCTGCGACCGCGGCAGGACCGATGGATCTTGCTGAATCACTTTCACAGTGGTTTCAGGGTGCGCAGGATGAATTGAAAAAGATTTATGATATTGTCTCATATATCTTGAAATTCAGCACAGGACGTGTGTACATGACGGGTGATCTGTTCGGTGAGCAAATTCGCTTGGCTGCAGTTTTTGAGCTTTCGAAAGAGATTGATCCCGGATTTTTGATCAAGTATGGCGCAAGATCATTTGGAAATGAAATGAGATTACCCATACTCAACGGTTTCATAAGTTTCTTTCCGTCGGAAAAGCGCTTCATCATGACAAACTTGACCAAAGACGAATACGAACGTCTCGCAAACAGGAAGCGTTTGAGAGACGATGTAGCATATCAATACATCGCACGCAATTATTCGAATCAAGACATACTCAGACTTTACATCGACGTTGGCTCACTGTTAAAACTCTTGCTAGGAGTGAACGCAACCGGTAAGTTCTTTCTGACCCAACAGTTTGACGGTCAGTGCTTGATCTACAGAATGGAGGTTATGTGAAGATGTTTCCCTTCATCGATAGGAACAAAATGTTGCTCAAACGCTATTTCAAAATGACAGAGAAAGTGAAGCAGAAAGAAAAACCTCTGCACAGAGCGACGAACAAGGAGCTCTACGAACTAGCTATTCAGATGAAGAAAAGCGGTTATGATGAATCTTATATATACGATGCTTTTGCGCTCGCGAGGGTCATTTCTAAAAGGGTCTTGGGTTTATATCCGTTCGATGAGCAGATAGTTGGCGCTTTTGTACTCCATGAGGGAAAGGTTGCAGAGATGAAAACTGGAGAAGGGAAGACACTTGTTGCTACGATGCCCCTCTATTTCAATGCACTCAGCGGAAAAAACGTTCATTTGGTCACGGTCAACGATTATCTGGCTCGACGAGATGCGCTCTGGATGGGTCCAATGTACCTTTCCCTTGGTTTAAGGGTCGGTGTGATAAATCAGCTTGGAAAATCTTACGAGGTTGTGTGGAAAAATCAAGATATGTTTGGATATGCGATCGATCACAATCTGTCCGTTTGGCCTGAGGGTTACGATGGTGAATTTTTAAAAGATTCGATGAAAAATCCTCATGCCGTACAAGCCTTTGAGGTTCAACTGATTGAGATCACGAGGAAGCAGGCTTACGAGTGCGATATCACTTATGGTACGAACAACGAGTTCGGTTTCGATTACTTGAGGGACAATCTCGTGTACGATCTGAACGATAAGGTACAAAAAGGTCACTACTACGCCATCGTAGATGAGGTTGACAGCATATTGATAGACGAAGCTAGAACGCCTCTGATCATATCCGGTCCCTCCAAAATCGGTGCTTCTGTTTACAAACAATTCGCTTCCTTGGCGAAAAGATTCGTTAAAGACGAAGATTTCACAATCGACGAGAAAGCCAGAACGGTTGTCTTAACCGAGCAAGGCATTTCAAAAGCGGAGAAACTCATAGGTGTTGAGAATCTTTACAATCCGACCAACGTTAACCAATTGTACTATCTTTTGAACGCGCTGAAAGCACTTCATCTGTACAAGAAAGATGTTGACTACGTGGTCATGAACGGTGAGGTGATCATAGTCGACGAATTCACTGGCAGACTACTCTTTGGAAGGCGTTACAGCGGAGGCTTACATCAAGCGATCGAAGCCAAGGAAGGTGTGCCTATAAAAGAGGAATCGATCACTTACGCGACTATCACGTTCCAGAACTATTTCAGAATGTATGAAAAGTTGGCAGGCATGACAGGAACTGCCAAAACGGAGGAAGACGAATTCAAGCAGATTTACGGTATGGAGGTCGTGGTTATACCCACCCATAAACCAATGATAAGGGTTGATCATGACGATGTGATCTATAGGACCCAGGCAGAGAAGTATGCGGCGATAGTCAAAGACATCGTCGAACGCTATAAGAAAGGCCAGCCAGTCTTAGTTGGTACCACGTCCATCGAAAAGAGTGAACTTTTGAGTGGCATGCTCAAAAAACTTGGGATACCACATCAGGTGTTGAATGCCAAGTATCACGAAAAAGAAGCAGAGATCATTGCTAAAGCTGGTGAAAAAGGAGCTATCACCATAGCAACGAACATGGCTGGACGTGGTACAGACATAAAACTGGCAGAAGGAGTGGCAGAGCTCGGCGGTTTGTATGTCATTGGTACCGAAAGGCACGAAAGCAGGCGCATCGATAATCAGCTCAGAGGTAGGTCTGGCAGGCAGGGTGACCCCGGTGAGTCAAGGTTCTATCTATCTTTGGAGGACGATCTTTTAAGGATTTTTGGTGCCGAGCAACTCGAAAAGGTTATGAACTTGCTCAAAATAAAACCTAATGAGCCCATAGAACATCCCTTGCTCACCAAGCTCATTGAAACAGTTCAAAAGAAAGTTGAAGGGGTCAACTTTTCCATCAGAAAACATCTCATGGAAATGGACACAGTGCTCGACGCGCAGAGAAATTATGTTTACTCCCTAAGGGATTGGATTTTAGAAGGAAAAAGCATAGAGGAACATTTGTACAAATTCATAGAGGAATTCGTGAACAAGAGGATAGAAAGTTTTTGCAACGGCAAGGAATGGGATCTGGATGGCTTGAAGAATTCATTATTCATTCTTCCAAAGGGTATAATCAATCTCGACGGGACCAGATTCGACACTTCCGAGAAACTGAAGAGCTATCTGATAGAACAGTTGAAGAAAGCGTACCTAGCAAAGAGGGAAGAAATAGGAGAAGAGTACGACAAATTTCTCAGATTCCTGGTGTTGCGTGTGGTCGATGATAACTGGAGACAATATCTAGAAGAAGTCGATCATGTGAAAGAAGCTGTGAATCTGAGAGCCTATGGTCAAAGAGATCCGATCATCGAATTCAAAAAAGAAACTTACGCTATGTTCGATGAGATGATGACCCGTGTCATCGATACGATACTCGGTCTCATGTTCAGAGTCGTGAAAGTTGATGAGGAAAAGGCACAGCGTGAGGCAAAAAAAGACCTGTCGAACCTCAAACTTGTTCACGAAGAGTTCAACATTGTTAACAGGGCTGAGCGAAGAAAGTTGCAGAAAGGCGAGAAGATAAAACGGTTCAGGATAAAGAGGTGAAAAACATGATTGCCTACGAAACGAAAGTTAAGATAGAA
The DNA here is from genome assembly GCA_025060105.1 of Pseudothermotoga sp. Lineage (NCBI taxonomy): Bacteria > Thermotogati > Thermotogota > Thermotogae > Thermotogales > Thermotogaceae > Pseudothermotoga > Pseudothermotoga sp. Next base: position 2,693 of record JANXCS010000002.1, on the reverse strand, counting down.
GAACTGAAGGATAAGTTTGAAGGTTTGTCGAAACTCATAGAGCCTGAGAAATTGCGGGTTGAACTCGAAGAACTCGAAGGACAACTTTCTAGCAACGATGTATGGAAGGATCCAAAGAAAGCTGCCGAGATCTCTAAGAAGATCAGACACGCCAAGGATCTTCTCTTTGATTTCGAAAAGATCAAGAAACAATTTGAGGACGTTGAAGTTGGCCTGGAATTAGCGGAAGAGGACCGTGAAATAGCACAACATGTGGAAGAAATCGTTTCAGATTTGGAGAAAAACATCAAACGTTTGGAATTGGAACTTGTGCTGAATGATCCTCTGGACATAAACAATGCCTATTTGTCTGTGCATCCAGGTGCGGGCGGTACAGAATCTCACGATTGGGCTCAAATGCTCCTGAGGATGTACATGAGGTGGGCTGAAAAGAGAGGCTTCAGTGTAGAATTGCTGGACTTTCAGCCTGGTGAAGAAGCCGGTGTGAAGAGTGCAACCGTGCTCATCAAGGGTGAATATGCCTACGGCTTGTTGAAACATGAACGAGGTGTTCACAGGCTTGTGAGAATTTCTCCGTTCGATGCTTCTCACAGACGTCACACTTCTTTTGCCTCAGTGAACGTGATACCAGAAATAGAAGATGACATAGAGATAGAAGTAAGACCTGAGGATTTGAAGATCGAAACTTTCAGAGCTTCGGGGCACGGTGGTCAATACGTGAACAAAACCGACTCCGCGGTGAGGATAACGCATCTTCCTACAGGTATCGTTGTGAGCTGCCAAAGTGAAAGATCACAACATCAGAACAAGGCGATGGCACTGAAGATGCTCAAGGCGAGACTTTACCAACTCGAGCTCGCCAAGAGGCGTGAACAACTCGAGGAAATACAGGGAGAACTGAAAGACATCGCCTGGGGAAATCAGATAAGATCTTATGTGCTCCATCCATACAAGATGGTTAAGGACCACAGAACCGACATCGAAATGAGCAACGCGGATGCCGTCCTGGATGGTGATCTTGACCCGTTCATAGAAGCAGAACTACTGTATTTTGCGAAGAGATGACTTTCCCACATTCTCATCACCGTCCATTCGTTATTAAAAATCACATTTTTCAACACAAATAAGACTAAGATAAATGAACTTGCTCAAGAACTCACGACCAAGCTGAGCCTGTACAGGGAGGCATTCAATTTGGTGAGCAAGAAAAAAGGAAAGATAAGGCTCACAGATTTCATTCAAAAGCAAGCTTTTCGCGGAACGATCTTGATCAGTGTCATCTTTTGCGCTTTGATTTTTCCAATCTTGTTCCTCTATCTTTTAAAAATTTCCCAGCAAGAAGTGCTTGCACTCGCAACGAAACTCGAAAGAAACTGGTCGAACACGGTAGAGTATTTTGGAAAACTTTTGAACGTCGTGTCCACCCAAACGAATTCCTTTCAAGATCGAGAAGAAACTTTGAGTTTGCTCCAGCAGATCTATGAAAATCTTTCACCTCTCGTGGCTTATCCAGCTTTTGGTCGTGCGGATGGAAAAATGTTTTCTTATCCACCGTACGACTATGGTCCTGCTTATGATCCGAGGGAAAGACCTTGGTACAGAGCAGCAATCGAGAACCCCAAGCATTATGTGGTTGTGGATCCGTTCGTGCATGCCATATTGAACGAACCAGCGATAGCGATTGCAAAAGCAGTATTGGACGAGAATGGTGAAGTGATCGGGGTAATTGGCCTCGATCTTGTTGCGAGTCGACTGGCCGAAGGATTGCTCGTTGAAAACAGTTACATAATGGATGAGTCTGGACAGATCGTGGCTAAGAGGGGAACCATTAAAGGCACCTTCAAGCCACAGCTGGGAACAGAAAAAAGGATTTTATCTCATCTGGACGGTTGGGTAGGTTATGTTGCGATCGCTTCAGTGGGTAGAACGTATATAGTTCTTGAATACAGCGCGATTCGACAGATCATAGTTTCTCTAACGATATCTTTGAGTATTTTCGGCTCATTGTTCGCAACAAACGTGCTTGCTCTAAAGAAAGTTCAAAAGAAGATGAAAGAGAACGTGGTTGAACCGCTTCAGAACGTAGCTATGATGTTGAAGGAACACCAAATTGGGAAAAATCCCACCTTTGGAAAAATCGAAACCGAGGTCGATGAGCTCAGATTGGTGGTTGAGCGGTTTTCTGAAATGATTAGAACCACGAATTTACAGTTCGAAGAACTTCAGATAAGTTACAACAAAGAATTACATTTGAAGAAAGCTCAGCAAGCATTACTCGACATCACGGAGAAATACCTTCAAGGTGCGAAGATCGAGCAGATGTATCAATTTTTACTTGAAAAAGCGATCGAAGCGATTCCAAAAGCTCAAGGTGGAAGTGTTCTATTGAGAAAGAACGATAGTTATATCTTTGTAGCTGCGGTTGGGTATGATCTGAAGAAACTTTCCAAAGTGAGTTTTCCTGTGGAAGATGTCACATCCTGGGTTGGAGGGAAAGCTTCCATAAGGAAGAAAAACGATGTGATTTCGTACGAAAGGCATTTAGACGAAGAAAGTATCGATACGCTCAGAAAAGTAGGAAAGCTCGATGAAGTGAAATGCAGTTTGAACTTCATAGTTGAAGTCGAAGGAAAAACCGTGATTTTATTCAACATAGACAATTTTGAAGATGAGGATGCTTTTGATGTAGAGAC